>JAGLYR010000169.1 GCA_023132135.1 Candidatus Eiseniibacteriota bacterium | reverse complement strand
TTTGGTCTTGGCTCTGAGTTGGTCAGAGCATAATCCCATTTAGCCTGCGTTTCTCGCCAGGTTTCGTCGCGAGGGGCCGGGGCATGTGGCGAGAGATGCCTTTGGACTGAGTCGCTCCCGAAGGCGTAGCCGTGGCTACGTTGAGGAAGCGACGAGGGAAAAGGCGCCTCGCAGCCCATGGACCGGTCCCGTAGCAGAAACCTGGTGAGAAATGCAGGCTAGAAAAAAGGACTTGCGCGATGGAGCCGCGTCGGGTAGGGTGACGCAGGTTCTGGATGGACCTTTAATCCAGCCCTGTGAGGCTGGAAAGGGATGAGACAATGGAGAGCAGTGTTATCTGCGATGGCTTCTCACATGGGGTGAGAGGTCTTTTTTTTGGGGTGAGGAATGAACGACAGGCGAAGTGCTGAGATCATGGATGCGAAGGAGATCGACCGGGCTGTCACCCGGATTGCCCACGAGATTATCGAGAGGAACAAGGGTTGCGAGGGTTTGCTGATAGTGGGAATCCGGACCCGCGGTGAGTACCTGGCCAACCGTGTGCAGCGGAAAATCCGGGAAATCGAGGGACGCGATGTTCCCTTGGGAATCCTGGATATCACCCTGTACCGGGATGACCTGAGTTCCGTCGGGCCCCAACCCATCGTTCGGAAGACCGAACTTACCCATTCGGTCGTGGACCAGAATGTGGTCCTGGTGGACGATGTCCTCTACACGGGCCGGACTGTCCGGGCGGCCATGGACGAGATAATCGATTTTGGTCGGCCACGGTCGATTCAGCTGGCGGTTCTCATCGACCGGGGGCACCGGGAGCTTCCGATCCGGCCGGACTTCGTTGGCAAGAACGTTCCGACCTCGAGGCGCGAGAACATCTCGGTTTGTCTTAGTGAGCAGGATGGCAAGGACAACGTCGCGGTGGAGGAGGTGCTCAGGTGATTCTCAAGTCGCGGCATTTACTGGGGCTGGAGCACATCCAGCCCGAGGAAATCCAACTGATGCTGGATACGGCAGAGTCCTTTCGGGAGGTCTCGGAACGGGAAATCCCGAAGGTCCCGGCGCTGAGAGGCAAGACCATCGTCAACTATTTCGCCGAGCCAAGTACGAGGACGCGTGTCTCGTTCGAACTGGCGGAGAAGCGGCTGAGCGCGGATACTGTCAGCATCAGCACCTCCGGATCCAGTGCGGTCAAGGGCGAGTCGCTCCGGGATACCGCCCTCAATCTCCAGGCCATGCACATAGACATGATTGTAGTTCGGCACAAGGCGTCGGGCGCCCCGCACTTCCTGGCCGACCATGTCGACGTCCCGGTTGTCAATGCGGGGGACGGTTGCCACGAACACCCGACCCAGGGTCTGCTGGATCTCCTCAGCATACGAGACCACTTCGGACGCCTCGACGGCCTGAAGGTTGCCATCATAGGCGACATTGCCCACAGCCGCGTTGCCCGGTCCCTCATATGGGGACTCACGAGGATGGGGGTCGAGGTTTCCGTTTGCGCTCCCGCGACTCTGATCCCGCTGGGGATTCGAGCGCTCCCCTGCAACGTGTTGGACCGGGTGGATGATGCGATCAGGGATGTGGACGTCATCTACATTCTCCGGCTCCAGCTGGAACGCCAGCAGGCAGGGCTGATTCCGTCGGCCCGGGAGTACCGGCGGTTGTTCGGGATTGATCGGGAGCGACTCCGGAAGGCGAAAGAGGACGTAGTGATCATGCACCCGGGGCCCATCAATCGGGGGCTCGAACTGGCTCCGGACGTGGCGGACGGTCCACACTCCATCATCCTCGACCAGGTAACCAACGGAGTTGCTGTCCGCATGGCGGTTGTCTACCTCTTGAGTGGAAGGGATGGCGGAAGTGAGCTTGGTTCTTAGAAACGGCAGGGTGATCGATCCCGCCTCGGGGCGGGACGAGATTGCGGATGTCTGGATTGCGGATGGATGCATCCGCGGTGTGGGACAGGGCATCGCTCCGGAGGGGGCGACCATCGTAGATCTCACGGGCAAGGTGGTGGTGCCCGGCCTGATCGACATGCATGTGCACCTTCGGGAACCGGGCCGGGAAGACGAGGAGACCATCGAGAGCGGGACCCGGGCAGCGGTCCGTGGCGGCTTCACGACAGTGGTCTGCATGCCCAACACCGAACCCGCGATCGATACCGAGGCATCCGTAGAGTACGTGCTGGAGCGCGCCCGGACCCGGGGGTACGGGCGTGTGTTTCCAGTCGGGGCTATCACCCGGGGGCGCGGGGGCGAGATGCTGGCGGACCTGGGCGCCATGGTGGAAGCCGGTGCTGTGGCTGTTTCCGACGATGGCAGTTCGGTGGAAAACGGTCATCTGATGAGGCGGGCTCTCGAATACTGCCGGATGCTGGGAGTCCCGGTAGCCGCCCACTGCGAGGATGCCCTGCTCTCACAGGGTGGCGTGGTGAACGAGGGAACCGTATCCGCTCTGCTGGGTCTCAATGGTAGTCCCGCGCAGGCGGAAACAGCGCGTGTGGCTCGGGAAATCCTGTTGGCCGAGCTCACGGGAGGGCATCTGCACATCCAGCATGTGTCCACTGCCCAATCGGTAGAACTGATTGCCCGGGCCCGGGATCGGGGAGTTCGCGTTACGGCCGAGGCCACACCCCACCATCTGGTACTGACGGAAGATGCGGTCAGGACGTTCGACACCAATGCCAAGGTGAATCCCCCACTGCGGGAAGAGCGGGATCGGGAAGCAGTCCGGGAGGGACTCCGGATGGGCGCCATTGACGCCATTGCCACGGACCACGCGCCGCACGCCCGCGAGGAGAAGGAGGTCGAGTTCGACGAGGCGGCCTTCGGGTTGCTGGGTCTGGAGACAGCCGTGGGTCTCGTTCTCACGGAGCTGGTTGCTCCGGGAGTCCTGACCCTGACTGAAGCCGTCCGTCTGCTGAGTCTCGGTCCCGCGCAGGTCCTGGGTCTGGATCTGGGAACTCTTGGACCCGGCAAGCCGGCGGATGTGACGGTTCTGGATTTGGACGAGATGTGGACTGTAGAACCGGATGGGTTCGAGTCCAGATCGAAGAACACACCCTTTGCGGGGTGGCAGCTGACCGGGCGGCCCATCGGCGCGCTGGTCGATGGCCGATTTGTGATGTGGAAGGGCGAGGTTCGCCGTTTTGGCGAGGAGGTCCCATGCGCTTCTTCCGACGCGGCGTGTTGAGCAAGTGGCAGAACAGGGCGGGAGTGGCAGCCTTGACAGCCGGGCTGCTGCTGTCGGGCTGTGCCTACTTCAACACCTTCTACCATGCCCGGAAGTTCTACAATGAAGCGGAGACGAAGCGCAAGGAGGCGGAGGAAGAGGGCAGACCGTCCAGCGATGCAGCGTCTCTCTACGAGAAATCTATCAAGAAATGCGCCAAGATTATCGTGGAGCATTCCGAGTCCAAGTGGGTCGACGATGCGCTTCTGATGATGGGAAACGGATTCTTCTACAGCGAGCAGTACACGCGGGCACTCCGGAAGTACGAGGAGCTCACGACCTACTACCCGGACAGCCCCTTTGTGAACGAGGCTCGCTGGATGAGCGGGTTGGCCCACCTGGAACTTGACCAGGCGGAAGAAGCCCGGGAGATTTTCCGCGGGATAGCCGACGGCAGGCAGGATTCCGAACGGAAGCCCATGGCCGCGGTTATGCTCGCGCGCTCATGGGAAGCCGATGGCAAGCACCAGCACTGCATCGACGAGATCTCGGGCCTCATTGGCGACGAACAGGAAACCGACGCGAACGCGAGCGCGTACCTTGTCCTGGGTGACTGCTACCGGGCATCCGGGGATCTCCCGGCTGCGATCGATGCGTACCAGCAGGCTGCGGCCCTTGCCAGGGACCAGGTGGAGAGATTCGAGGCTCAGCTTCGGATGGCCGGTGGACTCCAGGATTCCGGACAGATCGGGGAGACCTACCGGCTCTACGAGGAAATGATGGGCAGGGAGAATCAACCAATCCGGCAGGCCAGGCTCCGTCTGGCCATGGGACGTCTCCTGGTTGAGCGTGGGGAGGTGGAAGAGGGCATCAAGATGTTCCAGCAGGTTGTGGACGATGCACTGGTGCAGGATCTGCCCGGAGAGGCGCAGTTCGAAATAGCGCTGGCCTACGAGAAGGGCCACCGGGATCTGGAGAAGGCCTTGGAAGCCTACGACCTCGTGTCCCAGAAAAGGCCGCCACGAGATATCTCGGACCGCGCGACCGGGCGGAAGGAGAATGTCCGGAAACTGAACGAGTTCCTGGAGAAACGGGAAGAGGCTTCCCCGGACTCCGTGCCTCTCCTGGATTTCATCATTGCCGAGCACTACCTGTTTGCTTCGGAGGAACCGGAGGTGGCATTGGGATACTACGAGTCCGTGGTCGAGAACGGATCCAACGAGACCCTGGCGGCCAAGTCACTCCTGGCCGTGGCCTGGATCCGGGAATGGGTTGAGGAGGATTCGCTGGGTGCCATGAGCTTCTATCAGGATGTAGTGGACAAGTACCCCGAGACCGAGTATGCGGATGTCGGCCGCGAGATACTGGGGCTTCCGCCTCGCCCAAAGCCCGAACCTGCGGACACACTGAATGTCCTTTCCCCGGACGTGTCCGTTGCAGTGGACTCTCTGGCCACGGAGCTTCGGGCGCCTTCCGCTGCAGATTCCATTGGTGTGACGGAAATCCCCGGCGTCTCCGAGCGGGGCCTGAAAGTCGGCGATCTGCCCGATTTCCCGGCAACTATTGCTCCGGAGCCGGCAGCCGAGAGCGATTCCGCAACAGGCAAAGTGTTCCCGGACACTGCGGACACAGATGTTCCCGTAGACGAGCAGCGCGAGATTTCTCCGCCGGTCCCACCCTTGGAGGAGGATGATGCCGTCGCCCCACCCGATTCCCTGTAGGGCCGAGATTCTCCGCAACGAGAAGGTGGCGCCCGAAGTGTACTGGCTCGAGCTTGGGCTGGGCGGGCATTTCCCCCCTCCCTATCCGGGACAGTTTGTTCTGCTGAGGGTCTTGAACGCGTGGGAGCCTTTTCTCCTGCGCCCCATGAGCATCTTCGCGTTCGAGACGTCGAGGCGCGGGTCGCGGATGGAAGTGCTGTACCGGGTTGTCGGACGGGGGACTCGAATCCTGGCCTCGAGATGCATTGGGGAACCCCTGGATCTGATTGGACCACTGGGGAGAGGATTCCAGGCGGGAGGCGGGCGTCCCAGGATCCTGATTGGCGGTGGGATGGGAGTGGCGCCCCTGGTGTTTCTGGCATCCCGTCCTGAACCGGAGGATGTGCTGATTCTGGGTTGCCGGTCGACGTCCGAGTTCCCTGTGGATTTTGTCCGGGAGCGGGTTCGGGTACCCGTGCGGGTGTGTACCGAGGACGGGAGCTGTGGGGTGACGGGGGTGGCGCCGGAGATGGCCGAGGCACTGGCCGCCCAGTGCGAGTGGAAGGTAGAGGTGATCGCCGGCGGGCCTCCGGCGATGCTGGCGGTGGTGGCCCGTCTCTGCGAAGATCGGGACGTACCGTGCCAGGTGACGCTGGAAGCCCGGATGGCCTGCGGCACGGGTTCGTGTCTGGGCTGCGCAATTCCGACCCGCCCCCCGGGGCTCTACCGGCGCGCCTGCACCGAAGGTCCTGTGTTCGAGGCCCGGGAAATTCGCTGGGAGGCGCTGCCATGAAATCCCCGGATCTGGCTGTTCACTGGGGTCCTCTCAGGCTCAGCAATCCTCTGGTTCTCTCCTCGGGAACCCACGGGATGGGGGAGGATGGTCCCCGCCTCTTCCCACCGGAGATACTGGGGGCCATCGTCAGCAAGACCGTGACCGTGGATCCCAGAGAGGGAAACCCCCCACCCCGGGTGGCGGAGACCCCGTGCGGGATGCTGAATTCCATCGGATTGCCCAATCCGGGGATTGATGCGTATGAACGCGACGTTCACCCGCGCCTGGTCTCGCTGGGAGTTCCCGTGATCGTGAGTATAGCGGGGTTCACTCGCGATGAGTACCGGACGCTGGCGGCCCGCGTGGATCGGCTGGAGTCGGTGGCGGGGATTGAGGTGAACGTCTCCTGTCCGAATGTGGAGAGGGGGGGGATGGTTGCCGGCGCCAGCCCGGGCGAGACCCTTGCCGTTCTTGAGGCGGTTACCGGTGAGACGGATCGTGCGGTCGTGGCCAAGCTCACCCCCAACGTCACGGACATCGTGGAGATTGGCCAGGCGGCGATGGAGGGTGGGGCCCGGATGCTGTCCGTCATCAATACTCTTGTGGGTATGTCCGTCGATGTGGATCGGCGGTGCTCCAACTTGGGGGTGATGACGGGAGGGCTCTCTGGTCCGGCCATCCATCCCGTGGGGTTGGCCAACCTTTGGAAACTGGCGAAGGCGACAGGTGCGCCCGTGCTGGGAGGTGGGGGCGTGGTCTCGGCCGAGGGGGCTCTGGCGTATCTCATCGCCGGCGCGTCCGCTGTTGGGATCGGAACGGCTACTTTCGTCGATCCCTTTGCCCCGGTGCATATTCTCGAAGGGATCGCGGACTACCTGGAAAGGCACGAGTTCGCGTCTGTGACCGAGGTAATAGGCTCTCTGGCCGAGACGCAAGCAGATCTGTCATTTCCGGAGGAAGCTTGCTGATGAAAGCACGGCTTATCGTGGCACTGGACGTAGCGACGAAGGACGCCGCCCGGGAAGTTGTCAAGAGCCTCGGGGGAGTCGTCGACTTCTACAAGGTGGGATTGGAGCTGTTCACATCCGTTGGGCCTGAGCTGGTTGGGGAGCTCAGGCTCGGCGGATGCGGGATTTTCCTTGACCTCAAGCTCCACGACATCCCCAACACGGTTGCCGGAGCTGTCCGGTCCGCGACCCGCGTAGGCGCCGGGCTTCTCACCTTGCATACGCTCGGGGGATCGGAAATGATGACGGCCGCTCGCGAGGCGGCCGAGGAGGAGGCCGGGCGAGTTGGACACCCGGCGCCTCATCTTCTGGGTGTCACCGTTCTCACCAGCCAGCGCGGGAACAGGCCCGTGGGTGGTGAGGATGTGGGGACAGTGGTACTGAGGTTGGCCGAGAGCGCCAGGGCTGCCGGGCTCTCGGGGGTGGTGGCGTCGGTGGAGGAATGCGCTGCGATCAAGGCAGCCTGTGGGGCGGATTTTCTGGTGGCCACACCCGGGATTCGGCCGGCAGGGATTTCCGCCGATGATCAGAAGAGGATCGCCACGCCCGCGAGGGCTGTCGAAGCAGGTTCGGATTTCCTCGTCGTGGGTCGGCCTGTGCTGAGAGCCAAGGATCCGGCTAGAGCGGCGCGGGGGATTCTGGAAGAGATGAGAACTAGCCTGGGTTATTTATGAATCCCTGCTCGCTACGGGATT
>JAGLYR010000168.1 GCA_023132135.1 Candidatus Eiseniibacteriota bacterium | reverse complement strand
ACCCAGGCTACAACGGCAGCGTTGCGGTCTCGGGCAGGAGAATAGACAATAGACAATAGAAAATAGACCGCAATAGAGAAGTGTGAGTGTGTTTCTATGATGCTCTTGTCCAGAATCTATTCTCTATTGTCCACTTCTCTATTGCTCTGCCTGGACTGTATGCGAATCCATCCGGATTCGCATACAGTCCAGGCTAGGGGGTACTTCCGATGGGCCCGATTCGAATCCTGATTCCCGCTGTTTCACTTCTCCTGCTGATCTTCGCCTCCACAACTCTCTCCGTTCCCCTCGAACCCCGCATCGCGGAGAAACTTGTCGAGTACGAGAGACTGGACGCGTGGATTGAGCTAGTAAAGGAGGGAGGGGCGCTGGGAATGGGCGATCTTCCTGTGGGGGGCGCGGTGATCACCGCCGGTCGACCCTCGGTTACCCTGCGCCTGGTGGCTCTGCTGGTGTCCTTCCCGAACCGCGCGGGCATGTCTGCCTATCCTCTCGAGAAATTCGAGCAGACTCTCTTCAAGGGAACGGGGAAGAAGGGGAGAAGCGTTGCGGCCTTCTACGCCGTGAACTCCGATGGAGCGCTGAATGTGGAGGGGAGTGTATTCGGGTGGTTCGATCTCCCGCAGGAACTCGCGTACTATGCCGCGGGGCGGGCCGGACTGGGGCAGTATCCGCAGAACTCGCATAAGCTGGTGGAGGACGCCTTGGCCGCAGCCCGGGATGTGCCCTTTGGGAAGTTCGATGCCTTTGGGCGGGAGGCCGGTGAGGGCGATGGTGTGGTGGATGTTCTCGTGGTGATCCATTCAAGCCGGGGGATGGAGTCCACCGGCGAGCTCGGGAATCTCTGGTCGCATTCGGGCAAACTCCCGGCTCCGGTGGAAGTGGGAGGGGTCAAGGTAAGCCACTACGTCGTAGCGCCGGTGACTGCACCTGTAGGGCTCCTCGCCTACGAGATTGCTCGCATTCTGGGCGCTCCGGATCTGGGGGATCCGAGCTACGGATCGTCCGGACTCGGGACATGGTCCCTGATGAGCTCCGGGATGTGGGCGGGGGGCAGCGGGGACACTCCTTCCCTGATGGATGCCTACTCGCGAGTTCACCTGGGGTTCGCCACGCCCGTTGACGTGACGGGAGAGCGCCTCAAGACCGATTTGGGCTGCGGCCTGCTGCCACCGCCCGTGTTCCGGCTCTACCCCGGTGGCATTCCGGGCCCCGAGTACTTTATGGTGGAGTGTCGCTGGCGCAAGCGATTTGACCAGCGTGTGCCCGGAGAAGGTGTGCTCATATACCACGTCGACGAACGCGTGCCGGACAACCGCTTCGTGTCCTGCGGTCCGAGCGCTCTCCATGCTCGGGTAGCTGTCGAACAGGCGGATGGTCTGTGCGAGCTGGAGGCCGGACTCCCTGCGGAGGCCAATGACCTCTGGGTGACACTGGGCGGCAACCGTTTCGTGGCGCAGGATTTCGACGACTTCTCTAGCCCGGCGCCCCACAACTACGAAGGCGAGCGCACCGGAGTAGCGGTCCGGGATCTGAAGATGTTTGAGGGTGCCCTCATGGCCGACCTCTACACGGATTTTCCTCTGGATCTCGAGCGAGTCCCGGGTATCACCGTCCGGGTGGCGGAAGGAACGGCGGGAAACACAGTCGCCGAGATCGAGGTCCAGATTGCCCACCCCGGATTGGTGCAAGTCCGCGTCCGCGATCTGTCGGGCAATACGGTCTGGGAGAGGGAAACCCGGTTTCCAGAGGTGGGTAGACATATGCTGCGTTGGGATCCGTCGGAGACGGGGATGGAAGCGAGCGGGATGTACTTCGTGGAGGTGCAGACGTCGGACTGGTGGGATATCTGCCGGGTGCGGTTTCCATAACATTCTACGCTGCATGGAATTACGGAGAAAGGAATTGACATGCCTTCCGGGGATCAGATAGCATGATGAACTTGCCAGTTCCCGGGTCGGCCACCGGGTCTTGCTTTGCCGGTGGACCCGGCAGGAGGAGATCTGTTCCATGCACAATGTCAGCGTGATGGGAACCGGTTACGTGGGTCTCGTAACCGGGGCCTGTCTGGCGGATTTCGGCAACCAGGTTATCAACGTCGATGTGGACGAGAAGAAGATCGAATCCCTGAAGCGCTTTGAGGTTCCCTTCTTTGAACCCGGGTTGGCCGAGTTCGTGCGGATCAACGCCCAGCGCGGCAGGCTCAAGTTCACAACAGAGGTTGAGGGCGCGATCCGGGATTCCGAGGTGATTTTCATCGCGGTTGGAACCCCGTCCACCTATGAGGGGGATGCGGATCTGAGCCAGGTGGAAGAGGTGGCCCGTTCCATCGGGCGGGCCATGAACGGATACAAGGTGGTCGTTTCCAAGAGCACAGTGCCCTGTGGAACCGGCGGCTTGGTCGAGGGGTGGATCCGGGACTCCCAGAAGGAGCCCATCGAGTTCGACGTGGTGTCCAATCCTGAGTTCCTGCGGGAGGGGTCCGCCATCGAGGATTTCATGAAGCCCGACCGGATTGTGATCGGGGCAGCCAACGAGCGGGCCACGAACGTTCTGGCGGAGATCTACCGCCCCCTGACGCTGCTGGGCGTGCCCTTGGTGAGAACGACCGTTAGGTCTGCGGAGATGATCAAGTATGCCTCCAACGCTTTCCTGGCAACGAAGATCTCCTTCGTCAATGAGATGGCCGGGATTTGCGAGTCCCTGGGGGCGGACGTAACCGTGGTCGCCAAGGCGATGGGACTGGATTCCCGTATCGGATCGAAGTTCCTGCAGGCTGGTGCGGGCTACGGGGGATCCTGCTTTCCCAAGGACGTTAGGGCCCTGATCCAGGCAGCTGAGTCCCACGGCGCCCGTGCCGAGATCGTCAAGGCCGTGATGCGGGTCAACGACCGGCAGAAGCAGCGCATGATAGAGAAGGTGGCGACGGTCCTCGGGAATCCCAGGGGCAAGCGGGTGGCCGTTCTCGGTCTGGCCTTCAAACCGCAGACCGATGACATGCGGGAGGCGCCTTCGCTGACGCTGATCCGGGGGCTTCGGGACCTCGGCGTCGACATTGTGGCTTTCGACCCCGAGGCAATGGAAGAGTCCAGGAAAATCCTGCCGGATCTGGAGACTGCCGCCGATCCGTACGAGGCAGGGAAGGACGCCGATTGCGTGGTCCTGGTCACGGACTGGAATGAGTTCCGGGAGCTGGATCTTGGGCGGATGAAAGAACAGATGCGGACCCCCGCCCTGGTGGATTGCAGGAACGTGTACGAACCCGAAAGCGTTCGGGCTCTCGGGTTCCGGTATGCGAGTGTGGGGCGACCATAGCCAGTGAGGGAGCAATGATCGACGGTGTCAAGACCAAGAAACTGATCGCACATCACGACGAGCGCGGATGGCTGGCCGAGATCCTGCGATCCGACGAGGAAATATTCGAGCAATTCGGGCAGGTCTATGTTTCGGTGGCCTATCCGGGAGTGGTCAAGGGCTGGCATTACCACAAACTCCAGACCGATCACTTCTGCGTGATCAAGGGCATGCTGAAGGTGGTTCTCTTTGATCAGCGTGATGATTCCCCAACCCGCGGTGAGATCAACGAGTTCTTCATGGGCGAGGACAATCTGATGCTGGTCAAGATCCCGCCACTGGTTGTGCATGGGGTGAAAGGCATAAGTGTGGAACCCGGGTTCCTTATCAACTGCCCGACGCGTCCATACAACCATGATCAGCCCGATGAGTACCGGGTCGATCCGCATTCGGGCGAGATCCCGTATTCCTGGGAGCGGCAAGACGGTTAGCCCGTTCTATGCATAGGTCTGTTCACGGCACAGACAGGGGAAATGCGATGGCCAATCTACTGATCACGGGCGGTGCCGGGTTTATCGGCAGCAACTTTACCCACCACATGGCCAGGAACCATCCGGACTGGGACTTGGTTGTGATCGACAAGCTTACCTACGCTGGGACCCTGGACAACCTGAGGGAGCTGGAAGGCAGTCCCCGGTTCCGTTTTGTCCACGGGGACATCTGCGAGCGTTCGGTGGTGGAACCCCTGATCCGGGAGTGCGATCTGGTCATCAACTTCGCGGCGGAGACGCACGTGGACCGGTCTATCGAAGAGGCGGGGAGCTTCGTGATGACCGACATGTACGGTGTGTACGTGCTCCTGGAATGCGCCCGGGCCCATGGCCTGCACCGGTTTGTCCATGTGTCCACGGACGAGGTGTACGGAGAGGCACACGACGAACCCTGCCGTGAGGACTCGACGTTGGAGCCCAAGTCGCCCTATGCAGCCTCAAAAACCGGAGGCGATCGGCTGGCTTTTTCGTACTGGGTCACTTACGGAATGCCCGTGTTCATCACGCGCTGCACCAACAACTACGGACCCCGCCAGTATCCCGAGAAAATGGTTCCCCTTTTCATCACCAACGCGCTTGTGGGCGAAGGACTCCCGGTCTACGGATCGGGCAGGAACACACGGGACTGGATTTTCGTAGAGGATCACTGCAGGGCATTGGAGACCATTTTGCTTGCCGACAGCCTGGACGAGCGTGTCTACAACATCGGCACGGGCGATGAGTTCAGCATCCTGGAGATGGCCCGGTCTATCCTGGAGACCTTGGGTCTGGCGGAGGACCGGATTCAAATGGTGGAAGATCGCCCGGGTCATGTTCTGCGTCACGCCGTGAGCACGGAGCGGATCCGGAAGTCCCTCGGGTGGGCCCCGGAAGTGGGGATCGATGAGGGAATGCGACAGACAGTTGATTGGTACCGGGACAACGAGGAGTGGTGGCGGAAAATCCGGTCGGGTGAATTCGAGGAGTACTACCGGAAACACTATAGGGAAAAGCGCGGAATGGGGAAAAGCTGATGCGCATTCTGGTTACAGGGGCCGCGGGGTTTCTTGGATCCCATCTCTGCGATTTCTTCCTCAGTAAGGGGCATGAGATTGTTGGGCTGGACAACCTGATTACCGGGTCGATCCGGAACATCGAGCATCTGGCTGGTCACGAGCGTTTCAAGTTCGTCAAGCATGATGTGACGGAGTACATTTTCATCTCAGGGCCGCTGGACGGTGTGCTCCATTTTGCGTCGCCCGCAAGTCCCATCGACTACCTGGATCTTCCGATTCAGACTCTGAAAGTAGGTGCGATGGGAACGCACAAGGCGCTGGGACTGGCCAAGGAAAAGGGAGCCCGGTTTGTTCTGGCGTCATCGTCGGAGGTGTACGGCGATCCAGCCGTCCACCCGCAGGTGGAATCGTACTGGGGGCATGTCAATCCCATTGGTCCTCGCGGTGTGTATGACGAGGCCAAGCGGTTTGGCGAGGCCATGACCTTCGCGTACCACAGGTTCCATGCGGTGGATACCCGGATCGCCCGGATTTTCAACACCTATGGTCCCCGGATGCGGGCGCGGGACGGCCGGGTTGTACCGACCTTCATCCGCCAGGCCCTGGCCGGCGAACCTCTCACGGTGTTCGGGGACGGGGCACAGACGCGCAGCTTCTGCTACGTGGCCGATCTGGTGGAGGGGCTCTACCGGCTGTTCACTTCGGATACGGTTGAGCCGGTGAACCTGGGAAATCCATCGGAACGGACGGTCCTGGAGCTGGCTCGGGAAATTCTGGACCTGACAGGTTCCGGCAGCGCCCTTGTGCATGAGCAGTTGCCGGAAGACGATCCCAGGATTCGCCAGCCGGACATCTCTCGGGCGAAGGACCTTCTGGGTTGGGAGCCCGGGGTGTCGTTGCGCGAGGGGTTGGAGAAAACCATCAAGGATTTCAGGACTCGGGGAGAATAGATGTCCAAGCGTGATGTCCTGTTCCTCAACAGAACAGTGGCCGCCGGCCTTTGCGCCCTGTGTCTCATCCTGGGTGCGGTTGGGGGAGGGCCCGCGAGGGTATCTGCCCAGACGGATTTCCCGGACTGGTTGCCGGAACAGACCGCGCCTGAGACCGGGGGACAATCCGGACCGGGCATCACGCCGTTGGAAGGCAAGATCGATCGGGCCACCTACCGGCTGGGGCCCGGGGACCGGCTGGCTCTCTGGCTGTCGGGTGAACGGGTAGAGGTAAGGACACTTGATGTGAGCCCGGAGGGAATGGTTTTCCTGGATCCGGCGGGGCCCGTGCAGGTCTGCGGCCTGAGTGTGGAAGCGGCAGAGGAGACGGTTCGCCGTGCTCTGTCGGGTTTTCTGCGGAACACGCTTGTCCGACTGCAACTCGTGGACGTCCGTCGGTTCCGGGTCCATGTCCTGGGAGAGGTCAGCTCCCCGGGCGTGTACGTGGCCACAGCGGTCGAGAGAGTGGCCGGAATCATCGAAATGGCCGAGGGCGTGGCGGCCATTGGTTCCAGGCGGAATATCGCGCTTCTGCGGTCCGGCGGTGGTGTTGTCCCGGTGGATCTGGTTGCCTACGAGGTTTCGGGCTGCCTGGAGAACAACCCCCTCCTGCGTGAGGGCGACGTCGTTCACGTCCCGCCAATGGAGCGGGCTGTCCGGATTCTGGGGGCCGTTTTCCGGCCCGGACTGATTGAACTGCGGTCGGGAGAGACGGTTGCGGACCTGATTGCCCTGGCCGGCGGCCCCGAGCCCGGGGCTTTCCTCCAGAGTGTTGAAATTGAACGGTTCTCGGATACCGATCCTTCGGATACAGAGCGCCTGTTCCTGAATCTGACGGGATACAGGGAGGGGCGGTCAGTCGATGGGGCGCAGGTGCTCAAGGACGGGGACCGCGTGTTCCTCCGGTCTATTCCGAAGTGGCACGAAGAACATGCCGTCCTCGTCACCGGCGAGGTTCAGTATCCCGGCTGGTACGCGATCGAAGAGAACCTGGAATTGCTGTCGCACATAGTGAAACGAGCGGGTGGGTTCACTCCCTTTGCGGCGCTTCGCGAGGCGACGGTGGTGAGGGCTGAACGGGATACAGTTATCGACCGGGAGTTCGAGCGTCTGAAGAACATGCCTGTGGTGGACATGACCAAGACAGAGTACGAGTACTTCAAGTTCCGGTCGCGTGAGCGGCGCGGGCAGATGGTTGTGGATTTCGAAAAGCTGTTTCTGGAAAACGACTCGAGTCATGATCTGATCTTGCGAAACCTGGATGTGGTCAACATTCCGCACAAGCCCCTGACCGTCGCGGTGGAAGGGCAGGTGGCTTCGCCCGGGCATGTTATCCATGTTCCGGATAGAGGGGTGGACTACTACATCGAGCAGGCGGGCGGATACTCCTGGAATGCGAATCGGGGCAAGACCCGTGTGATCAGGGTTCGCTCCGGAGAGTGGAAATGGCCCGGGGATGTCGATAGCCTGGAGCCCGGGGACACTATCTGGATTCCGGAAAAGCGTGAGATCGAGTGGTGGGAGCTGTTCAAGGATGTTGCGAGGGTGCTGGCGGAACTGGCAACCGTGTATCTCGTCGTCGACAGTGCGATGGGTAATTAGCCCGGTGAGAAATACGGTCCGGTTTTCGCTACGCTTTTGCTTGAAGTGGAAGGGGCCTTGACGTACCATGCCCCGCATGGTGTTTCAGAGACTGGAAGATAGACTCGAAAAGGAGTGCATTGAGTGGCAACGGTTGGTGTAGTCGGTGTTGGATACTGGGGTCCGAACTTCGTCCGGGTCCTGGATGAACTGCCGGAAGCCTCGCTGAAGTGGGTTTGCGACAAGGACGCGTCGCGCTTCGACAAGATTTCCAAGATCTACCCACATCTCAAGCTGACCACGGACTATGGCGATCTCCTGAACGATTCGGAGCTGGAAGCGGTCGTGGTGGCCACATCCTCCGACACTCACCATGCTATTGGTTCGGAGGTTCTGGCGGCCGGCAAGCATCTTCTGGTCGAGAAGCCCTTGGCCATGTCGCATGTCCAGGGGAAAGAGATGGTGGATCTGGCGGAGAAGAATGACCGCATTCTCATGGTGGGACACCTTCTGAGGTACCACGGGGCATACCAGGCGCTCAGGGGCTACCTGGAAGACGGGAGTCTGGGGAAGCTCCACTATCTGTACTGCACCCGGGTCAACCTCGGGAAGGTTCGCCGCACTGAAAACGCGCTCTGGAGCTTTGCCCCCCACGATATTTCCGTGGTCCTCTACCTGGTTGGGGCGATGCCGACCTCGGTGGTGGCGGTGGGGCGGTCCTACCTGCGCGAGGGGGTTGAGGATGTTGGTTTCATCGTTCTCGAGTTCCCGGAAGAAGTGGTGGCCCATATCCACGTCAGTTGGCTGGATCCGCACAAGGTCCGGAGGACCACTGTCGTCGGGAGCAAGAAAATGGCTGTTCTGGACGACACCGAGGTAACGGAAAAGGTCCGCGTCTACGACAAGGGCGTGAGCTACACCCCCTCATACGGGGACTACGGGGAGTCTCTCACAATTCGGGTGGGAGATATCTGGATCCCGAAGCTGGATCTGCTGGAACCTCTCAGGGTTGAGTGCCAGCACTTCCTGAGCTGCGTTAACAACGGGGAGGCGCCTCTCACCGGCGGCGAAGACGGGTTGCGCGTGCTGAGGGTCCTCGAGGCTGCAGATGAGTCCATGAAGGGGCACGGCAGCCGGGTCATGATTGAATAGCGGTGTCCGAGACCGCCAAGATTTCTGTCGCGGAGGTATTCCGGTAATGACAGGCGTGGATCCGACAGCCCGATTGGGTAAGGGAGTACAACTGGGGGAAAACACGCTGGTCGAAGCGAGTGTCGTTGTGGGTGACAACACTGTCGTCGGGCACAACGTAGTTCTGAACAGGGGAACGAGGATCGGCACAGGCGTCCGGATTGACGACAACGTGGTCATTGGCAAGCAGCCGATGCGTGCAGCCTTGAGCACCCTTGAAGTGGAAGATTCCCTCCCCCCGGCCGAGATCGGGGACGGTTGCATGATCGGGACCTCCGTCGTGATCTACGCCGGCTGCAGGCTGGGAAAGAAAACCCTGGTCGCGGATCTGGCGACAATTCGCGAGAATGTCACAGTGGGGGACGCGACCATTGTGGGGCGTGGCGTGGCCATCGAGAATCTGTGCGAAGTGGGTTCGAAGGTGAAGCTGGAGACGGGTTGTTACATTACGGCCCGATCTGTTATTGAGGATCTCTGTTTCGTGGCCCCGATGGTGGTGACGTCGAACGACAACTTCCTGGGCCGAACCGAAGAGCGGTTCAAGCACACGAAGGGACCCCACCTGAAACGAGGGGCGAGGATCGGGGCGGGCGCGGTGCTTCTGCCCGGTGTGGTGATCGGGGAAGACGCAGTCGTGGGGGCCGGAGCTGTGGCGGTGAGGGATATCCCGGCGCGCAAGGTGTACTTCGGGGTCCCGGCCAGAGAGATACGTGATACTCCTGTGGAGCAGCGTTTACCCGATAGCAAGTAGTCCGGCTTGGAGCGGGTGAGGAAGGCGGTTGTTGAGATGAGAGCGTTGGTGACAGGAGGGGCCGGGTTCATTGGGTCGCACCTGGTTGAGGGTTTGTTAAAGCGTGGGGCGGAAGTGAGCGTCATTGATGATCTCTCGACCGGGAGCTTCGATAACATTGCTCACTTGGAGGACCATCCCGGTTTCCAGTATACCATTGACACGATTCTCGACGAAGAAGTGATGGCTCGTCTGGCAGACGGCGTGGATGTCATTTTCCATCTGGCTGCGGCGGTTGGCGTCAAGTACGTTATCGAGAACATGCTGAAAGCACTCCAGATCAACATCCGGGGGACAGAGATCGTTCTGGATGTGGCCAATCGTCAGAAGACGAAGGTTGTGCTCTTCTCATCATCGGAGGTCTACGGCAAGGCGAATTCTCTTCCTTTCCATGAAGAGCATGACCGGCTGCTGGGACCTACCACCATCAACCGCTGGAGCTACGCGGCCGCCAAGGCCATTGATGAGATCCTGGCTCTGGCCTACCATCGTGAGAAAAAGCTGCCCATGGTCATCGTCCGTTGTTTCAACACATGCGGTCCGAGGCAGACCGGACAATACGGGATGGTCATTCCCAGATTCGTGAAGCAGTGCCTCCTGGGCAATCCCATCACAATCTACGGGGATGGCAAGCAGACCCGGTGTTTCACCGCTGTAGCGGATGTGGTGCGGGCCGTTCTGGACCTGGCGGAGCACGACGCTGCCGTGGGCGAGATCTTCAACGTGGGAAGCGAGAGCGAAATTGCTATCGAGGATCTGGCTGGCAAGATCAAGAAAATGACGGGGAGTTCCTCGACAATTGACCACATTCCCTACGAGAAGGCCTACGAGCAGGGGTTCCAGGACATGCGGCGAAGAGTTCCGGATCTCAAGAAAATCCGGGAACTGATCAAGTACAGACCCGAAGTCAGTCTTGACGAGATCCTTGAGAGTGTGATTCGCTACTTCGAGGCATAGGGTGGGTTTACCCCTTTTGAGGTTGCGCCGCGAGGGGCTTTTCTGTATCTTCCCCTTGTGCTTGACGTCATGAGTGCCCCACACTAGACTGGCGGAAGCTGGACCGGGAATAGCGGGTGGGTGAGGCGGCGGCTTTCCACTTTGTGCGAGAGGTGCTTGGTTCTGGGTATGGACTACTTGGTGGCGTTTTCAGTAGCGTTCTTTGTGGTGCTTCTCACGACCCCGCTTGTGAGATTCCTCGCGCGAAAGACCGGTTTTGTGGATGTGCCGTCGCAGCGCAAAGCGCACCGGCGGCCGACACCTCTCCTGGGTGGTCTTTCGGTGCTTGTGGGTTTCCTGGGGGCCATGGCGATGGGGATGTATCTGCTTCGGGAACCCATCACGCCTCGCCTTCTGGGGTTCCTGGGTGGTGGCCTCCTGGTGTTCCTGATCGGACTGGTGGATGACCGGGTAGGATTGTCGCCAACCACCAAGCTGTGCGGGCAGCTGGCCGCCGGGCTGCTGCTTCTGTTCGCAGGCAATACCAACGGTCTGATCACCAACGGCTGGATGGACATTTCGCTGTCCCTGCTCTGGGTGGTAGGACTTATCAACGCTTTCAACTTCCTGGACAACATGGATGGGATCTCCAGCGGGATTACATTCATCGCCTCGTGCGCTTTTCTGGTGATCTGCGTGTTTCATGGTCAGATGATGACGGCTGTGCTTGCCGCAGCGGCAGCCGGAGCCAGCTTGGCTTTTCTCCGATTCAACTTCAACCCGGCCTCGATTTTCCTGGGCGATGCGGGTGCCATGTTCATGGGATATGTGATGGCGTCGGTGGGCCTCATGTCCACCTGGCACCAGAGCTCCCATCTCTTCATGCTGGTTCCCGTCCTGATTCTGGGCTATCCCATCTTTGACATCAGTCTGGTGACCATGACCCGGTGGCTTGATGGGCGCGGGATCTGTGAGCCGGGCAAGGACCACTCCTCCCACCGGCTGGCTTCCCTGATTGCCTCGCCCCGGGGCTCGGTATGGATCATCTATGGGCTCTGCGCCGGCCTCGCCCTGTGTGGTGTTCTCCTGTGTTGCCGTCTGACCCTGACGAGCGCCCTGATCATTGGACCTGCCGTCGCTCTGGGCTTGTTCTGGCTGGGGCGTCTGTTGAGCGGGGTGCCGGTGCAGCGCTCTTAGCCTGGATTATTCATGAATCCCTGCCCGGGATTCATGAATAACCCAGGCTAGAAGGGTTGACTTGTCTTTCCCCTCCATGCTAGGTTGACACTCGCTCGCGATGATTGCGGTGTCACAGGTGTTGGTGATTCCTTTGTCCATTTCTTCGAACCCACCTCAGGTTTGTGTCTGCATAAGATGAACCAGTCCAGAGAAGCAAAAGCGTCGGATGGGTTGATACTCGTGTGTGAACCCTCGCCCCTGGTTCTCGCCCTTGCCCGGACGATTACTGAACAGCTGGAGATGCTCTATCCCAGGCTGGCCGTGGAGGTGCGCCCGGCTCGGGGCGGGTCTTCCAGGAAAGGTGGAAAGCGAGTGCCCGGTTGTCCTTTTCATGTCCTGAAGGCCGGATCGGTGGATGCAGTTCTGGCCGCGGTCGAAGATGTGCCGGTGTGTCTTGCTCCGGGCCTGGAGGTTGCCGCAGTGTGTGAACGGCTGGCTCCCTATCAGGCCTTGGTGTCACACAGGGGAAGTCTCCTGGACGACATTCCGGCCCGGGGTCGAGTGGGTGTCGTGGATGAGCTGTGCCGATTTCAGCTCTTGAACCATCGACCGGATCTCAACATCACGATGCTCCACGAAACACTGGACGCCAGCGTGAAGCGGGTCCGGGCCGGTCGTCTGGACGGCCTCATTGCACCGGTGGCGTACCTGGAGCTTCAGGGATGGCAGAACGCCGTCAACGAAGTCCTGGACAGTGCGCGATTCCTGCCTCCTGTGGGACGTGGAGCATTCGCTCTGGTTTGCACCACTGAAAGCAAGGCGCGTGAGAAATGGCTTGCCGGCCTGGATGACCCGAGCACGCACTCGGCGGTTGATGCTGAGAGAGCGCTCTTGGGGGAGATGAATGGTCTCGATGGATTGCTCGGGGCCCTGGCGGAAGTCTCCGGGCGGGTATTGAATCTTGAGGCGGGTGTGTGGAGCTCCGACGGGAAAGAAGTGGTGAGGGATTCATTGGGAGGAGACATGGATTCGGCAACCAACGTGGGAAAAGATTTGGCCGAGAAGTTGCGCGAAGATGGCGCCGGTTCGCTGTTTCGCCGGGGTCGCAAATCCGGTCGGAGCGTGCAAGAATCTTCCAGTTCATCCACCACCGGGGAGTAGAGTCCGATGCTCGACAGGAAGTTCGTGCGCGGGAATCCTGATCTGGTAAAGAAAGCGATGTCGGACAAGAACGAGTCCGCGGATCTGGACGAGCTGCTCCGGCGGGACGAGCAGCGCCGCGCCCTGCTGGTCAAGGTCGATACTCTGAAGAAGCAGCGGAACGATGTGTCCCAGGAGATTGGGCGTCTCAAGGCCTCGGGCGAGCAGGAGGAAGCCGAGACCCGTATCCGCGAGATGAGGAAGGTGTCCGACGAGATCACGGACCTGGACGAGGCACTCAAGGGAATTGATGAAGCTCTGCACGAGATCGAGATCCGCATTCCGAATATTCCTCACCCAAGCGTCCCGGTTGGAGTGGATGAGTCAGCCAACCAGACGGTGCGCACGTGGGGGGAGCGGCCGACTTTCCCGTTTGAGCCGCTGCCGCACTGGGAACTGGGGGATGGATTGGGACTCATGGACTTCCAGGCGGCTTCCAACGTGGCCGGGAGCGGTTTCGCTCTGCTGAAAGGGAGAGGGGCCAGACTCCAGCGGGCACTGGTCCAGTTCATGCTGGATCTTCATGTCCGGGAACACGGGTACGTGGAGGTTGCTCCACCTTACCTGGCCAACCGGGAGACCATGTTTGGCACGGGGCAGTTGCCCAAGCTGGAAGAGGATATGTACTTCTGTGAGGTGGATGATCTGTTTCTGATTCCCACGGCCGAAGTCCCCGTAACGAACCTTCATCGGAATGAAACACTGGCGGAGAGGGATCTACCGATCCAGTACGTTGCGCACACAGCCTGCTTCCGACGGGAAGCGGGGGCACACGGGAAAGAAACCCGCGGCATGGTACGGGTCCACCAGTTCGAAAAAGTGGAACTCGTAAAGTTCGTGCGGCCCGAGGATTCCTATGATGAACTGGAGAGTCTCACAGCCAATGCGGAGACCGTGCTCCAGCGGCTGGGACTGGCCTACCGGGTAGTGATGCTGTCGACGGGCGACCTCAGTTTTGCCGCGGCCAAGTGCTATGATCTCGAGCTCTGGGGCCCGGCCCAGCGGAAGTGGCTGGAGGTTTCCTCCTGTTCCAACTTTGAGGATTTCCAGGCGAGACGCATTGGCATCCGGTACAAACCCGCCGGGGGAGGAAAGGCCCGGTTGGTTCATACGCTCAATGGTTCGGGTGTTGCGCTTCCCAGACTCATCGTCGCTCTCCTGGAGAACTACCAGAGGGAGGATGGATCGGTGGAGATCCCGGAGGCGTTGGTGCCGTACGTGGATGGGATGAAAGAGATCAAGTAGAGGACTGCTTCTGCCCGGTCCTACCCCGCATTTCTCACCAGGTTTCTGCTACGGTTCCTGTGCTTGGTGCTTCGTGCAAGGCAGATGGGTATTGGAAGGGTTGAAGCCCCCGGAGGGGGCG
>JAGLYR010000167.1 GCA_023132135.1 Candidatus Eiseniibacteriota bacterium | reverse complement strand
CGAAGTGGAACCCGGGGGGACAGAGTGACAACGCCCACCCCTGTCGCGCCCACGCACCGGTACCGCAGCAGAAACATGGTGAGAAACGCAGGCTCTAGAATACGATTGCGAAATCGGGAGAGGAAGCCTAAAGTAGCTACAGGGCCGAATCATCGAGTGGGGGGCCATGTATGAGATTCCTGGTTGATTCGACCGCGGGAAAGCTCTCCCGCTGGCTGAGGATCCTGGGTCACGATGTAGAATATACATCGTCCCTGAGCCCTGGTGAGATGTTGCAGCTGGCCCGGCGGGAGAAGAGGATTCTGCTGTCCCGAAACCGCTCGCTGGCAGCTCGCGATTCCTCAGTGGCCACCACGTTGGAAGCCGATGGCTTGGAGGATCAGCTGTATCAGGTTGGACACCAGTTTCCGGCGCTGGAGCGGGCGGTTCCGTTCAGCCGGTGCCTGATCTGCAACCGGGTCCTGGAGACGGTGCCGAAGGAACGGCCGGGGAACCGGGTTCCGCAGTACGTGTGTCAGACACAGGAGAGTTTCGGGTACTGCGCCGGATGCGACAAGTACTACTGGAAGGCAACGCATTGGGAGGGAATGAGGGCGAGGTTGGAGCGGATTTTCGGGCCCCGGTTCTCCGAATTGCCCTGATTTGCAGGATCTCGTGTTCAGCGCATGTGGATTGACGAACCGGGGTGAGGAGGACAAGGGATGGATGGAGGGAGGTTCAGCGGGAGGCTTCGCGGCCGGAGAGGCCCGACATCCGCCACGTTCCTCAGGAGTTACATGTTCCTGGGCAGCGCCGGGTTGGTCATCCTCTTCCTGCTGTACACTCACAACCTGGTCCGGAAACTGGAGGACCAGGCGGACTTGCTCTCCCGCGTCTTCGCCCAGTTCTGCGCTACCACGACCTTCCCGGCCATGGACGACCGCAACCTGCACGCGATCCTGGACACTGTGATCCGGAGAATCGATTTCCCGCTGGTCATCACCGATGACCGGGGCGTTCCCCTGGCCTGGAAGAAGATCGGGATCAATCCCTATGCCATTCCCTACCAGGTTTTCCGGGAGCTCGATCCGCAAAACCCGCCCCCGGGTCCGGCCACCGAGATCCTGGCCATCGTCCAGAGAATGGATGCCCGCCGTGCGCCCGTTCCAATGGTGCTGCCGGGGAGCAACCGTGTTCTCGGGATGGTGCACTACGGAGAGTCGGCCACCATCAGGCAGTTGAAGTACCTGCCCATTGTTCAGGTATTCATCGTCGGTGTGTTTGTTTTCCTTGGGTATCTGGGATACCGGTCGGTCAAGGCGGGGGAACAGAAATCCATCTGGGTCGGCATGGCAAGGGAGACGGCCCACCAGCTGGGGACTCCCATTTCCTCGCTGATGGGTTGGCTCGAGATTCTGAAGGACCGGCTGGGACCGACGAGCGACACCAGCGAAACATCTCCCCAGGCCATCGTGGTGGAGATGAACAAGGATGTGGCCAGGTTGGGCAAAATATCGTCCCGATTTGAGAGCGTCGGTACCAGTCCCAGGGTTCGGCCCGTTCACGTTGGGACAGTGGTGCACAACGTGGTGGAGTATTTCAGGCGGCGACTGCCACGTCTCGGCCAGGAGATCGGGATCGTTGAGGATCACGGGGACAGTCCCTGCATCAGCGGGAATGCCGAGCTGCTGGAGTGGGTTGTGGAGAACCTGCTGAAGAACGCGGTGGAAGCCATTGACAGATCCGACGGCTGGATCGAGATCCGGTCGTGGTACCGGCCGGATGATCCGTGTGTTGAGATTGAGATGAAGGACAACGGCAGGGGCATGAACGCGGCGGAGAGGGACAAGGCGTTCACGCCGGGATACTCCAGCAAGAAACGGGGCTGGGGACTGGGGCTGCCTCTGGCCCGGCGCATTGTGGAAGACTACCACGGCGGCAAGCTGATTCTGAAGAGCTCCCAACCGGGCAAGGGAACCGTGTTCCGCATTGTTCTACCGGTGGGCTGACCTCAATCCATCAGAAACATGACGCGCAATCTGCGGCTTGCTTTTCGGATTTCCAACACATCGAGGTCTGCTGATGACGGAGAAGACAAAGCAGCACAAGATCCTGTGGGTTGACGACGAGATTGAGCTTCTCCGCGCACACATCCTGTTTCTCAACGAGCGGGGCTACCAGGTTACACCGGTGGGAAATGGGGAGGATGCAGTGGGAATGATCCGGGACGGGCGGTTTGATCTGGTTCTCCTGGACGAGTTCATGCCCGGAATGAGCGGTCTCGAGACGCTGGAGGCAATCAAGGAAAACCGTCCGAATCTGCCGGTGATCATGATCACCAAGAGTGAAGAAGAATCCCTGGTGGACGAAGCCATCGGCAGGCGCATGGACGATTTCCTGATCAAGCCGGTGAATCCGGTTCAGGTTCTCTCCGCGTGTCGGCGCCTTCTCGACCGGCATTCCATTCAGTCGCTCCAGCTGACCCGCGACTATGTGGAGGATTTCCGGAAGAACGCGATGATGCGGTCCGACCGCCCCACCTGGCAGGACTGGATCCAGATCCACACGAATCTCTCCGAGTGGGATGTGCTGATCGATCAGTTCCCCGAAGAGGGCCTGCGGCAGACCCACAACGACCAACGGCGGGAGTCCAATGTGGAGTTTGCCAAGTTCATTGAGAAGAACTACCCGGGCTGGATAGCCGGGGAAGAGGGGCCCGTGCTGTCCACCAACGTGGTCTCCCGGTTTCTGGTCCCGGAACTGGAGCGGAGCCCGTCCGTCTGTTTCATCATCCTGGATTGCATGCGGGTGGATCAGTGGCTGACCATCGAGCCTCTTCTGGAGCCGTACTTCGCGATGGAGAGACACAACTACTACGCCATACTGCCAACGGCTACACCGTATGCCCGCAATGCCATCTTTGCGGGACTGTTGCCGATCCAGATTCACAAGAAGTTCCCGAAGTACTGGCAGGAAGTCACCGGGGACGAGCGGAGCAAGAATAGGCACGAGCGGCAGCTGATGGACAAGCAGCTGGAGCAGTTGGGGATCAACCTCTCTCCGCAGCCGAAGTATGTGAAGATCTACAACGTTGAGGAAGCCAACAATGTCCGGAGGCTGGCCAGAGGGTACGCGTCCCAGCGTCTGGTTTCCCTCGTGTTCAATTTCATGGATATGCTGGCTCACGGGCGGTCCGAATCCGAGCTGCTCCAGGAGATTGCACCGGACGAATCGGCTTTCCGAAGTTTGACGAAATCCTGGTTTGCCCACTCGTCTCTTTTTGATACTCTGAAGCTGCTGGCGGTGCAGGGGATCACAGTGGTGATAACCACCGACCACGGATCGGTGCTGGGAACGCGTGCGACCGTTGCCTACGGGGATCGGCAGACGTCCACAAATCTCCGGTACAAGTTCGGCAACAACCTGAACTGCGATACCCGGCATGCACTGGTGGTCAGGAATCCCGAGGTCTTTGGCCTGCCCTCGGACAGCCTGAACAAGAACTACATTCTGGCTGAGGAGGATTTCTACTTTGTCTACCCGACCAAGTACCACGAGTACGAGAGACAGTACAAGGGCAGCTTCCAGCACGGCGGCATTTCGCTGGAGGAGATGATCGTTCCCTGCACGGTGCTCACAGCAAAGTGATGGAAAATCGCTGGTGCGCGGAGACTTCCTCACCCGAGGAAACGGAACAATTGGGAGCAGCGCTGGCGCTGAATCTGCAGGGGGGGGATGTTGTTGGACTGTCTGGTGACCTGGGCAGTGGGAAGACCTGTCTCGCCCGCGGGATCTGCAGGGGGCTTGGCGTCGAAGACCGGGTAACATCGCCTTCGTTCCTGACTGTGAATGAGTACCGTGGGCGGCTGCGGGTCTTTCACATTGATTTGTACCGGGTCGGGAGAGTGACGGATCTTCGCACCGACGGGTACGATGAGATGATCTTTGGTTCGGGAGTCGCTCTGATTGAGTGGAGTGAGAAAATCGCAGGAGTCCTTCCTGAGGATCGTCTGGACATCAGCATTGAGATAACGGGTCGCCAATCGCGGCGGTTGATCTTTCGCCCTGGCGGCGCCCGCGGCAAGGACTTGCTGAGCCGGTTCACGGAAGGTTGGGCTAACCAGTGACGCGTAGCACGAAGCACTGCTTCTAGGGAGTTTGAAGGGTGAACGTGTTGGGAATCGAGAGTTCCGGGTGGCGCGGGGGGGTGGCGGTCGTAGGGGACGGCCGGCTTCTGGGAGAGTCGTGCGTTGATCTCCGGGGCGCTCACACGGAACGTCTGCTTCCGACCCTGGATGGGCTTCTGAAGAACTTGGGAATGGACCTGCGGACCATCGGGGGAGTTTGTGTTTCGCTCGGTCCCGGATCGTTTACGGGGCTCCGAGCGGGACTCGGTCTGGGCAAGGGGCTTGCGTATGCCGTGGGGCTGAATCTGGCGGGAGTTCCCACGCTCGAAGTTCGTGCCGCAGGTCTGCTGCAGGGAGAGTGGGTCCTGTCGGTTTCCGATGCCCGTCGAGGGGATGTGTTCTATGCTCTCTACCAGGGGGTGGAGGGGCGGCTCTCGGAGTGCTTGCCGACCGTGCTGGGGGCTGTCGAGGACGCGGTGGTTGCCGTCCTGGAAACTCTACCGTCGAATGGGGAGGGGCTTTGTGTGGTCGGCGACGAGACCTGTCCTCTGGATGAGCTTGTGAACGCTCTCTCCGGACGTGGGGTGAAGGTGATCTCGTCGGCGAGATCCGAGGCGAAGCCGGGGACGGTAGCGCGGTTGGGGGCCGCACGGCTGCTTGATGGACTGGTGGACGATCCCGTGAGCCTGGAACCCCTGTATGTGAGACCCAGCGATGCGGAGGAAAAGGGTCGACGATGAGATTGGAGGGCATGGAGATCCGGAGGATGCAGGCGGGGGACGTGCCCGGTGTTGTAGACATCGAGCGGCGGGCGTTCGCGATGGCTTGGACCTGCGAGATGTTCCTGAAGGAGATCGCCGCCTCGGCGGACAGCGTTCCGCTGGTGATGCATCTGGAAGGACGATTGGTGGCCTACGCCATCCTGTGGCGGGTGGGCCGCAGATTCCATGTGGCGAACATCGCCGTTGACGAGAGGTACCAGAGGCGGGGACTAGGAACCCTTCTGATCCGGAGAGTTTTTGAGGAGGCTTTGAAGAGGGACTGCTCAAGGGTGTCTCTTGAGACACGGGTTTCGAACAGAGTGGCTATTAATCTATTTCGCAAGGTGGGCTTCCGGACCGTGACCGTTTCGCACGGGTACTACACGGACAACGATGAAGATGCGTTGGTGATGGTGAGGGCGATCGGAAAAGCCGTGCAATGCGGGAAGCCCAGCCCGAAACAGAGTGTGAGAGTCTGAAGGTTGGATTCTGTGCTCACAAGGCGGATCTGCAATGTCGATTCACCGTGACCTCCGTATCTGTGATCTCGCGATCGGGTCGGACTCGGGCTTGTCCGGGCGGGTTCGTGAAACCGCGGAGTACTTGAAGGACGCAGTCTCTCCTTTTCCCGAGATTGCTGTTGTCTTGGGTTCGGGTCTGGGGGACTGGGTAAAGGAGCTGCCGGCCGAGGCGGTCATCCCTTACGGCGAAATCCCGCATTTTCCCCGGCCTTCTGTGTCGGGGCATGGGGGTTCTCTGATTGTCCTCAATCTCGGCGGACGCCGGGTGGCGGTTCTGGCGGGACGTGTGCACCTGTACGAGGGAATCGCAGCGGAGGAAGTGGTTTTCCCGGTTCGCTCCCTGGCGGCAGCCGGGGTGCGCTTTCTGATCACCACCAATGCCGCGGGCGGTCTTAACCCGAGCCTTCGCGTGGGGGATTTTCTCCTGGTCCGCGACCATCTTGGTTTCCTTCCGAGGCAATGGTCCCGGGGTCTCGGGTGGGATCCTGATGGGAGGGGGGTCTGGGGCTACGACCGTCGGATGGGGGATCATCTGGAGCGCACTGCGGCTCTTCTTGGAATCCGGATGCTCGGAGGTGTCCTGTTCTGGTTCAGCGGCCCCACTTATGAAACCCCCGCAGAGGCGCGGATGGTGCAAACCCTGGGCGCGGATGCGGCGACCATGTCCACGCTGCCGGAGAACATCGCGGCCTGGTCGGCCGGGGTACGCTCGACCGCCATTTCTCTGATCACGAATCATGTGGTGCCGGATGAGGCCGGTCACACCCGTCACAGCGAAGTGGTCGATGTAGCGCGGCGCTCGGGGGAAAACCTGCGGCGCCTGCTGGAAGAGGCTCTGGCGTCCTGGAGCAAGGGAGTGGAATAATGGCCTGGTTTCGGAAGAGGGGTCGGGGATTCAAGTCGGTCAAGCGAAAGGAGATCCCCGACGGACTATGGACAAAATGCGATGGATGCGGGGAAATTCTCTACCGGAAAGAAGTGGAGAAACTACTCTGGACCTGTCCCAAGTGTAACCGGCATTTCCGGGTGAGGGCGCGACAGTGGATCCAGATCCTGGTGGATGAGGGGACCTTCCGTGAGAAGGATGCCGACTTGACCGCTGTCGATCCCTTGGGTTTCAAGGATTCAAAACGCTACACGGACCGGTTGAAGGCCGCAAGGAAGAAGACGTCCCTGAACGATGCCATACTGTGCGGGTCCGTCAGGATCGGCGGGTACGACACGGAACTGGGTGTCCTGGACTTCGGCTTTATGGGGGGAAGCATGGGCTCGGTGGTGGGTGAGAAGATTGCCCGGGCCACAGCTCGCGCCATCGACAAGTCCCGTCCATTGGTTCTCGTATCCTGTTCCGGTGGAGCGCGGATGCAGGAAGGTATTCTCTCGCTCATGCAGTTGGCCAAGACCAGTGCTCTCCTTGCCCGCTTGTCGGATGCAGGGGGGCTCTTTATCTCAATACTGACCGACCCGACCACAGGAGGTGCCTCAGCGAGCTTCGCTACCTTGGGCGACGTGATAGTCGCGGAGCCCGGCGCTCTGGTGGGTTTTGCCGGTCCGCGGGTCATCCAGCAGACCATCAATCAGGAGTTGCCGGACGGTTTCCAGAAGTCCGAGTTTCTCCAGGAACATGGAATGGTGGATATGGTGGTACACCGCACGAGGATGAAAGATACGCTGGTCGACCTGTTCAGGTTCTTCCTCGATGAGGCGGTCATGGATCCTTCGGGACCCTTCCCCAAGGTCCAGGAGCTGTAGGCGTTGCGCGCTTCGGGCGCAGCCGATCGGGCGATCGCCGGGGACCCCTTTCCCCCCGTGCCCGGGTGTCTGGATTCCTACCCGGACTTCCTGCAATTCCTCTTTGGCCGCAAAGCCAGCGGTGTGAAGCTGGGATTGGAAAACACCCGTCTCATGCTGGAACGGCTGGGACACCCCCACCGGGGTCTTGCGGCCTTCCACGTAGCAGGCACCAATGGGAAAGGATCCACGTCAGCCATCCTCGCGGCCATCCTTGAGGCGGGTGGGTGCCGGACCGGCCTCTACACGTCTCCGCATCTTCTGGACTACCGGGAGCGCATCCGGGTTGGGGGCGTTCCAGCGTGTCCGGAAGACTTGATGGATGCCTGCGAGCGGATTCGTCCGCACCTCTCGGAAATCCCGCTGACCTTCTTCGAAATCACTACGCTGCTCGGAATCCTGACGTTCGTCCGGCAGAAGGTGGATGTGGCCGTGATGGAGGTGGGGCTGGGTGGGCGGCTGGATGCCACCAATATCCTGGATGAGCCTTTCCCGGTGATCACCGGCATCCAGTTCGATCACGAGGGAATTCTGGGGAAGAGACTCGTGGAGATTGCTTCGGAGAAAGCAGGTATCATCCGGGGATCGCGGCCTGTGATAACAGGTGTCCGACGGCGGGCGGTCCTGGATCTTCTTGCCAAGCGGTGCCGCGAGACAGGTGCCCCGCTGCTCGTACTCAAGGACGAAGCGCGTTGGAGAATCCGGGAGTCATCCTGGGGTGGTACCCGGTTTCTCCTGAGAACGAAGGAACACCGGTATGACAATCTGACTCTGCCCTTGCCGGGAGTGCACCAGGTTGCCAATGCCGCTCTGGCAGTGCGGGCCGTCGAGGTGATGAGTCGGGTTCTGGGACTCGGGATCCGTCCCGAGCATGTGCGCAGGGGATTGCGGGATGTGGTGTGGCCGGGGCGCTTCCAGGTGCTCAGTGGCCCCCCCCGGATTGTTCTGGATGTCGCTCACAACCCGGGAGGCGCGCGCGTCCTGGCAAGGACGCTCAAGAACCTGTGCCCGGAAGGCATAGGTGTGCTCGTCCTTGGAATGCTGCAAGAGAAGAAACATGTCGATGTCCTCCGGCAGCTGGCGCCTCTGGCGAGAAGAGTGGTTGTGACCTCTCCGGACAGTGACCGGGCAGCGTCTCTTGAGGCGCTGGCCTCTGCGGCCAGGGGCCTGGGAATCGAACCTGTGACAGTTCCCGAGGTGGGCGCCGCGCTGAAGAAGGGCATCAGCATTGCAGGGCGCGATGAAACCGTTGTGGTGGCTGGATCGTGCTATACAGTCGGAGAGGCTCTGCGTTCCCTGGGGATCGAGGATGCGTGGGACCAGTCTGCAGTCCAGGCAAGACAAGTCCCTAGTGCAAGGAAAAGGGCATGAGAAGCAGTGCTTCGTGCTACGTGCCCCGTGCTCCGTGCAAGGAGAAGAGCGTTGGAAGCAGTGCTTCGTGCAAGGACATGAGAATAGACAATAGAGAATAGACC
>JAGLYR010000166.1 GCA_023132135.1 Candidatus Eiseniibacteriota bacterium | reverse complement strand
TTGTCTACTTCTCTATTGCTCTGCCTGGACTGGGTGCGAATCCATCCGGATTCGTGCATAGTCCAGGCCAATTGGAGGATCCTATGGCCGGAGTTGTCATCAAGAATGTTTCCAAGGTTTTCGCAGGCGACGTCGTTGCCGTTGACGATGTGAGTCTCGAGATTGCCGATCGGGAATTGATGGTCCTGGTCGGACCTTCGGGCTGTGGCAAGTCGACGGTTCTTCGGATGATCGCCGGTCTGGAAGAAGCTACGACAGGGGAAATCCGGATTGGAGAACGAGTGGTCAACGATGTATCGCCCAAGGATCGCGATGTGGCTATGGTGTTCCAGAACTACGCCCTCTATCCTCACATGTCGGTCTACGACAACATGGCTTTCGGCCTCAAGGTGCGGAAGCTGCCCAAGGACGAGATCCGGACGCGCGTGCGGGATGCCGCGACGATCCTGGGTCTTGAAGATCTTCTGGATCGGAAGCCCAGGGCACTCTCGGGAGGCCAGCGCCAGCGCGTGGCTGTGGGGCGAGCCATCGTCCGCAACCCCAAGGTTTTTCTCTTTGATGAGCCTTTGTCGAACCTGGATGCTGCGCTCCGCGCCCTGATGCGAATCGAGATCTCCAGACTCCACCAGCGCCTTCAGGCCACCGTGATCTACGTAACCCATGATCAGGTGGAGGCCATGACCCTGGGGGATCGGATTGCCGTGATCAACAATGGTCGGATTCAGCAGGTTGATACCCCGATGCGCCTCTACGACCAGCCTGCCAACCGGTTTGTGGCCGGGTTCCTCGGGAGTCCCAGTATGAACTTCGTGGAGGGGCAGCTCGTTGCCGAGAGTGGCGGGGAGTTTCGCGCCGGGCAGCTCACCGTGCCGGTGCCCGAGAGGATTCGCTCCCGTCCAGATGTCGGCGGGGGCCGGGAGGTCATCCTGGGGATTCGGCCCGAAGACATCCATCTCGTGACAGATGGGAAAAGCCAAGGCGGATCCACGTTCAAGGGTAGTGTGGATGTGGTCGAACCAGTGGGAAACGAGCAGCTTCTGCACGTGGTGGTTGATGGGCACCCGATGGTGTGCCGCGTGGCGGCGGCCCGGAGCGTGTCTGTCGCGGACGAGATCATGCTGGAAATCAACCCTGAGCGCGTGCACTTTTTTGATGCCAAGACCCAAGAGGCACTGGTGTAGGTGACGAGGCTGGAGGGACGTAAATGGTAAATCGTAAATGGGAGGAAACGACGGAGACAAGGAAACAGGGGCCTATTCCAATGCAGTTCTCCGAGCGCCATTTACCATTTACGATTTACGGGTGTTGGCAGATCACCTAGCTGCAGCACCAGACCGCAGAACTCGTGCATAATCCAGGCTAGTGCCTCGACAGCCGCACGGACCAAAGGGAGCACAGTGGGAATACCTTCGAGACAGGACCCGCTGCGGAGAGCGATGGGAGCTATCCTGTGGCTGGCGATGGTCCTTGTCTCTTCAAACGCCTGCGGCCAGACATCCAACGACGAAATCCCCTACCATATCACGGCCGACAATCTGCGCGCCTGGGTGGATGATGGTATCCGGGTCTGGGACCTCACAGGGCGCGTCCGCGTGACGCACGGGGATGCGGAGGCAACCTCGGAGCGGGGCCGCTACTGGGAGGACATGAAGAAACTGAGTCTCTCGGGAAACGTGGTGGTGATCGACGGCGAGATGATTCTCCGGACCGAAGAGGCGTTCTACAACCAGGACACAGTGGATGTCTGGGAAGGATTGGAACTGGAGGAAGACGGTGCCCTCATCACGGCCGACCGTGGGCGCTACCTGGTGGGAGAGAAGCGGGCGATTCTGGTGGGAGGCGTCGAGTACAGGGAATCGCCCTGGTGGATTACAGCCGATTCCCTGGTCTACCACCGCGAGGTTGGGCTCTTGCACGCCATCGGCAATGTTGTTCTGAAGGACGATAATGCAGAGATGGAAGCTCGGGGCGGAGTCCTGATCTTCAACCGGGAGACTCGCCTGGGTCACATGGAGACTGCGCCGGTTCTGTACCTGAAGAGCAAAGGGGATGAGCCGCCGGTGGAAGTCAGAGGGGTGCGTATTGATTTCTCCGCCGATGGGGAGACTGCCACGGCGGTGGGAGATGTGGTTATCGCCCAGGAGAACATGATCTCGCGTTGCGATTCGGCGGTGTTCTTCAACCGGGACGAGCGGGCCATTCTCCTGGGTTCTCCGGTGATGGAGGAGGGCGAAAGGCACATCACGGGCGAGCGGATGGAGATTGATTTCCGGGAAGGCCGGGTCCGGAGACTTCTGGTGGCGGGAGATGCACTGGCTGAGTGGCGTCATGAGGACCGTACGCTCCAGGGTGAGCGGAAGAGCTCCATGCTCTCGGGAGATCGGATTCGGATGCTGTTCGATGACGATGAGCTCAGGACCATCGTAGTTGTGGGAGATGCGCGGTCCGTCTTCTACCCCGAGGAAAGCCGGAAGATCGATGAGGTCAATACGATAGATGGAGATCGTATCACGCTCACGGTTGAGGAGGAGAAGTTCAACCGTGTTTTCGTTGAGGGCGATGCGGCGGGTGTCTATAGCTATGTCATTGACGGCACTGAGGCGCCTGAGGACAGCGTTGTGTACGAGAACGTCAGATACCAGGCGTCGGAAATAGAGTATCTGGTTCCGGACCATATGATCTTGATGGAGGACGAAGCCGATGTCGAGTTCGGGAGCACACGCCTCCACGCTGGGCGCATCGAGTACGATTCCGAGGCAGAGTGGATGCTGGCCACGGAAAAGCCGGTTCTGTGGGAGAGGCAGGACCGGATGGACGGTTCCCGGATGACGTACAATCTGGGCGCCGAGCAGGGGACCATCTTTGGCGGGAAGACGAAGTATGACAAGGGGTACTACACAGGCAAGCGCCTCCGGAAGATGGGGGAGAATGAGCTGAATGCCGACTGGGGCATGTACACCAGTTGCGACCATGATGAGCCCCACTACAGCTTCCGGGCTCGGCGGATGAAGCTGTACCTGAAGGACAAGGTGGTGGCCAAGCCCGTCGTCCTCTACATCCGTGACATCCCGCTGATTCCCCTTCCCTTCTACGTGTTTCCCATCAAGCCGGGACGGCATTCGGGTCTCCTCGTCCCTAATCTTGAGCCGGGAATCAACAAGGAGAAGGGCCGCTTCATCAAGAATCTCGGGTACTACTGGGCTATCAACGACTACTCGGATCTGGCCGGGTGGATGGACTTCTACGAGAACGGGCAGTGGACGGGGCACTTGCGGGGCCGGTACAACGTCCGGTATCTCCTCAACGGGAATGCGGAAGGATCCTACACAGCGTTTCCGGAAATGGGCGGAGTGAAGAAGAGACGGTGGGACCTCCGCGCCCGTCACAACCAGAACGTGACAGACCAGCTGTCACTCATCGCGCGGGCGGACTTCGTCTCGGACGAGAGCTACCGTGTCGAATCCAACGACATCGACCAGTCATACTTGGATCGCATCAACCAGGAATTGAAGTCGAGTCTCTCGCTGAACCAACGCTGGACGGACCGGAGCATGGCACTGACGATGGACCGGCGGGAGTTCCTGAACATCAACGAGACCGATACCCGGGATGACCTCAAGGTGTCCCAGACAGTACCCAAGGCCTCATTCAGGGTGTTCCGGCGGCGCCTGTCGAACCCGCCGCGGGGCCAGGAGGACGAAGCCCGCTGGTACCAGACGATCTACTACGACCTCTCCTCGCAGATGTCCCGGAAGGAGACTGTCCGGGAGTACGGGAGGGACGTGAGCCAGAATCTGAGCGGCGGTTTTTCACTCTCCTCTCAGAAGATTCCGGGGGCGCCCAGCCTCAGGGTCTCGGCCAAGGCTGTGGATGTGCAGAATGTTGAATTCTCGCTGGACCGGTCGCTGGATTCGACTTCCGGGGATTGGAACATTGATGCTGAGAAGACGAAGGATGAGGAACGCTGGGCGTCCAGCGTGACGGTGTCTTTGGGCGGTTCGCCGAAACTGATGGGATGGCTGAATGTCCGCCCGTCCTTCCGGCACGAGATGACCCTCTTCGACCGGGACAAGATGGGGAACCGTTGGGCAAGGCTGAATACCTGGAACTCGTCCCTGGGGTTGGGGACGACCCTTTACGGAACCTTCCTGCCGGGATGGGGGAAGCTCGAGGGTGTCCGTCACGTGCTGAAACCGACCGCCTCATGGACCTACCGCCCGGAGTTCGACCAGTACGACCGGGACGACTACGATCGCATCGGCGGGATCGGGGCCCCGACACTGACGGGGCAAAGCTCCATGAACCTCGGGCTCTCCAACATGTTCCACCTCAAACTCAGGGATGGGGAAGAGGTTAGAAAGCTGGACAACGTGGTTCAGCTCAGCTCCAACACGTCCTATGACTTCCGGTACAAGGAGAACAACAGGGACCACCCGTGGGGCAGTCTGAACTCAAGTCTGGTGATCCAACCCACCCGCGCCTTCGATCTTCGCTACAGCACGGTTCACGATCTTGACGAGAGGAGGTTGAAATCGAGGTCGTTCACCTCATCGCTCAAGCTGACGGGGCGGGGGTTCAGCATTGGGACGAGTCCGGAGCAGGGACGATCGATTGCGGGGACGAGCGCCGACGAGGAAACCCGCCAGCATCTCCTGGAGCGTGATAATGGTGCCCGCGGTGGCGCCGCGCCCACCGAGCCCTGGAGACTCTCTCTCGCGTACCGCTTCTCGAAACAGAGCCCGACCGCTGACCCGACCCAGTGGCTGAACGCCGATTTCCAGACGGACCTCACCGCGAACTGGAAGATCGTCTATGGTAACCGCTACGACCTGGCCGAAAAGGAAGTCGCCTACCAGAAGTTCACCCTCTACCGCGATCTCCACTGCTGGGAAGCGCGCGTCAGCGGCGAGTACTCCAATGAGCAATGGACCTATTACTTCAAGATCAACATCAAGGCGCATCCCGAACTGCACATAGAGCGCGGCGCGCGCCGGATCGGCGGCGGTGGGATGGGTGGGGGCTCGTATTACTAGAAGCAGGGGGCTCTCTCAGTCCTCGTAGACCGGGATCCGTACAAACAGACGTAGAGTTGAAGAATGGGCCAATCTCTTATCAACCGTAAGGTCATCGCTGTTTTCATCGCAGTGATCGTTGGCCTGCTTCACTTCCTCACAGGTCCAAGGTATCGTGGTCCTTTTCCGGCTTTTGTCAACGGCTACATGATCAATATCTTGCTCCCATTTGCAATGTACCTGGTTCTGGGTGTTGCCAGGCAAACGGTCCTACGTAGCGGTATTGCCAGGGGCGTCTTTGTCTTCGCGATCGGCGCCGTTACGGAAACGTTGCAGTATTTCGGTGTTCCGCTCTTTGGTCGAACATTCGATCTGCTGGATTACCTGATGTTCGGGGTCGGGATTGGACTTGCGGTGGCCTTCGAGAGGATTGTGTTGTCCAGAATCCCAGTAGGGATACCCCCTCGGCCGGGTAATGGGTTTCCCGGGACATAGGGGTTGTTGAGAAGCGCCGGGGGCTTTGGGGGACGGCAGTGTGGTGTCC
>JAGLYR010000165.1 GCA_023132135.1 Candidatus Eiseniibacteriota bacterium | reverse complement strand
AGGGACAGACCCGCATTACGCTGCAATGTGGCACAGACGCCCTCGGCCGTGGAAACGTCCCTTACTGGAACAGAAGGAGACACATCATGCCACGTCTGACCGCTGCTCGGTCGCAGACGCTCCTGGTATTCGGGATGATTGTCGTTCTTGCGTCGACCGGGTGCCTTGATGGTTCGTGTGATTGCGACGGTGAGCCACCTACCATCAGAATAACGAGTCCGGCCGACGGAGAGAATGTCTCTGGCACCGTGACCATAACTGCGGAAGTCTCCGATGACGAAGGCGTTGACAGGGTACTGTTTTACATCGATCAACAGCTACCTGCAGACGGCACGGACATTGATGCTCCTTACGAGTACTCCTGGGATACGAGAGCCTTCCCGAAAGGTGAGACGTCCGCCCACACCCTTCGGGCGAAAGCTTACGACACAAGTGGCAACGCAGGAACGTCCGATGTGGTGAATGTCACGGTGGGAGTCCAGTGCCCGTATGATGTGACGGATTTCACGGGTATTCTCGAAACAGACGAGGTTGGCGAGATCTTGGGCGGCGATTCGAGTGACTGGTGCCCCAGTGGAGGCGTGGTTCCCTCGGCGCACGGTCTTGGCCCGGCCTATCCGAATTCTGCGACGGGCGCCATAACGATTCCCTTTGCTCTTCCTCTCGCAACAGATGTCGTCGTGGAAATCATCGACAGGAACTGCGTCGTGATCAGAACCCTGGTCGACGCGTCACTCCTAACCGGCCACTACACGGTTCTCTGGGATCTGGCTGATCAGAGTGGCAGCCCCGTACCGGCCGATCTCTACCGATGTGTTATGGTCGCAGCTGGATTCTACTGCCACGGAGACATTCAGGTCGAATAACGCTGGCCGGGATTGTTCATGATCTGAATGCAACCAGCAGTGCCTCGAAGCGGTCTGTCTCCAGGCGATAGAAGTAGATGCCGAATTACGACAGCCCCGAATTGCGCGCGAGATTCCCCGAAACAGTGGCTATTTCATTGTACTACAGTTAGATACACCTCTGGGCCTGGTGCGGCAGAACCGGCTGGTGAGATTCAGCTTGACACCCAAAGTTCTATTTGCTAGATTGTCAGTGTAGCCGGCAAGCTAGCCGGCGAACACGGGAGGTTTGTGATGAGCGATCCGGTCGAAGTGAGGCTCCGGCAGAGGCAGGGGCAAATACACTTCGCCGAGCGACCGGAGACAGGTTTTAGAACTGGGGACCGCGGGACCCATACAAGCCGCACTATCATGCTGGCTGAATTGAGTCTGCTTCTCTCCTGCTGCCCGCAAACGGCGACACGAGATGACTACCTGCGGGCGATTCTAGAGGATAACTGCCTCAGCAAGCGGACGGTTGCAACGCGTAGGCTCTCCAGCCAAAGGCTCAGTGAGCTGTACGCTCTCGATCCGAACGTTCGCTTGTTCTGGATCATGCGGCAATGCTGGTATGCCGACAGCGCCGGGCGGCCCCTGCTTGCCATACTGTTGGCGCTAGCGCGGGATCCACTCCTCAAGGTTACCGCACCCGCTATTCTGAAAATGCAGGCGGGCGAGGAGCTCGCTCGACAGCAGCTCAAGGATGCGCTGAGTCAGTCGGTCGGTGGGCGTCTCAATGAGAGCACGCTGGACAAGGTTGTCCGGAACGTAGCGTCTTCATGGACGCAATCAGGACATTTGAAAGGGCGAGGCCGGAAGATCCGGCAGCGGGTAGACCCTACAGCGGTGGCGACGGCATATGCGCTCTGTGTCGGCTTCTTGGAAGGTAGCCGCGGGCCAGCGCTGCTGCGGACGCTCTGGGCTGAAGTGCTCGACGCTCCCACGGGGGTACTGGAGGACCTGGCGATAGACGCGAAGCGCCTTGGTCTTCTCGAGATAAGCAAGTCGGGTGCGGTGATCGAAATGGCTTTCTCTCGGTTCCTGGCACTGGACGAAAGGCGGTAGGCGCGTGGGAAGGATCGAGAATCTGGCGGCTCGATACAGAAGGCATATTGGTGCTCCGTGGCAGCGCAACCTCGCTGGTGACCAGAAGGCGATCTTCGTCGTGTACCCGAAGACCGACGAACGCAGGCTACGAGCCCGCCTTGATCTGTTCGAGATGGCTACGACCTCGAATGGCCACGACTGGCGGAGTCTCGATCTAACGGGTGTTTTTGCGCGATGGATGGCTGCTGCGGATTACCGAGAGGTGTACTTCGAGGAACCGGACACCCTTGCCATGAAGCTTCGGAGCGATTTCGTGCAGTTCGTGGCGGGATTGCTTCGGGACGCGCTCACGGCTGACGGCGTAGACGAAGATACCGTCGTCGCCGTCCGAGGCGTGGCATGTTTGTTCGGATTCACGCGCGTCTCTCTCGTTCTAAGAGAAATCGCCAACGACATCCGGGGCCGGTTGTTGGTCTTCTTTCCAGGAGAGTACGAGGACAAGAATTACCGCTTGCTGGATGCCCGGGACGGCTGGAACTACCTAGCTGTTCCCATCACGTTGCACAACGGGGTGAGCGACCAATGAAGAACCGTGAACTGTTTCAACGAGATCCTGCGGTTTCGAAGATCCTCAATGACGGCGTGGTTGCCGTGCGCGAATCCGAAACTGACAAGGAGATCGAGACGCTGCGGTACGAGCTCGAGCACTTCGTCTGCGAAGGACAATACCGGGACGGCCTGATTCGCATCCTGGAATCGTTTCTTGGCAGCGTGGACTCGACGACACAGCCGGCTGCCTGGGTGAGCGGTTTCTATGGCAGCGGGAAGTCGCACTTGCTGAAGATGTTACGCCACCTCTGGGTGAACACGACCTTTACCGACGGAGCATCCGCACGCGGCCTGGCCCAACTGCCACAGGACGTCCAGGATCTTCTGCGGGAGCTAGACACGCTCGGCAAACGTTGCGGTGGCCTGCACTCCGCGTCGGGAACGCTGCCCTCTGGTGGCGGGGAGAGCGTGCGGTTGACCGTGCTCAGCATCATTCTTCGTTCAAAGGGTCTGCCCGAAGCTCTTCCGCAGGCCGCATTCTGTCTATGGTTGAAAAAGAACGGCATCTTCGATGCAGTGAGGACAGAAGTTGAGGCGGCTGGGAAGGCTTTCTTCGACGAGCTTCATGATCTCTATGTCAGTCCCATCCTTGCCGTGGCTGTTCTTGCCGCCGACCCCGATTTTGCCGCCGACCTCAAGCAGGCTCGGGCTGCGCTTCGGTCACAGTTTCCGGTGAAGGATGATGTTCCAACGACTGAGTTTACGCGACTCGTCCGGGAGATCCTCTCTGTCGGGAAGCAAGTTCCCTGCACGATCATTGTTCTCGACGAGATTCAGCTGTTCATAGGCGATAGCCCCATCCGGTCGACAGACGTTCAGGAGGTTGCAGAAACGCTCTGCAAGCAACTTGATAGTCGCGTGTTGGTCATTGGAGCAGGCCAGACGGCGTTGGCAGGAGATATGCCGTTGCTGCAGAAGCTTATAGCCCGTTTCACCATCCCCGTCGAGCTGTCTGACTCCGATGTTGAGACAGTCACCCGCCGTGTTGTCCTGGCCAAGAAGGCAGACAAACGGACAGCGGTGGAAGAGATACTCGAAGCCCACGCTGGCGAGATCGACCGTCAGCTGGCGAGTACCGCCATCGCCTCCCGTGCGGAAGACAGAGACGTGGTTGTAGATGACTACCCGCTCCTTCCTTCGCGTCGACGATTCTGGGAGCATGTGCTTCGCGCAGTGGACGTACCCGGGACGGCCAGCCAGCTGCGAACGCAGCTTAAGATAGTGCATGAAGCAGCGAGAGCGACGGCCGAAGCACCACTTGGCACAGTTGTACCGGCGGACTTTATTTTTGAACAGCTCCAACCCGACCTGCTCCGGAGTGGCGTTCTCCTACGTGAGATTGACGAAATGCTTCGGAATCTGAATGATGGCACCGAGGAAGGCCAACTTGCCCAGCGGCTCTGCGGATTGATCTTCCTTATCAGAAAGCTCCCGCGTGAGGAAGTCGCGGACATTGGCGTCCGGGCGACGCCGGAGATGCTGGCGGATTTGCTCGTCTCCGATCTGTCCAGCGACGGCACGCAGCTTCGCAAGGATATACCCAGAATTCTCGAGAAACTGGTAGACAGCGGGACGCTCATTAAGCTCGATGACGAATACAGCCTTCAAACGCGCGAAAGCAGCGAATGGGATCGAGAGTTCCGTAATCGGAAAACCCGGCTCAACAGCGACCCAACGTCCATATCTACGAAGCGGGCGTCACTCCTCAGTGCCGCCTGCAGCGAGGTCCTTAGGGGAATTCGGCTCACACAGGGCAAATGCAAGGAGCCGCGAAAGCTGCTTGTCCACTTTGGCAGTGACGCCCCGGCGAGAGGCGGAAGAGAGATTCCCGTATGGATCCGAGATGGTTGGGGCGAGAAAGAAAGCACCGTCGTGGGTGACGCCCGGGCTGCCGGCAGCGATAGTCCGGTCATCTACGTCTATGTCCCCAAAACCAGCGCCGATGATCTCCAGAAAGCTATTATTGGGCACGCCGCCGCCAAAGCCACCCTAGATTTCAAGGGCGCTCCAAGCACGGACGAAGGCGGGGAAGCGCGTGGTGCCATGGCCGCACGTATGGCCACAGCGGAGGCAGCTCGGAACCAGATCATTCGTGGCGTGATTGACGGTGCAAAGGTCTTCCAGGGTGGCGGTGGCGAGCGGCTCGAACTGGACCTCGTCGCCAAGATCGAAGGGGCCGCTCAGGCGTCCCTTGACCGGCTGTTTCCCAAGTTCAAGGATGGCGATGACAATCGCTGGACAAACGTGATTAGCCGCGGCAAGAACGGCGACGGTGCCGCCATGTCAGCATTGGGCTGGACCGAGTCGTCGGAGAAACATCCCGTTTGTGCCGCCGTGTTCTCTGAGGTCGGCGCCGGCAAGCGCGGCAAGGAAGTTCGCGCTTCCTTCGAGGCCAGTCCATATGGATGGCCACGGGACGCCGTCGATGCCGCACTCATCATGCTCCACACGACAGGCCACTTGAGAGCCACGCACAAAGAGACGACACTGTCACAGGGCCAGCTTGATCAGGCCAAGATCTCAGTTACGGACTTCCGGGTAGAGTTACCCGGGCCAGATCTCCGTGAGAGAATCAAGCTGCGGAAACTCTTCCACGATCTCGGCGTGGACTGTAAACCCAACGAGGAAAGCTCCAAGGCTGGGGTGTTCTTGGCTCAGCTGGCAGAACTGGCCGACCACGCTGGCGGGGAACCTCCTATGCCTGAGCGGCCTGGTACTGCTCATCTGGATGCCCT
>JAGLYR010000164.1 GCA_023132135.1 Candidatus Eiseniibacteriota bacterium | reverse complement strand
AGTCCCATTTAGCCTGCGTTTCTCATCAGTTTTAGTCGCGAGGGGCCGGGGCATGTGGCGAGAGGTGCCTTTGGACTGAGTCGCTCCCGGAAGCGTAGCTTTACGCTACGCTGAGGAAACAACGAGGGAAAAGGGATCTCGCAGCCCATGCACCGGTACCGCAGCCGAAAACTGATGAGAAACGCAGGCTATTTTAGCAATACAATCTTCCGCGCGCTGTCGTGATCGTGCGCGATGAGTCGCGCAAAATACACACCGCTGGCCACGGGTGCGCCATTGGAATCCGTGCCATCCCATGCCGCAGAGTGGCATCCGGGTTCCATCGCTCGTTGAACCAGAGTCGCAACCCGCCGCCCCGAGATATCGTAGATCGCAAGTTCCACAGGCCCGGCAACGGCCAACCGGAAGAGGATGTCCGTCCGGGGATTGAAGGGGTTCGGCCGGTTCCCCGTCACACCCGTGCTCACCACAGTGTCGTGATCCCCGCCCCACACACCGGTGAACCCGGAGGGCAGGGTACCGGTGACCACCACGTCATCCACATAGAACCCCTCGGCCACCGTCGCGTTGCCGTCGCTGAAGAAGGACAGCATCAGCTGCACTTCGTCCTCCGCCTGGTACCCGAAGTAGCCCAGATCGTAGGTGAACTCCAGCCAGTCATTCCCGATGTTGAGAAGCCCCAGGGCTCCCCCCGACGCAATGAAATCAAGAGTATCGTAGAGTGCCCCTTGATGGACGATCACATAGAGCCCGTCGCTGCCATAGGTCGGCAAGTCGTGCCACAGCCACATGGACACGCGGGGTTCCGGCGCCAGGGTCACGTACGCCGTGGCTAACTGCGCACTCATATCCGGCACGTACGCGCCGGTGTCCGGCCGCCCACAGTACCAGGCCGAAGCGCCGGAGTGGGTCCGGTCCGAGGTCAGGTGCCAGTGGTCGTTGGTCCCGCCGTGGCTCCAGTTGGCATCTCCTCCCTCCATGTCATCGTCGAATCCGGTGGTCCCCACCACGAAGAGAGAACTGTCCTGGAAGGCGTACCCATTCGTCGTTGTCACCTGGAAGTGGATCATCGGGAAATGAGGGTCCGGGCAGCCGGGCGCTACCGTGGCCGAGAACTCGGCCGTCCGGTTTTCTCCCGCCGGTACATCGCCCAGGACAAACGTCGACTCACCGAACTCCACGTGCGGACTCGGCGTCCAGGCCTCCACAGCCGCTCCGGCAGCCACATCCGTCCCCAGATTCCGCAACGTACTGAAAAGGTCGAAGGATTCGCCCGGCTCGATCCTGAAATCGCCGTCCCCCCCCACCACATCATCCACCGCAAGGGAGGCGACACGGATGACGGGAGCCGAGACAGGAATGGCCAGGACGCCCGGCCACGGGCCACCAGAGGCCGACGTGATCTCAAAGGCAAACAGGCAGACGTGACCGAACCCGGCCCCGGGATCCACCTCGAAGGCGTACTCCCCCTCACATGTCGCGCTTTGACCGGACCCGATGTCGCCGAACGCGTCGGCGCCGTCGGTGATCTCGACCAGCGGATCGCCGGTGGTGAGATGCCCGAAGACCGAAAGCGCCGTCTCCGTTCCCGGGTTGCACAGTGTGAGGACCAGATCCACAGACTCCCCGCTATTGAGGAGCCCATTCCCGTTGCCCCTCTCTGAATCGTCCAGGACAAAGCTCTCGATCACCGCGTAGGGTCCCGAGGGCAGAATCTCAGCGCCGCCTTCGTAGGGCAGGAAATCCGGCGCGGTTACAGTCACCCACAACGATCCGGGCGCAGCGGGGTTCACGATGAAGGTGGCCTGTCCGGTAGGACCGGTGGAAGCGAGTTCGTACACTCCGGCGTCATCCGTCACACAGATCTGCGCGCCCTCGAGGGGCGCTCCGGCCTCCGTGACCGTGACCGTGAAAGGTCCGTCCCCCAGGGGATGCGAATCCGCATGGTCAACATCCAGGACGGCCGGCGTCCGCGTCCACACACTGAACTCGGGCTCGCCCAGGAGCGTAATCTCATACTGGTGCCACCGGTACACGTTCTCGCCCTGCGACTGGGGCACGTACTCCGCCTTCACAAGAGCGAGGATTTCACCCAGCCGGTACACCCCGTCGTTGAAAAGGATGTCGAAGAACTTGTGCTGCATCCGGTCCGAGTACCCGAACTTGGGGTTTCCGGGACTGCCCCAGCCGAAGTTGTTGTTTCCGACAAAGGCAATCCCGCCGCCGGGCACCCGCACGAACTTCTCCGCAATCGATGTTTCCGTCTGGAAGGCAGCCGGAAGACACGCAATGGAATGCGCGATGCTCCACCGCGGTTCGGTGTCGAGATCGGGCATGTCCGTCGTGTAGAGAACACCGTAGCCTACGGAGAGCAAATTGCTGTTGCCGTGCCCGTCGTGGATCCAGAAGTTCTTACCCTGGTTCAGAGCATTCATGACCGCGGTCTTCGACTCATTCCCCAGAGATTCGTAAAGCTTCTGGACGGGATCGAACCGGGGAGGGACACAGGTTTCGTCAATCCAGTTCAGACCGACGCCCGAATCCGTGTACGGATCGTTCCATAGAACCTCTCCCGTCATCAACATGTCCGTCTGGTAATCCATGGGCGGACTCTTCACATAGGTGAGGATCTTGTTCGCCGCTCGCTCGGCCTGGATAGCCGTCCGCACCGGCAGGCGTCCGACGTAGACATCGGAGTAGAGGTCCACGTTGTCTTCCACCTCGCCGTAGGGTTCCTCGCCATTGGCGTTCCAGTCCCCGTCCAGGTCCGCATAGTAAAGGTCTGCGTGGATGGTGTTGTTAAACGGTCCCATGCCGGCATTCATGGCCCACGTAGTCCGGGACGGCACCCAATCCGTGTCCGCACCCAGAAGCACCCACGTGATCCCCCAGTTTGCGTACGCGTCGATGATGCACTGTCGCACCCGGGCCTGCTCCGGCTCTATGCCCGCGTAATCGACGTTGATTTCTTCCATCGTCACAACCTTGACCCTCACACCCTTCCGGGTCTTCCAGTGAACGAGGGACTGGAAAGCCGCAGCGAATTCCTCGGCCGTGACAAGAAGGTAGTCGTAGGCCTCCTCATCTTTGACCGGGAGGTAGGGCCGAAGCACCTTGATTTCCATCTGGTCCGCTGCGTCGACATTGGCCGCCAGCTCGATCGCACGACCCCGGACCGCCTGACGATCCAGAAGCGTCGCCGTGCGGAACTCTCCCGAACCCGAGAGACTGTAGTGGACCCGGAGCACGGCACGCTCGCAGAACTCCAGGGTCCCCGAGAGGGGCGCGTACCGGACCGGATAGAATCGCAGCGCCGCCAGGTGAACACCGGCCATAAATCCGTCGCCCGCCGGTTTCACGGCCTGGGCGGGATACCACCCGTCCGAGTCGTAGACCGCCGGATCGGGATCCACCCTCTCGGGCATGGGAATTCCCAGCAGATCCGAAGAGAGGATGAAAGGTTGTTGGACGGGAGCCACGCGGAACGTCCCTGGCAGGGCGGTCCAGTCGGCCTCTTCCAGAGTTACCGATTCAACGATGGCCCGCCCCGGAAGGGCCAGATGGAAGAGGTGGACGGGGAGCTCCGGCCGGCCCGGAGTGAAGGTCAGATCCTCCCCCTCCAGGTAGATTTTGTCGTAGCCCTCATAGCTCGACAGAACCAGGTCCCCGATGTTGAAAGTGAGAACGTGGTCCAGGGATTCGCAGCGGGCGGACCCCGCACCGGTCACGACCAGCAATGAAACCGTACACATCAGAAGCAGCAGATAGCCCTTTTGCATTGTGGATTCTCCTTGGCCCGGGTTATTCTGAATCCCTGCCGGGGATTCCGATATCGCAACGTCCATGCGGCACATTCGGGTCTATTGTACCACAAAACGCCAGGGGCTGCCACCCGAGCCCCCCCTTCAGAATCTATGAAACACTTGCTCCCTCTGGAGCGTACATATAAGGTGAAGCCTATCCGTGGAGCACACCTACCAGGAGACTCGAAGCTCACTCAGGAGGCCCATCGAATGACTGACGGACAAGATGTCCAGCCAGCCACCAGGATTCTCAAACCTGCAGTCGCGGTTCTGTGTCTTCTGATGATGCTGGCGCTCCCATTCCTTCTGGGAGCCTGCGGCGACCGCTCGGCTCAAGCTGGAGCCGAGAACTCGGCAGCAACGGAATCGGGCGCCGACAGCCTGGCTGCGGGCGACGGATCCCCCGCCGACAGTTCGGCCGCCACCCGGAAGGAATCGAAGAAGGGGCTCTTCGCCCGCATCTTCGGGGGAAAAAAGGACAAGAACGAGGAGGAGGAGGAACCGGTACCCGTCCGGCTCGCAATTGCCGGCAGGCAGGACGTTCCCCTCTACCTGAGCGCCACGGCGACTCTCGAGGCAGAAAGCCAGGCCGACATCCTGGCCAAGATCGCCGGCGAGATCCGGAGCATCGAGGCCGAGGAGGGAGACTGGGTCCGCGAGGGGCAGATCCTGGCCGTCCTGGACGGAGAAGTTCAACGTGTTGCCCTCAAGGAAACAGAGGCCCGGGTCCGGGCTTTCCGTCTGGATCTGGATCGGGTCGCCTCTCTCCACGAGCAAGACCTCGCCAGCGAGAAGCAGTTCAACGACGCGCAGTTCCGCTACGAGGAAGCCGAAGCCCAACGGCTTTCAGTCCAGTTGCAGATGGACTACACCCGGATCGTGGCGCCTTTCTCGGGAAGGATCACCCAACGGTTCACCAACCAGGGTCAGACAGTGTCTGCGGGAACCCGGATCTTCTCCATTGTGGATCCCGATCCCCTCCTTGCCCGGATCCACCTGCCGGAGAAAGAGGCCCGGCGGATTTCCCCGAAGCAGGAAGTCGTGGTAAGACCCGACGCAGATCCCGATCGTACGTTCCCCGGCGAGGTTCTCCGGGTTTCCCCGATGGTGGACCCGCGAACCGGAACAGTGAAGACAACCTGCCAGGTCGCGGGGCAAACCTCCGACCTCCGGCCCGGGTCGTTTGTCCGCGTGAAGATCCGGACGGACGTACACCCGGGCGCCCTCGTCATTCCCAAACGGTCGCTGGTTCCCGAGGGCGGCGAGACCTACGTCTTCAAGGCCGAGGAAGATACCGTGGTCAAGGTTCCGGTCTCCACCGGCTACGCGGATGGAACCGTGATCGAGATCATGAGCGGCCTGGAGGAGGGCGACAGGATCGTCACCGTGGGCCAGGGCGGGCTCAAGACGGGGTCGAAGTTCCGAGAGATCACCGAAGACAGCGTCACGGTCACCACCGAAATGGAAACCGAGTAGCATGAAGATTGTTGAAGGTTCAATGCGCCGGCCTGTCACGGTCACGATGATCACTCTCGCGGCCGTCCTGTTCGGGCTGGTCGCCCTGTCGAGGTTGCCCCTCAATCTCCTGCCCGACATCTCCTATCCCACCCTCACGATCCAGACCGAATACCCCGACGCTGCCCCCGCGGAGGTGGAGAAACTCATCACGGAGTCTCTGGAGGAAGCTGTTTCTGTTGTCCAGGGCCTCCGCAGCCTGCGGTCCACATCCCGGCCCGGCGTTTCGGAAATTGTCCTGGAGTTCGCATGGAAGACACACATGGACTACGCGTCCCTGGACGTGCGAGAGAAAATTGACCTCGTCACCCTCCCCGACGACGCCAAGAGTCCCGTCCTCCTCCGGTACGATCCGTCTCTCGATCCTATCCTTCGCCTGGGGCTCTATGGGGACCGGGATCTGGTCACGCTCCGCTACCTGGCGGACCGGGTCCTCAAGAAGGATCTCGAATCCCTGGAGGGCGTGGCGTCGGTCCGGGTTCGGGGCGGCCTGGAAGAAGAGATCCATGTGGAGGTGGACGAGGGGAAACTGGCCGCCATGGGAATTCCCATCTCCGCGGTATCCCGCTTTCTCGACAGCCAGAACGTGAACTCGGCCGGCGGGCGGCTCCGGGACCGGGATGCGGAATACCTCGTGCGGACCGTGAACGAGTTCGAAAACCTGGACCAGATCTCCCAGACGGTTCTCTATGAAGAAGAGGGACGCATCGTCCGGCTGCAGGATGTCGCCTCCATCACGCGGGGCCACAAGGAACGGGAAGTGGTCTCCAGTGTCCGCGGGAAGGAATCGGTGGAGCTGGCCGTCTACAAAGAGGGAAACGCCAACATCGTCCATGTGGCCCGGGCTGTGAAGCAGCGGCTGCGGCGCCTGGGCGACACGCTTCCGAAGGACGTGGAGACCCGGGTCCTGTTTGACCAGTCCACATTCGTCGAACGATCCATCGGGGAAGTCCGATCCAACGCCCTGATCGGCGGACTCCTTGCCACATTCATCATCTTTCTCTTCCTCAAGGAGCGAAGGAGCACGGGGATCATTGCGCTCGTCATCCCGATCTCCGTGATCGCAACCTTCTTCGTGATGCAGCAGCTCCACGTGACGCTGAACATCATGTCCATGGGGGGACTCGCCCTGGGTGTCGGGATGCTCGTGGACAATGCGATCGTGGTCCTGGAGGCCATCAACCGGCACCGCTCGCAAGGCCGATCCGCCTGGGACTCCACAATGCTCGGCGCGAGCGAGGTGTCACGGGCTGTGACGGCATCGACCCTGACCACAGTGGCTGTTTTCCTCCCCATCATCTTCGTCGAGGGTGTGGCCGGACAGATCTTCCGGGACCAGGCGCTCACCGTGGCCGCTTCGCTGATTGTGTCTCTCATCGCAGCACTCACCCTGATCCCGGTTCTCGCATCCGCCGGGGCGCGGCGCATCCGTGCAAAGACGGACGAGCCGGACACTCCATTGCCCCAGGCCAATCCCGGCGCGCCCGATCCGTCGCGGAAAGGCCCGGAGGAAAACCGCCGGCCGCCCAGGCGGATCACGCGCGTGCTCACGCATGTGCTCAGGGTAATCTCCTTCCCCCTGCGGTGGTTGTTCAGGGTTTGGGTCGTGCTCCTTCCCGGCGGGCTCCTTCGGCTCGTACGTTTCCTGTGGGCCTGTCTCACTCGCGGTCTCGATTTTGTTCTGCGGCCGGTTCACCACCTTTTCGATCGGGGATGGGACCGGCTGGCCGCGGCATACCCACGGCTTCTCGAGGGAGCCCTGCGCCACCGCGGACGCGCCCTGGCCATGGCCCTGGCGCTTGCGGCCCTGGCGGTGGTCATGATTCCGACTCTGGGAATTGAGCTGGTGCCCCCCTTCACCCAGGGGCAATTCGCTTTCGATCTTGAGTTTCCCCCCGGCACGCCTCTGGCTGTGACGGAACAGAAAACCCGGGAGCTCGAGTACAGCCTGCGCGGAGACGACCGAATCGACCTCTTCTTCGCCACCGTCGGTGAGAGCCCCGAGCTGGGCAGCGCCCGCAACGAGCGGCGCGAAAACGTGGCCCAACTGAACATTTCGATCCGGAGCCCGGGAAACCGTCGCCAGGAGGCGGCCGTCATCGAGTCCATCCGGAGGACCCTCGACCGGCGGCCCGAGATCCGGTACAACTTCCACCGGCCCAGCTACTTCAGCTTCCGGACCCCCATAGAAGTCCACATCTATGGCTACGATCTCGCAGAGCTGCAGCGCTACACATCCCGCCTGGCCGCGCGGATGGCCGGGGTTCCGGGGCTTCGGGACGTTCAGAGCACGCTGGAAGACGGAAGCCCCGAGGTCCAGGTCAGCTTCCGACGCGACCGCATGGCCGCCCTGGACCTGGATCTGGAAACGGTTTCCCGGACCCTCCGGAACAAGATCCGGGGCGAAGTGGCAACGCGTCTCAAGGAGCGCGACCGGCAGCTGGATATCCTGGTCCGTACGGCCGACGCCGCCACCATCAACGTGGACCAGGTGGAGAACCTCATCGTGGCCCAGGTCGACGGAATTCCCATTCCCCTCTCCTCCGTGGCCGACGTGGATCTCGGCCGGGGCCCTTCGGAAATCACGCATATCGGGCAGCAGCGCGCGGCCGTCATTCGAGCCAACCTGGAGGATCGGGACCTGGGAGGCGCGTCCGAGGACATCGAAGCCCTCCTGGCCGCGAACCCTCCCCCGCCCACGATGGTCGCGACCCTCGCGGGGCAGAATGAAGAGGTACAGACCTCATTCCGGAGCCTGGCCCTGGCCGTGTGCCTCGCCGTTTTCATGGTCTACCTGGTCATGGCCAGCCAGTTCGAGTCGTTCCTCCATCCCCTCGTCATCCTCCTTACCGTGCCGCTGGGGATGGTGGGTGTCGTCTTCGCCCTGGCGCTGACAGGCACGTCCATCAGTATTGTCGTTCTGATCGGCGGTGTGATGCTGACCGGCATTGTGGTCAATAACGCGATCGTTCTTGTGGATTTCATCAACCAGAGACGGCGGGCAGGACTGGAGAAAATCCAGGCGATCATGGAAGGAGCCCGCGCCCGGCTCCGGCCCATCATGATGACGACTCTGACCACCGTGCTGGCCCTTCTACCCATGGCCCTCGGATTGGGTGAGGGCGCTGAAATCCGCGCCCCCATGGCAATCGCCGTCATCGGCGGACTCACCATCGCGACTCTGCTGACACTGATCGTGATCCCCGTGGTCTATGCGACCGTCGACCGGAAACCGTGAGGCTGCCGTGAAGCTCTCCGATCATGCTCTGTCCCGGCCGGTAACGGTTTTTGTCGTCACGATGGCGATCGTGGTTATTGGCGCCGTGAGCATGATGCGGCTCAAGCTGGATTTCCTCCCCAAGATGGAATTTCCCTTCATCGGCGTGTACGCGCCGTACCCCAACGCCGTTCCGAGCCAGGTGGAGAAGGACATCACCCGGCCTGTTGAAGAGATCATGGCCACCCTGGGCAACGTGAAAGAGATTTTCTCCGAATCCGACCAGGACGGCGCGTTCGTGGGAGTGGTCTTCGAGTACGGACACTCGGTAGACATCCTCCGCCTGGAAGTGAAGGAGAGGATGGAGCAGGTCCGTCCTCTCCTTCCGCAGGACCTGGAGGACTACTTCATCTTCACCTTCGACTCCAACGACATTCCCATCATGGTAGGCCGGATCTCCGCGCCGGGACGCGACCTAGCGGGCTCCTACGATCTCCTGGAGCGGAGAATCATGAATCCGCTTCGCCGGGTCGAAGGCGTCGGCCGGCTGCAGGTGGACGGGATCTCGCCCAAGGACATAACCATCTACCTTTTCCTGGACAAGATCGTCGAGTACTCGGTGAACGTCGAGCGTCTCTTCCAGGTCCTCAACGCAAACAACGTGGACCTCTCCCTGGGCCGGGTCCACAACGGCAAACAGCGCCTCAGCGTTCGCACGCTCGGGCAGTTCCGGTCCATGGAGGATATCGAGAACCTCCAGGTCACCCCCGCCGGGATCCGGCTCAAGGACGTGGCCGAGATTGTCTTTGGGGAATCGGAACCTCCGTACTACCGGCGCCTGAACGGCGAGTCCGCCATTGCCTTTGAGATCCAGAAAGCCTCGGGGGCCAACATCGTCGAGGTCTCGAGGCGGGTGCGCAAGGTGCTGGAGGAGATCGGGCAGGACCCGGCCCTCCATGGCATCGACGTGGTCCTTTTCTTCGATCAGGGGGAGGAGATCAAGGGGTCCCTCAAGGGCCTGCTCCAGTCGGGACTGGTGGGCTCCCTCCTGGCCGTGTGCGTTCTCCTGTTTTTCCTCCGCAGGCTCCGCACGACCCTGATCGCTTCGGCCGCCATTCCCCTGTGCGTCATCTCCACCAGTGTGTTCCTGTACCTGACCAACCGATCGTTGAACGTGCTGACCATGTGCGGGCTGATGCTGGCCGTCGGAATGCTGGTGGACAACGCCATCGTCGTCCTCGAATCCATCTACCAGCGGCAGGAGGATGGGAGCGACTCGCGGGAGGCCGCCAGGGCCGGCACGCGGGAAGTCGCAATGGCGGTAACTGCTTCCACCCTGACGTCGGTGATCGTCTTTGCTCCGGTCGTTCTGTCCAAGGGAACCGATGTGAACGTTTTCCTCGGAGAAGTGGGCGTCACGATCTCGGTCACGCTCGTTTTTTCCCTCCTCGTCTGCCTGACCCTGGTTCCGTTGCTGGCCTCCCGCACTCGCGTGAACGGGGGACCGAAGGAGTTCGGGATTCTCGCCAGGGCGCGGGAGCGTTACCTGAGAATCCTCAGATGGACCGCGCTGCGACATCCGCTTCGCACGGGTCTCATATTTGTGCCCATCGCTGTTGCCGTCACAATCGGGGTCATGCTGATCACCAAGTTCAAGCCCGACGTCGGGGCCGACGAAGGCATCAAGCGAAATAATGTGTATCTCACCCTCGATTTCCTGGACAATACCAACCGCTACCGCGTGGTCGAGTACGTGGACGAAGTGGAGGAGTTCCTGTTGGCGAAACAGGACTCTCTCCGGGTCAAGTGGGTTTACACCTTCTACCAGGACAACCGCGCGGACTTCAGCCTGTATTTCCCCGAGGACGAAACCCGCACGGACAACGAGATCCGGGATCTCCGGAAGTACTTGCGCGAGAATCTCCCCGTTCTTGCGGGTGTTGACTATCGTTTCCGCGGCGACGAGGATGTCGGCCGCGGAGCGGAGAAGCTCTCGGTGACGGTTTTCGGGGAGGACAGCGACCTTCTCGAGGACATTGCCGGCGAGGCGCAACGGCGGCTGGCCCTGATTCCCGACCTGGAGGACGTCCGGACCGACGCTCAGCGCGGGAAGGACGAAATCCGGATTGTTCTCGACCGGAGTCAGGCAGGGCGTTTTGGCTTCGACTCCCGTAGCCTTGCCCAGATCCTGGCTCTGACCTTCCGGGGCATTCCCCTCAGGAAGTTCCAGAGCAGGGATCGGGAAATCGACATGGGGATCGTCCTGGAGCCTTCGGACCGGAGAAACATCGAGAGCCTGGCGCGTCTGCCCGTGAGCTACCAGGAGGGCCGCCCGGTTCTTCTGGGACAGGTGGCCGATTTCGAAATCGGGAAAGGACCCCAGTCAATCCGGCGGGAGCAGCGAAAGACCGCGATGACCGTGAGCGGAAGCTACGAGGGGGAAAATTTCTCCGAAGTCCGGGACAAGGCGGCCCAGCTCATGAAGTCCCTGGAGATGCCCTCCGGATACAGCTGGTCTTTCGGACGGGAACTCCGGGAAGCCCAGGAGAAGCAGAACGAAATGGGAGTGAATGTCCTCATCGCTCTCTGCTGCGTGTACTTTGTGATGGCGGCCCTGTTTGAATCGTTTCTTCATCCCCTGGTCATCATGCTCTGCATTCCGTTTGCGGCACTGGGTGTGATCTGGACCCTGATGGCCACCTCAACGCCCCTGAACGTCATGGCCATGATCGGGATCGTGATCCTGATCGGGATCGTGGTCAACAACGGCATTGTCCTCATCGATCACGTCAACAACCTGAGACGGCTGGGCCTGAGACGGCCCGAAGCAATCATGGAAGGATGCCGCCAGCGTTTCCGGCCCATCATGATGACCGCCTCCACGACGATCCTGGGTCTTCTTCCCCTGGCCCTTGGGACCACGTCTGTTGCCGGCGGGTATTACTTCCCACTGGCCAGGGCCGTGATGGGCGGCCTGGCGGCCAGCACCATCCTCACCCTGATTGTGCTTCCTACCTTCTACGTACTCTCGGAAAAGGCCGTGGCGCGGGTCCGGCTTACCCTGGCATGGGGAATGGGCCGGCAAGGGCTGCCGTGGCGGGTGCAGTCTTCGGCGCCGGACGTGCCAGATCACCGGTAAGGCCTCAGGTTTTCTAACACTTCCCGGAGCTGCCCTGCGATCTGGTTTTTCGCCATATCACTTCCTGCGCGATGAGGCTCCCCGCAATCACCACTCCGCAGAACCAGTACGGCACCCGCAGATCGCCCACCCCGCTGGCCAGGAGTCCGCCGATGAATGGAATCAGCAGATTCCCCGCGCCCAACAGGGACTCATGAATACCGGCTCGCCTGCCCCTCCCCCCATGGCCGGCAAGACTGTAGGTGATACTGGCATGGTAGGCAAGACCGAGACCAAGACCCAGTGGAATGGCCGACAGGAGAATCAGCGGAAACGGCTTCGCAAAGGAAACGAGGACCACCGCCAGTCCCATCGCAAAGTGAACGGCGTAGGCAGGCAGTCTCCGGAATCGCCAGCCCCGATACGAACGCAGCAGGACAAAAACCGCTGTCTGCACCACAAAGATGGCAGCGAGGTATATTCCGAAGCTGCGGGAATCCAGGCCAATCTCCACCATGAGCTTCGGGTACTGGGTGTTCATGGTGTGGCCCACCCCGAAGGCGACCGCGTTGGCCACCCAGGCCATCCGCATGAAGGCCAGCAGGTCCCGCGGGGAAACTCTCTCGTAACCGCCGCTGTCTTCTTCCTCCACCTCCGCTCGCCGTGTGCCCGGGATCAGCGCCACCATCCCCAGCATGACGGCAGAGGCGAGAATGAAGATGGGACCGGGGCCGAACATGGCATACAGCACCCCGGCCAGGAGGAAACCAAGTGCCTTGCCCGAGCTCCACATGATATTGAAAAGCCCGATGTTCCTCTCGAGGAACTTCAGCTTCCCCTCGTCGGCCACCGCCGCCTGGATGGGAGGCCAGAAGAACCCCATCCCCAATCCGATGAGCGGAAGAAACGGCAGGATCTCGCCGATGGTCCGCGCCTGCATCACGAGGAGGCAACCGGCCACGTACAGCAGACATCCCAGCCGCGCCAGCAGCAGCCTCGATACCCGATCGGAGAGGCGTCCGGCGAAAGCCGTTGTCAGGACATACGTGGACGAGGCAACAGCCGGCATCAGGCCAAGGACAGCCGGCGAAGCGCCCAGACCGACTGCCTTGAAGGGAATCGCCGTCCAGACGAGATAGAGCGAGAAGTCTGTGATAAAGGCCGCCAGGCTGATCCTGAAGACCCTTGCCGGGATCCCTGTTTTCATAATGCCTCAGACCTGAAGAAAGGAGAAGGGCATCAGAGACAGTCCCTAGTTCAGAGTCCCTAGTCCCTAGTCCAAGGAAAAGGGCATTGGGGGGGCGAAGCCTCTGGAGGGGAAAAAGGGCGACCCGCCGGGTCGCCCCTACGGGTCACCCTGTCACACCGTCACCTCGTCACGCCCTCGCCCTGTCCCGCACTCTCGCACTCACCAGGCTAGCGGATGATAGCGAATTTGCCGAAGGTGGGCTCTTCCGACACTCCGTCCCGAATCTCAACGCAGTAGAGATACAACCCCGGCGCGAGGCTCGCGGGCCGGCCGTCGAACGAGTTCCACGGCACGTCGTTGGAGCCCGCCACGGTGCCCTGGGCCCCGGCCCAGCGGTCATAGGCCGCTGAGAAGGAAGCGATCTCCTGCCCTTCCAGAGTATACACGTTGATCTCGACGTCCGCGCCCCGCGACAGCTGGTAGTGGAAAGTGAGATTGCCAAGATCCCGGACGGGATTGGGATAGACGTACACATCAAAGACGACCGGCGCCATCGCCTCCGTCGCCTGGACAAGGATCTGACGGGATCCCTCGTTGTTCCCCGAATCGGTGTCCAGATCCGGTGATTCGGGAACCACCCGCATCCGTACTTCCCGCTCTCCCACGGATCCTGCGCCGGGAACCCACGAGATGGTCGCGTATTCCCACTCGCCGACCCTGAGGTCCAGGTTGATCACCCGAGTCCGGACCTCGTGCACCGGTCCTCCTGCAGGGCCCTCCAGCAGCACCGCTGTGAAGGAAACCGGACCGCCTGTGTCCGGACCCAGGTTCCGGACAACAGCCTGGACGGACACCGAGTCCCCCACTCGAATGGTGTTGGGGCGGACAATCACACCGTTGGTGGGAACCTCGAACTCCGGGACCGCTTCCGGCTGGGCGAGGAGAGCCACGGAACCTGCGAACATCCGGCCGACCTCGGTAACCATGGCAACCGACACGTGGGTCACCACATCTTCCACCGTGTGGTAATTCGGATTGAACTCGCTGGAATCCCCCCCCACCGTTTCCCAGCAGGAGACGGCGGGATACCCCTCCAGTTGAAAGTACCCGTGGTCGCTCCGGAGAACCATGTGTCCAGGGATAGGGACCTTTGCCGGGTTGATCTCAAGATCGAGGGAATCCGCCATCTCCAGCAACCAGTCGGCGATCCACTCCGAACGATCGTTTGCCAGGATAACCGGGGCCATCCGGCTTTCGACATCGTAGCCGACCATGTCGATGTTGAGAACTCCCAGTATGGTGTCGCCGCCAGCCACGGCCTGTTCGACATAGAACTTGCTTCCCAGGAGCCCGTACTCCTCGCCCGTAAAAGCCACGAACCGGAGGTCAAAGTCGAAGGTGAGCGCCCCCAGAACCCTGGCCGTCTCCAGCACACAGGCAATTCCGGTGCCATTATCATCGGCTCCCGGAGCCGGATCCATCTTCCAGTCCCATCCCTCGGTACGCTTGGCGATGCTGTCGTAGTGACCACAGAGAAGGTAGTAGCTCCCGCCGGCCGAGCCCTTGTGAAGACCGATGCAGTTGTAGATTTCCTTCTGGTGGACCTGGTCTCCCTCACTCCACGCGACCGTGAAGGGCTGCCGCCACACGGTGTCACCCGGAGCCGTCAGGCAGGCATTGAGTTCCCCCTCAATGTAGGCCAGGGCCTCGTCCGTCGTCTCGTCCCGGAGATACTGGCGCGTCTTCAGGGTCCCATCGGGGTAGGTCGAGAGTTCACGAAGGTGGCCTCGAATAACTCCTGAGTCCACTTGACTCGCCGCCCACTGTGCCCTTTCGAGCCGGGGAGAGCCCGGCATTCGCAGGTTCGTCAGCGCGCTCTCGACGGGCTGCGGGACGCGAGCCCGGGTTCCGCCACTCAGGCCCGGAAACAGGCCGGCGACGAGAATCACCAGAGCGCAAACGGTCGTTCCCTTTCGCATGGATCACTCCTGACCTGAGTTATGCACAAAGATCTACGAAGGAAGGCTCAACGCAATGACACTATCAGCCGATAGACACAACGTCAACTTCAAGTTCCAGGTCCGAAAGACTTGAAGCAAAGACGCTTCTTGTGGTAGCTACAGTTGATGACGTTCTTCTCCTTGGACTACGGACTAGGGACTGATTTTCTGGAGTATCCAATGCCTGAGCCTTTTTCAGTAAGAGGATGCGCCCTGCTGGCCATCGCCACAGGGAAACGGGCGCAGACCCTGCGGGAGCTGAGGGACAATATCGCCACGGCGCATCCCGCATGCATCTACTATCATTTCTGGGGCGACATGCTGCGTCCCAGCTTTGATGAACCCGAGTTCGCCAACGACTTCGCTTCCTGGGCGCGGCATGGGTTGCACGACCACCGCCTGGCCGAGCGCCTCGGCGTGATTGATCCCCTGGATTCTGCAGATATGGAGTCACTGCGCCAGGAAGTCATCGACGTTGTCGAGGAAAGGCTCGATGAGGGCGAACTGGTTCCCTGGTCCCGCGCGGACCAGCAGTTTCATTTCCTCCGGTCCCAGATCGTCATCTTCGACCTGAACACGCACGTGCGCGAGCCCGGCGAGTTCACCGACATTATTCCAGAGATGTCCGCCGGGAGCATCTTCTATCACTTCATCGATGCCCGGCGTCGCACCAAATACAACCTGGATGATTTCCGGGCCTGGCTGTGGGGGTTCGGGGACCAGTACAAGACACTGATCGACGAGATCGGAGCACTGGATCCCTATTTCTCGAATCTTGCGGAACTGCGGGGCAGCCTGACCAGGGTATTCCGGGATCACTTCTCCGGCGTCAGGAGCAGGACATGAGCACATCTCTCGAACTGTACGAACCCGTTGTAGGTGAGCGCGTGATCCGCCAGCTTCGCCAGCTGAGTGAGGGTCTTCGCGGGTTGAAGATCCTGCACGTGAACTCCACCCGATCGGGCGGGGGTGTAGCGGAAATCCTGGACCGGTTCATTCCCCTCCAGAAGGAGCTGGGGATGGACGTGCGCTGGGAGGTGGTGGAAGGCGAAGAGGACTTCTATAAGTGCACCAAGGCTTTCCACAACTCGCTCCAGGGGAGTCCCGTCGAGATCCCGGAAGCGCACATCCGGGCCTACGAGGAGGCAAACGCCCGAACGGCCGAAAGGCTTGGCCCTGTCCTGGAGGAAGCGGACTTCGTTTTCATTCACGATCCGCAACCGGCCCCGCTTCTGAACCTCTGCTCTCAAAGGAAGGGCAAGTGGATCTGGCGGTGCCATATCGACGTGAGCCGTCCCTACAGACCGACGTGGAAGTATTTGCGCAAGTTCGTGGAGGCTTACGACGCCAGCATCTTCTCCCTCCCCGACTTCGCCCAAGCACTCCCACACCCCCAGTACATCATTCCCCCCAGTATCGATCCACTCAGCACCAAGAACATGGAACTGGACGAGGATGAGGTCCAGGCGGTCTATGGTCGCTTTGGGCTGGATGAGAAGAGACCGCTGATTCTCCAGGTATCCCGCTTCGACCGCTTCAAGGATCCCATCGGTGTTATCCGCGCCTACCGTCTGGCCAAGAACTTCGTGCCCCTGCAGTTGGTGCTGGCAGGGGGCGGAGCCGCAGACGACCCGGAGGGGACGGCCGTTCTCCAGGAGGTCCGGACCGCCGCCAAGGACGATCCGGATATCCACATCCTGGATCTCCCCCCCGACGCGCACCGGATCATCAACGCGCTCCAGCGGGCCGCGGACCTTGTTCTCCAGAAATCCATCAAGGAAGGATTTGGTCTTGTTGTCACCGAGGCAATGTGGAAGGGCAAACCCGTCATCGGCGGCGACGTGGGTGGAATCCGGCTACAGGTTATCAACCATCACACCGGGTTTCTCGTCGGAACTCCCGAAGGCGCTGCCCTCCGGATCCGCTACCTCCTCCACCACCGGGACCGGTTGGAGGAGATGGGCCGCAAGGCGAAGGACCTGGTTCGGGAGAGCTTCCTGCTCACGCGTCACCTGCGGGAATACCTGACCCTCATGGTCGCCCTGACCCACGGCTCGGACGAGAGGATTGAGTTGGGATGACGGAGGCGGACGGCGAAGCAATCCCAATCCAGGGAATCCCCGGGTTCTGGAAACATCTCTCCAATGCGCGCGCCAGGTACCTGGCGCTTGACTACGACGGGACACTCGCGCCCTTCCATGAAAATCGAATGAAAGCCTTTCCCCTGCAGGGAATCACCGGATGCCTGTCGGCCATCCGGGAATCGCCGGACACGTCGCTGGCCATCGTTTCGGGCCGCCCTGTTACGGAGCTGCTGGAGCTTATGGGCGATGTGGGGATCATGATCGTCGGAAGCCACGGGTGGGAAACGCTGAGCGCAGGCAAGGTTCATCGTCACAAGTCTCCCCGGCCGGAACAGGAGAAAATCCTCGACCGGGCGACCAGGGAGATTTCCCATTTGGGCCTTGGCGAACGGGTCGAACGGAAAGTCGCCAGCGTCGCTGTTCACACCCGGGCGCTTTCCATAGAGAGGGCGGAACAGGTCGAGAACGACTTCTGCAGATTGTGGAATGCGGATGCCGCCGCACACGGGATGGAGTGCCGTCGCTTCAACGGTGGTGTCGAGCTACGCACGATGGGGATTGACAAAGGGACAATCTTGCGCGAGCTTCTGTACGCGCAGGTGCCGGATGCCTTCTGTGTCTACGTTGGTGATGACGAAACCGACGAGGATGCTTTCCGGGCAATTCGGCAGCGGGGTTTTGGGATAAAGGTCGGGCAACCGGGCGTACCCACCCTGGCCCGGGGATGGCTGTCCGACTGCGGGGCGGTCTTGGAATTCCTCAGAGAGTGGATCCGTGTCACTGGCATCGCAGGATAACCGTCAGAGTTTCAAGCGACTGGTGGTGGTCTCCAACCGCCTCCCTATTGTCCTGACCCGGAATCCGGAGGGCGATTGGGAAATCGAGCCCGGGCGCGGCGGCCTGGTGACTGCCATGGCTCCGGTGCTTCGAAACCGGGGCGGGTTGTGGATCGGCTGGCCGGGAACTCCGGGCGAGCTCGACTTGAGCGAGGCGCTGGACGCTGCATCCAGAGACGTGGGGTACAGGCTACGCCCCGTCGCCCTTACAGAAGACGAGATCGACGGTTTCTACTACGGATTCTCCAACGAGATTGTATGGCCCCTGTTTCACGACCTGCAGTCGCGGTGCAACTTCGATCCCGGGTACTGGAGAACCTACTGCCAGGTCAATCGCAAGTTCGTCGAGACTATTGCCGAGAACACTGAACCGGGGGACTACCTCTGGATTCATGACTACCACCTCATGCTGGTGGCTCCGGGACTTCGCGAGCTGGGCTTCAACCAGAACATCGGCTTCTTTCTTCACATTCCCTTTCCCCCCCTGGATCTCTTCGTGAAAATGCCCTGGCGCTTCCAGCTGCTGAGAGCAATGCTGGACTACGACATGATCGGCTTCCAGACATCCAGGGATCGCCGCAATTTCATTCAATGCATCCGGGCCCTGATCAAAGACGTAGAAACCGAGGGGCGGGGGCGGGTTCTGTTGATCAAGGCGGGCGGGCGCGAGATCCGCGCCGGGGTCTTCCCTATCGGGATCGACTACAAAGCCTACGAGCTAACGGCGCGGTCGGCAGAAGTGGCCGACGCCGCCTGGCACATCCACGAAGGTCTTCCCCATCGCCAGATTATCCTGGGGGTCGACCGCCTCGACTACTCCAAGGGCATCCCCCTCCGGTTGGAGGCATTCGGGACGGCGCTGGCGCGATATCCGGACCTGAAGCAGAACGTATCCCTGGTCCAGGTGGTCGTGCCCAGCCGTGAGAACATCCCGGAGTACCAGCTGCTGAGAACCGAGATTGAGCAGACGGTGAGCCAGATCAACGGGGAGTTCACCCAGGCAGGCTGGATTCCCATCCACTACATCTTCCGCACCCTGGACCGGACCGAGCTCCTGGCGCACTACCGGACCGCGGAAATCGGGTTAGTCACTCCCCTGAAGGACGGGATGAACCTGGTTGCCAAGGAATACTGCGCCTGCAGTCTGGAAGAGAATTGTGTCCTCATCCTCAGCGAGTTTGCCGGCGCGGCGGCCCAGCTCCAGCGAGGCGCCATACTGGTTAATCCCTACGACATCGAGGGTGTGGCCAATGCGATCTACCAGGCTTTCCGGATGACTCCGGCCGAGAGACGCCTGCGGATGCGCAGGCTCCGCCAATCCATCCGCAAGCAGGACATCTTCTGGTGGGTCGACTCCTTCCTCCACGCCGCCATTTCCACCCACCTGGGAAGCTTCCCCGTGTTGGAAGATTACCAACCCCAGGTCATGATGAGAAAGCACCCGCAGCAACCCGAATAGCCTGGATTATTCAGGAATCCCTGCTACGAGGGACGCAGGATGTGTCTGGAC
>JAGLYR010000163.1 GCA_023132135.1 Candidatus Eiseniibacteriota bacterium | reverse complement strand
TCGCAGAGAGTCTGGGTGATGACGGGTCGGCAACCCGAGTTGCCATGGGCGTGGACGTTGATACGAGAGACCATAGCGGACCGGACGTGCTCGATGGGAGCGGGGTCTCCAATCCCGGCGGAGTGGTTGTAGACGAGATAGCGCTGGAATTGCTGGACCTGCTCCGGCGTGAGCACCATCTCGGAGAACTCCCCGATGCCCGTGTTGACCCCGTACATGATCTCCCGGGCCTCGACTTTCTTCTCCAGCATGGCCCGGCAGGTCTTGATTTTCTCCACTGCATCCGCGTGGAGTTCGACTTTCTCGTTGTGGCGGGCTACCCTGACGACATCGTCAACTGTCAGCCCCGAACCCTTGATGGTGATCATGCTTGCGCTCCCGTTTTCTGGTTCCCAGTGGGTAAACGGCTGCCTGGCAGCGTGACATTCCCTCAGATCAACTGGTGGAGTATAGCATCGGGGGAGCGAAACGCAAGACGCAAAACATGAAGCCTCCCACAGCGTTTGTGATTGCTCTGCGGTCACATTTGTGATAAACTAGATAACTAGAGAATAACGCTCTGTCCAGGGCGGTGCAGAATCCAATATTCCGCCGCCGACCCACCCTCGTCTCTGTTGCGGAGGTATGCCATGAGACCCCTTGCTACGATTCTCTCTCTATCCGTCTGCGTGCTGATGGCAGCGACCGTTGCGACAGCGGACACGTATCTCGTTAAACCTGGGGGCGGGGGAGACTTCCCCACAATTCAGGCCGCCATCAACATGGCTAACACCGGCGATATCATCGAGTTAGCCAATGGGACATTCACGGGCGACGGCAACCGCGACATCGATTTCCTCGGCAAGGCGATCACGGTGCGGTCCCAGAGCGGAGACTCCTCGGCTTGCATCATTGACTGCAAAAGCAGCACGAAGGGCCCGGAGCACCGGGGCTTCATCTTCCAGGCCGGCGAGGGATGGGATTCCGTTCTCCAGGGGGTCTCCATCGTCAACGGGGCAGCCACGACACCCCCCAACGACCGGGGCGGCGCCATCTGGTGCAAGGGCGGAGGCCCCAGGATCAGCCACTGCCGCATAGCAGGCTGCATCGCGGACCAGGCGGGCGGCGGAATCGAGATTGGCCAGGCCTCCCCGCGGATCGACTTCTGCTTGATCGTGGATAACCAGGTGATCATGGGAAACGGGGGCGGGATCCACGCGTGGGATTCCGGCGCCTGGATCTATGACTCGGTGATCACGGGGAACAGCGCCGGATCCGGCGGGGGCGGAATTCTCGCCGCCACCGGCACGGACAGTCTGCAGATCGGGCGCTGCACGATCAGCAACAACCACGCGGTCGGGCTTGCCGCCAAGGGGGCCGGTTTTGGCGGCGGGATTGTCTGCTACTCGGACGACACGCTGATCTCGGACAGCTTCGTCATTGGAAACCGGGCCGTGTGGAATGGCGGCGGCATCTTCTGCGTGTCCGCTCCCTGGGTGGAGTATGTGGTGATTACCGGGAACTACGCAGAGAGCGGTTCGGGTGGGGGCATTTCGGCTCTTGGGGCGATCGCCCTGTGGGGCTGTACGATAAGCGGCAATGCTGCCGATGCAAACGGCGGCGGGTTGTATTGCGGGACCCCATCGGATCTGGAAGCCATGCAGACCATTGTGTGGGACAATTGCGCCAACGGTCTCGGGAATGAAATCTACATGGGGGCGGCCGCGTCATCAATCACGTTCAACTGCTGTGACGTGGATTCCCCCGAGGTCGATGGCGCGGGCGCCTACGTCTGGGCCCAGGACAACATCTTTGTCGACCCACTGTTCTGCCGTCCCGAGCCCTGTACGAATGTGCCGACGGTGGCGGGCGACTATCATCTTCAGCCGGGATCACCATGCGACATCCCGCCGGGATGTGGAACCATCGGGGCATTGAACGTGGGTTGTGAGTCCAGGATCTGGGTTGTGTGCCCCGACGGCACGGGCGATTTCAAGACCATCCAGGACGCGGTGGATGCAGCCATCGACGGCGACACCATCGAACTCTGCGATGGCATTTACAAAGGCGAGGGGAACCGGGAAGTACTGGTGACGAAGGCCGTTACTATCCGCTCCCAGAGCGGAGATCCTGACCTCTGTATCGTCGACTGTGAATGGAGTACAAACGGGTTCCTGTTCTACACGGGGGCCAAGGGCAACGGCGAGGCGGCTCTCGAGAATATTACGATCCGTCACGGAAGCCAGGAGCTCGCGGGCGGCATCGACTGCTTCGGGACGTCACCGACCATCTCCGGCTGCAAGATCACCATGTGCGAGTCGGCGTTCGGTGGCGGCATTGTCATGGAAGCGGGTTCCGCCGTCCTCTCTGACTGCGAGATCACCAAGTGCTGGGCATGGTACATCGGCGGGGGAATCCTCATGGCTGGGGAGTTCGGAGAAAAAACCGCTGCCCTCACGCCGGTGGTGGACGGCTGCCGGGTTCACGAGAACTTCACGGGGATGGTCCCTCTCGCTGGCGGCCGTCACGACCGTCTGGAGGAGCTCCCGGAAGGAAGAATGCCCGAGCGAGCCCGTCAGTGGATCAACAGCATGGACAGGAAGGGAATGGAGATACTGCCCGGCGGTGCGGGGGTGGGTGCGTTCGGAATCATGGAGCCGGTTCTCACCGGTTGCACCATCGAGAACAACCTTGCAGCGCCGTTCTACGATTATTACATGGAAGAAGGCTATCCGTATCCGCTCACGTGTGGAGCCGGTGTCCTGTTGCAGATGGGGACCGACGGCAAGATCCAGGACTGCGATATCCGGAACAACTCCATCGAAATGGAGTATCTCCCCGGTGGCAAAGGCCCGTTCTTCATGGGGTGGGGCGGAGGGATCTGTCTGGCTAAAGCATCGCCCATGATCGAAGGCTGCGTGATCGACAGCAACCTGGTTGATCTTCAGGTAGATATCCCCACCAACGGTCCGGAGGGGAACTTCAACATGGAGCCATTCCCCGGGATGAGGGAGAAGGGGATGATGCCCTATCCCGGCGGCGGCGGAATCTGCTGTTTCGTGGATTGCTCGCCCGTTATCTCTGAGTGCGTTGTCTCCGACAATGAGGTGATTCCCTACACACTGGGCGTGGACTACTGGCCTGTCTGCGGGGCCGGGATCTCGTGCCAGTACGGCGGATGTCCGAAGATCCTGGACTGCGAGATCCACAACAACGTTATCCCGGGTGACATGTATGGGGACTATGAGATGCTTGCCGGTGGCGGGGTTTTCCTGTTCGGGATGGAATCCAAGCTGAAGGGCTGCACGATCACAGAAAACAGCGCGGGCCTGACTACGTATGACGAATCTGGAATGCAGGTTCTGATCGATCAGTATAATGACCTCGATGTGGCACGATCTCTGGATGATCTCCTGGACGGCAGGGGTTTCCCACCATACATAGGTGGCGGGCTCTGCTGTGTCTACAGCATGACCTGGGTTGAAGACTGCACCGTTGCCGACAACGCGGCCTTCCTCGGAGGCGGGTTCTATCTCGAGGGAAGCGAGGCTCCGCCTGGTCTTGAGAAGGGTCCGAATAGCTATGCGGTCATCCTCGGGTCGCTCGTGACGAAGAACGCAGGCTTCCTGGCCGGCGGGATACAAACGATGAACACCTGGATGGATATTCCATATTCGACCATCAGCGGCAATGCGGCCATGGATGTCGGCGGCATTCTCGAGGCGCCGGTCTGGTTTGGCCGGGGGGGCTCGCCGTGGCAGGAGTTCGTGTCGGGGAATTCTCCGGCAGGTGTCCACGCGATGGACGGCATGAAAGCAGATCGCGCGCCCGGGATCTGGACGGGTCTGTACAACACGATTCTGTGGGGCAACTGCGCCGAGGAGGGATACAACAACGAGGAGGCATACTTCGCGTCGCCTGCGGAGTTCTACTGCTGTGACGTGAACAAGCAGGGTGTCGCGTCGGACGAACCTGTGTTCTACGACGAGGACACCATCTTCACCGATCCCATGTTCTGCTGCCCGCCGGACTGCGATCTCATCTGGGACATGGAATGGCCATTCTGGGACGTCGCCGATTTCCACATCGACTACTTCTCGCCATGTACGAAGATGAACTCTCCCTGCAGCGATCAGATTGGCGCTCTCGGGGTCGGCTGCCGGGGCAACCACTGTGAGCCGTTCGGCGGCCCGATGGGGGAGATCTTCGCGTCGGTCCTGGAAGAGCGGCTCGCGGGTGGTACAGTGTTCCGACTTCTCCCGCCGGCGCCAAACCCGTTTAACCCATCGACGGAAATACACTTCTCCATTCCGTCGGGATCGGACCCATCTCCAGTGACGCTGACCGTCTACAACTCCCTTGGCCAGAGGGTGCGAACGCTGGTGAATGGGGATCTGACGACCGGGATTCACCAGGTCATCTGGAATGGGGCGGACGATCGCGGCGTGAGCGTGGCGAGCGGCATCTACTTCAGCCGGCTCACGTGGAACGGGAAGAGTGAGACCAAGCGTATGATACTGCTAAAATAGTCCCTAGCCTGGACTATGCACG
>JAGLYR010000162.1 GCA_023132135.1 Candidatus Eiseniibacteriota bacterium | reverse complement strand
GAAGTAGACAATAGAGAATAGATCTCGGACAAGAGCATCATAGAAACACCTTCACACTTCTCTATTGCGGTCTATTCTCTATTGTCTATTTTCCTGTCCGACAACGCACTAGCATATCGCGGGCATACCCATTCAGGAGGCCCTCCCATGAATCGCAGAGTCGCTGTTTCCATCCTCGTCTTCGTCGCCCTTGCACTGGCCTGCTGGTCCATCCACGGGCCCGGCCGGACGGGCAAGATGACCTCCGAGGAAATTGCCCTCCAGATCAAGGCCGAGAAGAAGGCCCTCAAGGCCGAGCTCAAAGCCGAAGGCAAGCTCTACGAGCCCGACCTTCTCCCCAACGAGTGGGGCTACGTCCAACGCGCGTATCCGTACGAGCGGATCAACTTCGACCAGCTGAGGGAAGCCATCGCGGATGCCCGGGCAATGCGGATGGAGACGAAGCGTGATTCCCGCGCCGCATGGACGGAAAGAGGCCCCAGCAACATCGGCGCGCGCGTCACGGACATGGTGGTGCACCCCACCAACTCCAGCATCGTCTATGCGGCGCACGCGAGCAGCGGCGTCTTTCGGACGACTGACGGCGGGAACACGTGGGAACCCATCTCGGACGATCTGCCGGTTCTGACCATCGGCGCCATGGCTCTCGATCCGCTGAATCCGGACATCCTCTATGTCGGGACGGGAGAGGCGAACGCCAATAGTTACAGTTTCTTCGGAATGGGGCTCTACAAATCCATCGACGGCGGGGCATCGTGGGCCTACAAGGGCCTGGAGGAAACCCGGTACATCGCGCGTGTCGTGGTGGATCCACTCAACACCGATCGAATCTGGGCGGCGGGAACGGGCTCACTCTTCGGCACGAACCCTGAACGGGGGGTCTATCGGTCCGTGAATGGGGGCGACTCCTGGGATCTGGTGCTCTCGATCACCGACTCGACCGCGTGCACGGATATCGCCATCGATCCCACGAAGCCGGATACGGTCTATGCGGCCATGTGGGAGCGGGTTCGGGGGCTGACGTACCGGCAGTCGGCGGGGCCTACCAGCGGCATCTACCGTTCCTATGATGGCGGGGATACGTGGACTGAACTCACGAGTGGCCTTCCCTCGGGCGACGGTGTCGGGCGAATCGGTCTCTCGGTCTGCGCGACGAGTCCCAACGTCATCTACGCGATGTACGCCGATCATCCCGGGTATTTCGCGGGCGTCTACAAGTCCACGAACTATGGAGACTCGTGGATCCGAACCAGCGACAGCGCGCTGGACAACCTGCTGAGCTCCTTCGGGTGGTATTTCGGGCAAATCCGCGTGGACCCGAACGATCCCGACCGGGTCTTCGCCATGGGCGTGCCCTTTTACCGGTCCCAGAACGGGGGATCCAGCTGGTCGCAGGTGGGCTCCAACAACTCGGGGACATCCTGGACGAAGCTCTACGACCAGCCGACCAACCAGTTCTACGCCATCGGGATCGACTACCTGAATCCGCAGCGACTCTACGGGGGAACGCAGGACAACGGGACGCTCCGGACGCCGGACGGCGGGGTGGACAACTGGGATCACATCTTCGGCGGGGATGGCTTCTATACGCTCGTGGATCCCACGGATTCCGACGTCATCTATTGCGAATACCAGTTCGGGAATCTTTACAAGTCGACGGATTTCGGGGATTACTGGGACTGGGCCATGGACGGCATAAACGGCGGTGACCGCAGAAACTGGTCCATGCCCGTGGTGATGGATCCCTCGGACCACCTGACGCTCTACTGTGGCACCTACAGGGTGTATCGAACGACCAACGGGGCCGGGTACTGGAATGCCATCAGTGCCGACTTGACCAATGGCAATCAGGGCGCCAATCTTGGAACCATCACAACCATCGCAGTTGCTCCGACGGATCCCGACGTAATCTACGCGGGCACCGACGACTCCAACGTGTGGGTCACTCAGAATGGGGGCGGCAGCTGGACCAACATCTCGGGCTCGCTGCCGGATCGCTGGGTAACGCGGGTTGCCGTGGATCCCGCGGATGCCTCCGTTGCCTGCGTTACCTTCTCGGGTCTCCGGTGGGACGAAGCCATTGGCTACGTCTATCGCACCACGGACTCGGGAGTATCATGGACCGACGTTACGGGCAACCTGCCCGGCGCTCCGGCCAATGTGGTTGTTGTCGATCCCGATCAGACTTCGAGGCTGTTTGTGGGAACGGATGTCGGGTGCTTCTACACGGAAAACCTCGGCGCGGTCTGGACGATGCTTGGATCTGGACTTCCCGCTGTTCCCGTGTATGATCTCAGGCTTCACCAGCCGACGAGAACCCTGGTAGCGGGGACACACGGCCGGTCGATGCACTCCTTTGACCTGAGTACCCTCACGGGAGTTGCCGCGGGCGAGATCCCCCGGCCTGTCGTTGCCGGGCTCTCCAACCACCCGAACCCCTTCAATCCGAATACGACCATCACCTTTGCGCTGACCGAGCCGTCAGAGATTTCCCTGGATGTCTTCGATCTGGCAGGGCGGAAGGTGCGGTCGCTGGTTTTGGGGCGTCGCTCGCAGGGCACGCACCAAGCCGAATGGGATGGGCGGAATGAGAACGGGAACCTCGTTGCGAGCGGGGTCTATTTCGCGCGACTGGAGACGGACGCGGGAGTGGAGACGAGGAAGCTGAATCTGGTCAAGTGAGGAGAAGAGTATCAGATGTCACTCGCCCTCGTCACACGGACGGGGCGCTGGCCCTAACGAAGTGACAGGTGACAGGGTGACAAGCGACTGGGATTGGGGAAGACTGCGCTCTCCATCAATCACCGGGGT
>JAGLYR010000161.1 GCA_023132135.1 Candidatus Eiseniibacteriota bacterium | reverse complement strand
TATTCAGGAATCCCGTAGCGAGAGGGTTGCAGGGATTCCTGAATAACCCAGGCTAGCGTATTCTCGGCGCCGGATAATCAATATCCACGCGTATCGGATACGTGTATGGCCCATTCCAGCCGAAGTAGAAGAGGTGCCACATCCGCTCAGCCAGCGTTTCCGCCTCGACCACCATCTCGACATTTCGCGAGCTGTGGAAGTAGTCCTCGCTCCAGTTGCTGGTGCCCACCCACAGGATCTTCTCATCGACCACCATGTACTTGCAGTGCTCGACACGGGCGAAGGGGATGAATCCCTCGCTCCACTGAGGGATGGTACTGAGACGAATGTAGATGTTGGGGATGAGGGAGAGGCTCTTGAGGTGATCGATCCCCGGGCGGCGCTTGTTCCAGTCGGAGAGGATCATCCGGACCTTGACCCCGCGGTTCGCAGCTGCCCTGAGCGCGTTGTCGATCGTCGCGTAATAGCCCCCGCGTCTGCCGGCGGGGGAGTAGCTCAAGAGCTGGACCAGAATCTCCTTCTCTGCGGAGTCGATCAGCCGGATCAGTTCGTCCTCCGCTCCCGGGATTCCCTGAGGGTTGAGCTCCGGCGGGCTAGCCACGAGGTAGGCCCGATGGATCCCGCCGCCGGGTTCCTCGTTCCACGTGGCGACGTCCGGGGTCGGATCGATCCCGTCCGGCAGACCGTCTCCATCCTTGTCCTCGGCCGGTTCCGCATCCGCTGCGGCCATGGGCTCTTCTCCTCCGGCGAGGGCCCAGTCGAACTCGAACAGATGCACCAGCGTGAGCGCAAGGCTCTCTGAGACCACCCGAAGCCCGATCTCGTGGATGTGTTCCAGCGCCCGCCAGTCGAAGTTCTGAGAACCCAGGAACAGCTCCCGTCCATCTACAATGAAGTACTTGGCGTGAAGGACACCGCCGGTCAGGGGCTTGATGTCAAAGAACCGGACCTCGATTCCGCTTTCCCCAAGCCGGTCGATCGTCTCCGGGTAAGTATCATAGAATGACTTCTCGACGAGGAGGCGAACCTTGACTCCGCGCCCGGCGGCGCCGGTCACGGCCTCGATCACCGGTTCGAGCAGCCCGTGGCCCTTGGTATTGCTCAGATAGAACTCGGCCAGATCCAGAGACTCCCCGGCCCCCTCGATCATCTCCACCCAGACGTCGGACGTGTTCCGGATGTCCTCCTGGTCCAGCTCCGTCTCTAGCGGGGCGGATTCGATAATCTCGATTTCGATACCGGATGCGGTGGCAAGTTGAGTGCGGTCCGGCGTGACGTCCACGGAATCGGCAGGCTGGGTTGCTGCCCCTGCCGTTGCGAAGAGGATCAGGATCCACAGGACTGATGCGGTCACGAGTCGCTCGGCCAATCTTTCCTCCAGGTAGATGTCCGGCTGCGAGAGTAGGACAATGCCGGGGGCGTGTCAAAGGAGAAGGGCATGAGAGACAGTCCCTGGTACGTAGTCCCTAGTTCGTAGTCCAAGGAAAAGAGCATCGGAACAGGCCCTCTCGCCCTCGCAGCAGGGATCAATGAATAATCCAGGCTATCTTGGGCATTGTTGCAGGTCCTTGGGGTTCAGTTTCGTTCGCTGGCGGTCGATGGTAGTGGTGAGGGCTGAGGGTGGGCTGCAGAAAGGTGTGTTGAAATTTTCCCCGCTTGGGCGTACTATGGCGACCGCGCGCATCTAGCCAGGAGATCATAAATGAAGAAGATTGCCTTCGTGGGGAACTACCTTCCCCGCCAGTGCGGGATCGCTACCTTCACGCACGACCTCTGTGAAGCGGTGGCGGAAGAAGTGGCGGACGGTGTCTGCCAGGTTCTGGCGATCAACGACACGCCGGACGGCTACGCCTATCCCGACCGGGTACGGTTTGAGATTCCCCAGAACGATCTTCCCAGCTACCGCAAAGCGGCGGATTTCCTCAACATCAACAACGTCGATGTTGTCTGTCTTCAGCACGAGTACGGGATCTTCGGCGGGGTAGCGGGGGGGCACATCCTTGAACTCCTCCGAGAGCTCCGGAGTCCGGTTGTCACCACACTCCACACAGCGCTGGAACACCCCGAGGATGACCAGCGGTCCGTGATGAACGAGATCGCCGGTATCTCGGATCGTTTGGTCGTGATGAGCCGTCGGTCCGAGGGAATCCTGAAGGATACCTACGGAATTCCGCCGGACAAGATCGATTTCATCCACCATGGCATCCATGACATCCCCTTTGTGGATCCCAATTACTACAAGGATTTGTATGGCGTTGAGGGCCGCAGCGTGATTCTGACGTTCGGATTGCTCTCTCCCGGCAAGGGAATCGAAGACATGATAAAGGCCATGTCTGAGGTTGTGAAGGAACATCCGGACGCGGTGTACATTGTCCTTGGCGCCACGCATCCGCATGTCCTGCGCGATCATGGGGAGGACTACCGGTTGTCCCTCCAGCGCCAGGTGAGAGAACTGGGTCTCCAGTCCAACGTCGTTTTCTACAACCGGTTTGTAGATCTGGAGGAGCTGAAGCAGTTTATCGGCGCGGCGGACGTGTACGTCACGCCCTACCTCGCCAAGGAGCAGGCAGCGTCGGGGACCCTGGCCTATGCGGTAGGCGCCGGGAAGGCTGTGGTCTCCACACCGTACTGGCACGCAGAGGAGCTTCTCGCAGAGGGCCGGGGACTGCTGGCGCCCTTCCGGGATCCGGAAGTGCTGGCCGAACAGATTCTCCGACTCCTGGATAACGAGGTCGAGCGCCACGCTCTGAGGAAGCGGGCCTACGAACTCGGTCGCGGGATGGTCTGGCGTGAGGTGGCCCGGCAGTACCTCGGGAGTTTTGCCAGTGCTCAGGAGAGCAGAGCCTCCTACCCCAAGACCATCGGCCTGGCCAGGTTGGCCGAGACGGAACAGGTGGAGCTCCCCCGGCTGAACCTCGCTCACCTCCGGCGCATGACAGACAGTACAGGAATTCTGCAGCACGCAATCGGCAGTGTTCCCGAGTATCAAGAAGGGTACTGCACGGACGACAATGCCCGGGCGCTGGTAGTGGTCCTCATGGCCGAACAGATATCGGGAGAGCTTGAGGGTTTGCGGGATCTTTCAGCCAAGTATCTGGCCTTCCTGGCCCATGCCTACAACCCGGATTCCGGTCGGTTCCGGAATTTCATGGGCTACGATCGCCGATGGTTGGAGACCGAGGGTTCCGAAGACAGTCATGGCCGGGCTCTCTGGGGACTGGGTGCAGCTGTTGGGCACGGGGGCGAGGAAGGCCAGGTGGCAATGGCCGCGAACCTCTTTGGCCAGGCCGTAGGAGCTGTCGAGGGGTTCCGTTCGCCACGGGCCTGGGCCTTCGCGATTATCGGCGTACACGAGTATCTGCGCCGCTTCAGCGGCGACAGCGAGGCTCAAAGGGTGCGGCGCATTCTGGCCTCTCGCCTCTTCGAGCTCTACCGCCGGAATGCGGACGCCGAGTGGCCCTGGTTCGAGATTGTTCTGTCGTACGCCAATGCGAAGCTGCCGCACGCGCTCATTCTCTCGGGGCAGTGGATGCAGGACGGTGAGATGGTGCAAGCCGGCCTCCGTTCCCTGGAGTGGTTGGCAAAAGTCCAAACTTCCCCGGAAGGCTATTTCTCGCCTGTCGGTAGCCATGACGTCTACCGGCGCGGCGGGCACATGCCGCACTTCGATCAGCAACCCATCGAAGCTCAGGCCGTGGTGTCCGCCTGCATGGAAGCGTACCGCATGACCCAGGATGTCAAGTGGCGCACAGAGGCGCGGCGGGCCTTCGAGTGGTTCCTGGGGCGGAATGATCTGGGGCTCTCTGTGTACGATTTCAACACCGGCGGATGCCGGGATGGAGTTCACCCGGACCGCGTGAACGCGAATCAGGGCGCAGAGTCACTGCTGGCCTGGCAGCTGTCGTTGCTCGAGTTCTCGCAGGCGCCGACGAGTGACTAGCCGAACAAGACTAACAGGGAGAGAACAATTGAAGAAAGCAAAGACGCCCGAGCACCCCGCGGACCTGTTCACCCGCCACGACGGCAACCCGATCCTGATTGCCCGGGACTGGCCGTATCCCTGCAACACCGTGTTCAATCCAGCCGCGACCCGCCTGCGGGACGGGACGACTCTCCTGTTTTGCCGTGTTGAAGGTCGCAACGGCCATTCGCATTTCACAGCCGCGCGGTCGAAAAACGGGGTGGATGGCTGGAAAATCGATCCCGAACCTACCCTTAGTCCGGATCCCGGGAAATACCCTGGCGAGCTCTGGGGTATTGAGGATGCCCGTATCACCTGGGTCGAGGAACTGGGGAAGTACGCCGTGGTCTACACGGCCTTCTCGCGAGGCGGCCCCGGTGTCTCGATTGCCCTCACGGAAGATTTCCGGAGCTTCGAGCGCCTGGGTGTGATCATGCCTCCTGAGGACAAGGACGCTGCGTTGCTCCCGCACCGGATCGGTGATTTCTGGGCGATGATTCACCGCCCGCTCACGACCCTGGGCGCTCACGTGTGGATTTCTTACTCCCCGGACCTGCGTCACTGGGGCAGCCACAATATGATCCTGCCGGCGCGGCGCGGAGCGTGGTGGGACGCCAACAAGATTGGTCTGTGCACGCCGCTCATCGAGACCCCCGAGGGTTGGCTCATGATCTACCACGGTGTGCGCGAGACTGCCTCGGGATCAATCTACCGCCTGGGCCTCGCTCTTTTCGATCTGGCGACCCCCGAACAGTGTATCCTGCGCGGGGATGAGTGGATCTTCGGCCCCGATGAGGCCTACGAGGATGTAGGCGATGTGGGGCAGGTTGTGTTTCCTTGCGGGCAGACGATTGACGACGATGGGGATACCATCAACCTCTACTACGGCGCGGCCGACAGCTGCATCTGCCTCGCTCGGGGCAAGATCAGCGAAATGCTGGCGTGGCTCAAGACCCATGGACGCGCGCTCGTGGAGGGAGAGTAGTTCGGGGAAAAGCTTCAACCACGAAGGCCACGAAGGACACGAAGGGAGTCGGGGCAGGTCGTTGACCTGCCCCGTCCCCGCACTCCGTCCTTTATTTCCCTCCCCCATCCGGGTAGAATCCACGCGCAGTGCGAATTCCTGATTCAGAGGAGCATGGCCCAGCATGATCCGAATCCTCCATCTCGCAGATCTCCACCTCGGCCGGTCCCACAGCTATCTCGGGGACAGGGCAACGGAGAGGAAGAGGGAAGCCGACGGTGTCCTCCGCCGGGTCGTCGACCGGGTCCTGAAGGACCCTATCGAGGTGGACGCGGTCGTGATCGCCGGAGATCTGTTCGAGACCTACAAACCCGAGGCGTCCCTGGTGGGCGACGTCATCCGGGAGCTTCGTCGCCTGGTGGACGCCGGAAAGACGGTGATCACCCTGCCGGGGAACCACGACGAGCTGAGCTACAGCGACTGCGTCTACCTGAAACACAAGGACCGCTGGCCGGGGATCCTGGTGACCTCGCCCCAATGGTCGAGGGTTGCGACGGTGGAGACCGCCGAGGGCACCTGCCACTTCTACGGACTGGCCTACCAGGCGGGGATCACTTCCGGGACTCTGGACACTTCCATCGCCCTTGAGCCCGAAGGGCTGCACGTCGCCATCCTGCACGCCTCCGTCAACCTGCCCGGCGGCGACCGTTCCATCCACACGACGTCGAAGGAACTGGCCGGACTGGGCGTGGACTACGTAGCCCTTGGCCACATCCACAAGCCGGATGTGATCAGGCTTCTCAACGGCCTGGCCGTGTATCCCGGTCTCATCGAGGGATCAGGATTCGATGACCCGGGCTGCTCGGAGCTCACCGTGGTCCGTCTGGGGGACGGGAATCCCAGGGCGGAGCGAATCCCCCTCGAGACCCGGCGCATTGAAACGCGGGATGTTGATCTCGGTTCACTGGGAGATCCCGATGCCCTCCGGGAAGCCATCGAGGAGATGGCCGACGCGGATCTCATTCTCCGTCTGGTGCTGATGGGTGCTGCCGGCTTCGAGCCTCCTTCGAGTCTGCTCCAAACGGAGCTGAGTGATTGCTTCTACCATTTCGAGATTGACGACGGCTTCACTCTGATGGAAACCTCCGCCGTGGATGCGGCGGCCAGGGAGGAAACTCCCCTGGCCATCGTGATTCGAACACTACGCGAAAAGGAAAGACAGGCCGAGACGGAGAAGGACAAAACCATCGTGCGCCTGGCTCTACGGCACGCATGGCAAGCCTGGCGGGGTGGGCAGTCTCATGGCTGATGTGGTGTTCAACAAGGTCACTCTCTGCGGATTCGGACTCTACAAGGATCCGACGACGTTCATCCTGGATCCGTCGCTGGCCGTCTTTGCGGGGCCGAACGAATCGGGGAAGTCCACCTTCGTCAACGGCCTTCTTGCAACCCTGTTCGGCCTTCTGCGGCGGGAAGGTGACACAGAGGGTTTCACGACCACCCGATTCAAGAACTGGGACTCGCCTCCCGGGTTCTGGGGCGAGCTGGAGTTCACATCGTCCGGCAAACTGTACCGTCTCCGGCGCGAGTTCGAGTCCCACGAGACCCGCCTTTCCATCGATGGCGATGGCGGGCCGCGCATCCTGTTTGACGGTGAACATAATCGGTTCGGGCGCGGGACGGAGGTGGAGAGATACAACGGGATCCTGAAGGAGACTCTCGGAGTCGCCGACCAGGATCTCTTCGAGTCTGTGTTCTGCGTGACTCAGGAAACGGACGCCGGGCATGGAGAGGAGAGAGGCGGTGCCGTCCAGCAACTTGTTGCGGCGAGCGGGGAACGCAGCTTCAATGATGTCGTTGAGAAGCTCGTGGAGGCTTTCAGAAGTGTGACCCGCGCGAGCGGGAAGTATGGCATCGCGTCGCCCGGAAAACAGCCCAGGGATGCGCGCAATGAGCAGAAACTGGAACGGGTTGAGGCGGACATCCGGGTGCTCAAGCAGAATATCGAGTCCAGCAGCGACACCCTGGCAGGCCTCGCAGGTTTGAGGAACGATCTGGCCGAAAAAGAGAAAGGCCTGGAGAGGGCCCGGGAAGAACAAGGCAGGGCGAAGACGACCCTCGAAGCCTGGGACAAGTGGGAGGTTCTGAAGCGGGAATTGCATGGCCAGGAAAAAGAGCAAGCCCGTCTCGGAAATGTGATTTCCACCTGCGAGGGCCTGGTAGACAATCTGGGCAAGGCGGAAGAGGCCCTTCTCAGGGAATATCCCGAATTCGAAGACGCTCCGCCCGATTTCGAAGACAGGGCGGATGAAATGATCTCGCTCCACAGCCGCAGAGAGCGCATCCGCCGGGAGCAGGAGACCATTGAATCAGATGTGCGGGGGCTTTTTGGAGAGTCCGTCTTCGCGGATCGTAGTATGGAGAATGTGCTTGAGCAGCTAAACAGGAAGGCGGATCTGGAGAGGGATCTCGAGGAGAAGGGGCAGGACCTGCAGCGGATCGAAGCGCACTATTCCAATGCGAGGGAAGGGCGGAGGCGGAAGGCGGCGGCAATTGGGTTTGTCGGGTTTCTGGGCGGGCTTGCCCTGGGCTTCGGTTTGAGGCTGGAGACGGTCGAGCTGATTCTGACGATGGTGGGCGCCGGAATCCTTGCCGGCGGGATCGCCTTTCTGGTCATTCGACCCAGACTGGAAGATCCGAAAGACGTCCAGCGGTTCCAGCGGCTGACCAGGGACGTGATCGAGATCGTCCGAGCCCTGGCGGAGGTCGACAGTGTCCTCGGAGAGCTCGCCACTGCCGGGGCCGGAGAGTTGGGCGAGCTCCGGGAAAAGCTGCGCCGGCACACTGTGCTTGCAGAGGAGATAAAGGCGGCCGATGAGCGGACTTCGGAGCTCTCGAGCAAACTCCACAGCGTTCTCGCTTCGACACAGGGGGACCCTGCCGGGGCGAAGGGCCGGTACGCCGAGTTCCAGAAACAGGTTCGGTCACGCGACAGGATAGCGTCCGAACTCACGGTCCTGCTGAAAGCCGGGCAAGCCGAGTCGATCGGCGACCTGACCGGCAGAAAGACCCACATCGACAACACGGTTCAGAATCTGATCACC
>JAGLYR010000160.1 GCA_023132135.1 Candidatus Eiseniibacteriota bacterium | reverse complement strand
GAAGGAAACCGGCCACCTGGAAGGGAAAGATCTCATTGATGTCGCCGCCGAAGAGATCCGGCTTCGGGGACTCGAGAGCAAGAGAGATCAGCTCATTCTCGAGCGGGAGGCGATTCGTCTTGCCTACGAAGCTACAACCGATGCCATTCACCGCTACCAGGAGAGCCACCAGGAAATACTGGGGAACAAGGTCAACGAGAAGTTCGCAGCTTTTACCGACCGCGTTCAGCGCCGGGTCGAGCTCCGATCGGATTTCTCCCCGCAGGTATTCGAGCAGGGTGGTCAGCGCTGCGCGCTGGAGCAGCTCAGCCGGGGTGCTCAGGATCAGTTGGATCTCTCCATCCGTCTTGCCGTGGCCGAGATGATCTCCGGCGATGTCCGGATCCCGTTCATCTTCGATGATCCGTTCCTGACCTTCGACAAAGAGAGATTGAAGATTCTGCGGGAGGCTCTGGTGGAGCTCTCGAAATCGAGGCAGGTCATTCTGCTGACGCATCGGGAGGAACTGTCCGGCTGGGGCAAGGCGGTAGAGCCGGGGAACGTCTGAGTCACCGAGGCTGCGAGACGCATGTCTATCCGTTTCATACTGGGCAGGGCTGGATCGGGGAAGACCCATCTTTGTCTGAGTGAGATCATCGAGGAAATCCGGCGCTCGCCGGATGGTTGCCCACTCGTCCTCCTGGTGCCGGATCAATCCACCTACCAGATGGAGAGGGCGCTTCTCCGGTCCGGCGGGTTGGACGGATTTCTTCGTGTCTACCCACTCTCCTTTCGGCGTCTTGCCCATCGCACGCTGCGGGAGGTTGGGGGATCACCCCTGCCGGCGCTCGACGAGCGCGGCAGGCAGATGTTCATGGCCTCCGTTCTTCGGAGTGTTCGTGAAGATCTCCTGGTGTACAAATCGTCGGCCGGTCGAGTCGGACTTCCGGGTTCTCTGGCCAAATGCATCACAGAATTCCGCCGGTACCGGAAAAGTCCCGAAGACGTGCTCGACCAGTACCGGCGGCTCGCAGATGCGGGGCAGGGAGAAACGTCGCTGGCCCTGAAGCTCCACGATCTGGGCATTCTCTACCAGGCTTTCGACCGGGAGATCGAGGGAAGGTTCGTGGACGGGGAAGGCCAGCTCAATGTTCTGGCCGAGCGTCTCGCGATGTCGAAGTGGATCGGCGGGGCGCGCGTCTGGGTGGATGGGTTTTCGGGATTCACACCCCAGGAATACGAAGTTCTGGCCGCACTCATCGAGAAGGCGGCAGAGGTCTCCGTCTCGCTCTGTCTCGATCCGCAACGGCTTCCCGGAACCCTGTCCGACCTGGATGCGCTCTCTCCTTTCTATCCGACCGAGGAAACCTACATCCGGATTCGGGATCGGATTCCCGAGAACGTCAATCGGCTCCCGGCCGTCAAACTGCCCCTCGATGAACCTCTCCCCCGATTCAGGAGAAACTCCTCGCTTGAGCACCTCGAGTCGGAGTTCTTCAGGCGGGAATTCCGACGCTTCGACGGACGGCCGGAAAAAATCCGTCTGGTGGAAGCGCCCGACCGGCGAAACGAGGTCCGGGCCGTAGCGCGTGAGATTCTCTGCCGGGTTCGAGAACACGGTTATCGCTTTCGAGATATGGCCCTGATCCTCCGGGATCTCGGGTCGTATGGCGATCTGGTCCGCTCCATCTTCAGCGAGTACGAGATCCCGTTCTTCATCGACGATCGGCGGAGCGTGGCCCACCATCCACTGGTCGAGCTCATCCGATCCGCACTGCGATCCGTGGTCACCGGCTGGCCGGCCGATGCGGTGCTTCAGTTCCTCAAGACCGACCTGGTCGGCTGTGCCCCGGAGGCCGGGGAGCGGAAGCAGCTCGGCCGGGATCGTATCGTCATCGACGAGGTGGAGAACTATGCTCTTGCCTTCGGCGTGAAAGGGAAGGAATGGACCACGGAGGATCCATGGACCAAGCGGGCTCGCCACCCCGAAGATACCGGGGACCTCGATCCAGAGGATCAGGCCCACCTTGAACGCGTAGACGCCGCTCGCCTAAGCGCGCTCGAGCATCTGATCGAGTTCGAGGGACGGGTTTCCGGAGAGAAGAAAACGGTTCGGGACATCACCGTGGCCCTGGCCCACATGCTCCGGAATCTGTGCATACCGGAACGGCTTCAGGCATGGGCCGGGGAATCACAGCACGACGGAGATCCGGCAGGAGCGGCGGAACACGCCACGGTCTGGCAGAGCGTGGTCGATCTTCTGGATGCACTGGTGGAGGCATTGGGCGATGAGAGGATAAGTCCCAGAGAATACAGCGAGGTCCTCGAGGCCGGGCTCTCGCAGCTCACCCTGGGTCTCATCCCTCCGACACTCGATGAAGTAACCGTCGGTTCCGTGGAGCGTTCCAGGCATCCGGGTCTCCGCATGGCGTTTGTCATCGGTGTGGGTGAAGGCGTGTTCCCGCGCGCAAAGCCGGAGGGTCCTCTTCTGGTCGATCGAGACAGAGACGCTCTTCGGGGGGCCGGTTTCGATCTGGCGCCCGGCGCGCGCCGGGAACTCCACCGGGAGCGGTACTTTGCCTACATTGCCCTCACCCGGGCGAGTGAATCCCTCTGGGTGAGCTATCCGCGTGCGGACGAGGAGGGCCGGGAGCTTCTGCCATCGGCTTTCGTCCGCCGTTTACGGTCGGTGTTTCCGGAGATGGAACGGGAAGCGCCGGACCGGGACGAGACCCCCGCCGGGCCGGACGACGTTCTTCTTGGAACGGACCTGGCCCTGGCGATCGTCAGCGGGGCCCGTTCCACCAGACATGAGCCGGAGGCGCTCTGGTGGGCCCGGGGCTTCGA
>JAGLYR010000016.1 GCA_023132135.1 Candidatus Eiseniibacteriota bacterium | reverse complement strand
AGGCTCGCGGCCATGGCCAAAGAATAGCCTGTGTTATTCAGGAATCCCTGCTGCGAGTGTCGCAGGATGTGCCTGGACTGCGTTGCGGCGCCGATTTCGATCCTCAGCGGGGCCAGAGGTCACGCCTCCGGTCGAAATCGACCCCGCGCCTTGCCAGTCACAGCCTGCGTCCCTCTCGCTACGGGATTCCTGAATAACCCAGGCTACAATGGCGGTAGCAAATGCCGAGAGCAGGGGGAAGAAGGGCAACCCACCGGGTCGCCCCTTCGATGCCCTTCTCCTTGGACTACGGACTAGGGACTACGGACTAGGGACTTGTTCTAATGCCCTTTTCCTTGCACGAAGCACGGGGCACGTAGCACCGGTTCTGAACCTTCCACCCGACACCGTGTTTGTCCCGCGGGGCCCTCAATACCATGGAACCCGGGGGGACAGAGCGACAATGCCCACCCCCGTCACGCCGTCACCCCGTCACCGTGTCACGCCCTCGCCCTCTCGCCTCTGACTTGTCTCAGGATCAGGAAGAAGACGACGATGCCCAGAGCCATACCTGCCGAGTAGAGGGGCCAGTTGAAGGTCTCCGGGACCCTTTCTTCCAGGACAACCCGGAAGTCCCAGATGAAGCTCGCAATCACAATGAGGCCGGCGAGGATTTCCAGCGCCCATCCCCAGAGGGGAATTTCCACGGGAATCCCGCGCGCCCGGTATCGCAGGAGGGCGAGAGATCCTGCGATGAGTCCCACGGAGACCAGGACGGGACCGAGGACGGGCCCGAGCCAGGGCAGCGGGATCAGGAACAGAATGTCCCAGGTGAGAAGGGACTCAGGCCAGTTGAGGAAGACCTTGAGCCACGCGTAGTAGAAAATGTCCCAGACGCCGAACAGGTAGCAGAAGTGGAGGAAGGATTCCAGCCGGTCGCGGGACGCCAGCACCGCGACCGTCAGGAGCATGATGACGGTTGCCAGCTCCCGGCCCAGCTCGATCGCCGCAATCCACACCGGACCCAGAACGATGGGAAAGTCGAAACCGTTGGGATAGTAGATCTCCCTCAGGTAAACGACCACGGCGGATTCCAGATAGGCCATGGCGATGGCGAACACGCTCAGGCACACGTAACGTTTCATCCCCCTATCATAGGGACGGTTCACGACATTGGCAAACAGAAACGCTCCACGAATCGCTTTCCCTTCGTGTACTTCGCTCCTTCGTAGTGAGATCCTGCTGTTCGCTCCGCCCGAAAAAAACGTTGACACGATTCTCACACTACGCTAGTTTGACCGGCGGTCTCGACCCGGGATGATTTGTCAGCATCTGTCGATATCTGTCGATCTGGAGAACAAGAACAAGGAGAGGTACTGTGGCCGACAAGTTCATCACGCTGATGGTTATCTCACAGCCGGCGGCCGGGGTGTCCACGTTTCGATTCCGCCGGAAGACCCTGGTTGTTCTTGGGATTTTCCTGGTGGCATTTGTCGGTTTTTCGAGTTTCCTTGCCGTCAGCTTTGCCGGAGAGAAGGTCAAGCGGGCCAATCTCACGAGTCTCGAGGAGCGGAACCGGATCCTGCGGGATGAACTGGCGAGTCTTGGAGAATCGCTGGCCCGGCAGTGCAGCCACATGCAGGATCACGTGGCTATCGAGGAGAGACTCAGGCTGCTGGCCAACCTGAATCCCATCCCCGACGAGGTGCGGATGATGGGTGTCGGCGGTGTGGAAACCTACCCCGCATCCTATACCCGCGTGCTCAGCAGCTCGGAGAAAAGGGATCTGATGTCTGTCGGCGAACGCACGGACCAGCTGCTCCGCCAGACGAGATTGCAGCAGGAGAGCTTGAAACAAATTGAGCAGGCTCTGGTGGCGGGCCATGAGGAATGGGCGCACGTTCCGTCCATTCGTCCCCTCGATTCCGGGTTTGTCTCCTCCGGATTTGGGCGGCGGATAGACCCCTTCACCGGCAGGTTGGGGATGCACCATGGGGTGGACTACTGCACGTGGGTGGGAGAGCCGATCCACGCCACGGCCGATGGAATCGTCGTCAAGTCCATGAAGCAGGCCACCTTTGGCAAGATTGTCGTGATCGATCACGGGAACGGCTACACGACCAAGTACGCGCACAACCAGGAGAACCTGGTCGATAAGGGCCAGCGGGTGAAGCGCGGAGATGTAATTGCAACTGTGGGGAACAGCGGCCGCTCGACCGGACCGCACATCCACTACGAGATTCGCCTGGACGGCAAGGCCGTCAATCCGTTCAATTACGTGCTGTCTGGGGAGTACATCGTCGACTGAATCCCAGCTTGACACGAGCGGGGATCGGGGTAGCCTGTGGGTCAGGGCTACCCCCTTTTGTTTCGAGGACTTATGATCCTGGTGAGCGCCTGCCTCGCGGGGATGGCGTGCCGCTACGATGGGGCGGCGGACCCCGACGAAGACATTCTGAAGCTGGTTCGGGAGGGTCGGGCAGTTCCGATCTGTCCCGAACAGGCCGGCGGTCTTCCTACGCCCCGAACACCGGCTGAGATTGTGGGGGGAGCAGGGGAAGACGTCCTGGATGGGAACGCGCGAGTCGTGGATGAGGAAGGACGGGACCGGACAACCGAATTCCTGCGGGGAGCGGATGAGGCGTTGGCATTGGCCCTCCGGGTTGGCGGGACGAGGGCCATCCTCAGGCAGCACAGTCCCTCGTGCGGGTATGGCTGGCTCAGGATACGGGGAAAGAGCGCGCCGGGCAACGGAGTAACGGCCGCGTGCCTCCTGCGGGCGGGGATCGAGGTCGAAGCCAGGCATCCGGGCAAAGGGGAGACGACGTGAAGGGGAAGTTGCTGGTTACCCTGTGGGTCCTCGCGGTTCTCATTGCCCTGTCGACCGGGGATTCGGTGGCCGGGACCCGGGTGGTCGGGATCCGCTACTGGACGGCACCGGACCACACGCGCATTGTCATTGACCTGTCTCGGGCCTCAGTCTACAAGCATCGAACTCTCACCCAGCCTCACCGTATCGTGATCGAAGTACAGCGGACCGTCTTTGCCAACAAGGCGCGGCGGATCAATGTGAAAGATGGGTTGGTGGACCGGATTCGCACCAACGCGCTTGGTTCGGGGACCGCGCAGATCGTCATCGACCTTCCCGAGTCGCCGACCTACAAGATCTTCTCTCTCGACAAGTACCCGAAGAGGGGAAAGCCGGATCGAATTGTGATTGATGTTCTGCGGGCGGTCTCCGAATCCGAACGGGAAGCGGTTCGCAAACGTGTGAAGGAACTCAAGGAAAAGAACAAGGCCATCGTCGTGATCGACCCCGGTCATGGCGGTGAAGATCCGGGCGCCGTCGCGCGCGGCAAGATCTACGAAAAGGACATTGTCTTCGACGTCTGTCGGGAGATGGCCCAACTTCTGGAAAAGGAGCCGCAGGTCGAGGTGTTCCTGACCCGGAAGGGAGACTACTACGTGTCCCTCGATCGGAGGCAGGAAATCGCCCGGCAGATGGGGGCGGATCTGTTCATGAGCGTTCATGTCAATGCTGCAGAGGCCCGGAAGGTGAGGGGAGCGGAGGTGTTCTTCCTGTCCATGAAGGGCGCGTCGGATGCGGCGGCGAAGGCGTTGGCCGAGGCCGAGAACGCCGCCGATCTTGTGGGCGGTGCATCCGCCGGGGCGCGGAGTGATATTGGCGCCATTCTCTACGATCTCAACCGGGAGGGCACGCTGAGAAAGAGCTCCCAGTTGGCGGAGCTGGTTCACGCAAAACTGGCCCGGTCGAAGCTCACCCGGATGCGCAAGGTGAAGCAGGCCCGCTTCCAGGTGCTGCGGACGATTGAGATGCCGGCGGTGCTGGTGGAACTCGGATTCCTCTCGAACTCGGCGGACAGGGAGGAGCTGACCCGTTCCTCGCACCGGAAAAAACTGGCCCAGGCGCTGGTGGGTGCTGTCCTCCAGTACTTCGAGCAGTTCCCCGTGGGCAAGCCCGCTGTTCATGTGGTTGCCCGGGGTGAGAGTCTCTGGCGTATCGCCCAAGCCCACGGGACTACGGTTCAGCATCTGAAGGATCTGAACGGGATGGGCAGTTCCAACAGGATTCTCGTCGGCCAGAGGCTGAGGATAAACTAGCACTGCGCAGAGGTGAGATCATGAATGTGTTGGATTGGATCATTCTCGCGGTGATGGGCATTCTGGTGATAGCGGGTCTTTGGAAAGGTCTCATCCGGCTCGTTTTCGCGGTGCTCTCCGTGTTGGTGTCTATCGTGCTCGCCTGCCTCTCCACGGGGGTAGGAACGCAGTTGCTGACACCGATCATCGGAAACCCGGCTATCGCCGCAGTGGTTGCCTTCATCGTCGTGTTCGTAGCTGTCCTGGTAATCATGGGACTCGTCGCCCGCGCGCTCTCAAAGGCAGTCCATGTTCTGGGGTTAGGGTGGGCAGACCGCCTCGGAGGCGCTGTCCTGGGTCTGGCGGGCGCGCTCCTTGTCATCGGGGCGGCTTTCCTGCTGGTGGATCTGGCGGGGCAGGAACGGCAGACCGTCGTGCGCGAATCCAGATTGGCCCCTCTGGGGTTCAAGGTCGCGAACACACTGGGCGGCGTGTTGCCGGAGGAAGTCCGCGGCCTCATTGGGGATCGCGGGGAGTCGCTGGAGGACCTGGAGGATCTGATAGACAAGGGCCGCGAGAAGGTCAAAGAGCTCCCGTCTGATGTGAAAGAACGTATCTCAGATGAAGTCTAGAGATTATGGGAATCCCAGACCGACAATTGAAGGCCGTTCTCGAAAAGATTGCGCAGGGCAAGCCTTCGCCGATCTACCTTCTCCATGGCGACGAGGATTTCCTGGTGGATCGGGCAAGGAACGCCATCATCGAGGTCCTCCAGTCGCTCTGCGGTGGGGAGATCGAGTGGCTCGATGCCAGGGAGATGCCGCTTGGAGGCGTGCTGGAGAGCCTTCTGGAGGTTTCCCTGTTCTCGACCCAGCGGATTGCGGTTGTCCGGCAGGCCCAGCACCTGGCGCCCGGCGGGAAGGCTGAGGTCCAGGTTTTGGGGCGCTTCGCCGAAGCGCACGGTCCGGAGGCCAACATCCTGGTCCTCTGTGCTGGACAGCCTTTCGACAAGCGCACCCGGCTCTACAAGACGGTGGTTTCCTCCGGAGTGGTCCTCGGGTTCGATCGCCTCAAGGGCAGCGCGCCCCAGCGATGGGTTGTGGAGGAAGCCTCGCGGCGTGGGCTCTCCATGGGATCCCGGGCCGTGGACGGATTGTTGGCCCGGGCGGGAAACTCTCTCAGGCAAATCGATCTGGAGCTGGAGAAGCTTGCCCTGTGGGTGTCGCCGCGGACGGAGATTGTACTGAAGGACATCGAGGCCGTGGTCCCGAGATCAAAGGAAGATGTGATCTTTGATCTCACGGGTGCGCTGGGTGAACGAAGGGTAGATGCGGGATTGCGATTCCTGCGGGAGCTCAGGTTTCGCGGCGCGACGCCGTTAATGATATTGAGCATGCTGGGTCGCGAGGTCCGTTTTCTCCTCCAGGCCAAACTGCTGGCGGGTTTGGTCGAGAGACTCGGGTGGAGTGAGCGGGCTGGGTTTGACGATTTCGCGCGGGGTCTTTGGCCGAAGCTCAAAGCCGCGGTGGAGCTTCCCCCTGGAAATCCCAGGTATTACCTTCTCGGGGTCAACCCCTACGTTGCGTTTCTGGTGTTCCGTCGCGCCCCGGCGTTCTCGCTTCCGGAGCTCCAGCGCGGGCTCATTCTGATAGCAAGAACGGATCTCGTTCTGAAGTCGACGACTCAATCGCCGGATGCACTGCTGGAGAAGCTGGTCATTGAACTTGCCCTTCCAGGAGTGGACTGTGAATGATCTGCGCGGAAGAGAGATCATGGGCTGGAATGACGTCATAGGACATGATCACCTGGCGGGCTGGTTCCGCCGACAGATTCTCTCGGACCGTCTGGCCCATGCCTACCTGTTCGAAGGCCCTGCGGGCGTGGGCAAGAAGCAGATGGCCCTGATCTTCGCCCAGGCAGTGAACTGTTCCCGGGGAGACGCTGACCCGTGTGGCGAATGCCCATCCTGCGGACGGGTGGGCGCCCAGGACGATCCCGGGCTCATGATCTACCGGGACATCGACGAGGGTTCCTGGATTCCCCGGAAAAAGGCCATTGAATGGGCGGGATCCGAAGACCTGCTTCTGGACGCGTACGCGTATCTCGTGGACGCAGGATTCCTCAATCCTCCCGTTCCTGGGGGCCGGGGAAGCGACCGTTGGGATCGGGTGGTCCTGTCGGCGGAAAAGATCTTCCGGCGCGGGCGGGCACCCTCTCTCAGCCAGGCTTTGGAAGATCTGTCGGGGCTCGAAGGGGACAAGGTCCCGGAAGCCGCGGGGCGAGTTGGGACGCAGTTGTTCCGGGGTCCGCAATCCCTTGTCTACTACCGGAAATCCATGGGCATCGATCTGGTGACGGCGCGCTCCCGCACCGAAGAGGCCCGCACCATCCGCGGGTTTCTCTCGCGCAAGCGCTTGGGTGGAAGGCGGAAAATCGTCATCGTAGATGATGCCCACAAGATGACGGAGGAAGCTCAGAACTCTCTTCTCAAGACACTGGAGGAACCCCCGCAGGACTCTCTTCTGATTCTGGTTCTCGACTGCGCGTCGGAACTCCTTCCCACCATCCGGTCCCGGTGTCAGAGAGTGGGCTTTGGGATAATCCCGGCGGATGTTCTGGCCGGGGCTCTGGAGAACCGGGGGTTCGAGCGAGAGGAAGCGCAGTGGGCCGCGGGAACATCCAGCGGGCGATTCGCCAGAGCGCTCGGCAGCCGGCGGGAAGATTCTGTTGTGGCTCGGGAGGAAATACTCCATACTTGGAGAGAGATCTATGGTGGGGATCTGGCGGGGTTGATGGGAGAGGCGGGTTTCCTTGCACACGAGGAGATTCCCGAGAGGGGTGCGCGCGTTCGCAGGGTGCGGGAGCAGCTCGATGGTCTCATACTCTGGCTGCGTGATCTGTTGTTCGTAGTCCACGGAGCGTCCCGGGATCTGCTGGTGAATGCGGATCTTGCGGATTCCCTGTCCAGGGAGAGTCGGCGGCTTCCGCCGCAAGTCCTGGAACAGGTGTTCTGGGCAGTTGCTGAAACGTCGCGGCGGCTGGACCGCAATGTGGATGTCCGGCTGGCGCTGGAGGGTATGGCCCTCACGCTGGTATCAATTGTGAAGGACCGGGAAGTCGTGCCGGTCTGAGGAGCGGGGAGCGGTGCTCAAGAGGATCCTCTTCGAGAATCTCTTTGCCAAGACCCTGGCCCTGGTGGTCTCCCTCGTGCTGTGGTTCTACGTGAGTGAGCAGCAGCAGTTCGAGGAGAGATTCATGGTGCCGCTCAGTCTTGAGAATATCCCCGAGGAGCTCACTCTTCTGGGTGAAGTTCCGCAGGAAGTAGAAGTGCTGGTCCGGGGACAGGGGCGATTCCTCCGGCACAGGGTCAGGGGGCTCTACCTGGCCGTGGATCTTGCCGGGGCCTCGGAGGGGCGCTACATCCGACGACTGACTCCGGCGGACGTGACGGTCCCGCTGGAAGAGGATGTGGAAATCCTGGATATCCTCTCGCCGGGTTTGCTGAAGGCGGAGCTGGATCGGGTGGCGATCCGGTCGGTACCCGTGATTCCGACGACAGAGAGCGAACCAGCCAGTGGATACGCTCGCGTGGGTTCCCCTGTGGTGAATCCCGAGCAGGTCATGATCCGCGGGGCCGAGAGCATTGTCTCGGGAGTGAATTCCCTGCGGACCGAACCCATCAGTTTGGCCGGCGCGACACGGATGGTGGTGGCGAGAGCCCGAGTGGATCTGGGTGGACTGGAGCGCGTTCGCTGCGAGCCGGAACAGGTGGCCGTTGCCCTTCCTGTAGAGAAGATCGAAACAATGACGCTGGCGGCTGTTCGTGTCGAGGTGGACGCGGACACAGTCCAGTGGCACCTGCGCTGGCAACCGGAGGAAGTCGAAGTCATTCTCCAGGGACCTGTGAGCCTCATGGTTGGATTGAGGGATTCCCCCCCGGCGTTGAGCGTGGATGGGCGTGCCATGACGGTGGGTCGATACTTCTTTGATCTCTCGCTGGACCGCCGAGGGAAAATCACCCTGGTCTCTCGTGAACCTGAGCCCGCGCTGCCCGACACGGTCGACAGCGTCAGTGTGGTTGAGGCGCCGCCGCCCAGCGAACCCATCACGCTGCAGGTTTCCTTCGACCTGCCGGATGGCGTGCGACCCTCCGGGATCAATCCCGCGCGGTTCCACATTGTGGTGGAAGCATGGGTAGAGGGGGAGGCGGGTGAGGACCAACTGGTCATCCCGGCGTCGTGATGAGCCGCGAATGCATAAATCAGAATAGGGCTTCTGAATGCTGGTCCTGGGCATCGAAACCTCATGCGACGAAACCGCCGCCGGTGTCGTTCGGGATGGATCGGAGATCCTCTCAAACGTCGTGATGGCGCAGCCGATCCATGCGCGGTACGGAGGCGTTGTTCCGGAGTTGGCCTCGCGCTGTCACATTCGCCTGGTCCTCCCCGCTATTGATGAAGCGCTTCGGGAAGCGGGCACAACGCTGGACAGGATTGACGGGGTGGCCGTTACCGAGCGCCCCGGCCTTGTGGGCGCATTGCTCGTGGGAGTCTCTGTCGCCAAAGCGCTCGGCTACGCCCGTGGTATCCCCTTCGTGGGCGTTGATCACCTGCTGGCCCACGTTGTTGCCAATTTCCTCATCGATCCTCCTGCGGAGGTCCCCTTTGTCTGTCTCCTGGTTTCCGGAGGACACACGGAACTGTTTCTAGTGTCCTCCAGGGTGGACATGCGATCTCTGGGGGGAACGCTGGACGATGCCGCCGGCGAGGCTTTCGACAAGGTAGCCAAGATGCTGGGACTGGGCTATCCGGGAGGACCGGAACTGGAGAAGCTGGCGCGGGAAGGAAACCCGGCGGGGGTTGACTTCCCGCCACCGCTGCCCCGGGGGCTCGATTTCAGTTTCAGCGGGATCAAGACTTCCGTCCGCTACTACATCGAACGTCTGGGGCGGAAGCCCACGCTTGAGGAGCGTCGGGATATAGCGGCCAGCTTCCAGAGGGTTGTGGTCGAATCGTTGGCGGACAAGCTCCTTAGAGCAGCCGACGAGACCCGGTCCACGGCCATTGCCCTGGCCGGGGGAGTCGCGGCAAACACGGCGCTGAGAGAAACCGTCCGAAAGCGAGCGGAACGCTACGGGCTCCGCGTTTCAATCCCGCCCACCATCCTATGCACAGACAACGCAGCCATTGTTGCGGCCGCAGGGACGGAGCGTCTGGCAAGAGGAGAGAGGGATGGGTTGGAGATGGACGCGAGGGCAAGGAGCGAGAGAGCGAAAGGGCAAACTCGCGGCCGTTCGTAAGTTAGAACAAGTCCCTAGTCCGTAGTCCCTAGTCCCCAGTCCTCGGAACATAGCAAGGGGCGACCCGGTGGGTCGCCCTTTTTCCCTGCAGGCAACGATCCCCCCCTTCGTGTTCTTCGTAGACTTCGTGGTTCAAGCTTCTGAGCGGAGTGTGCAACATGCTGCCACAGGTTGGGAGAGCCTTGCATATTGCGCTGAACGGCCCCGTAACGCCGGGTTGGGTACCCACCTGTAAGTCCAAGCGCAGAATAATGATACGCCTCTGGCGGGACAGCTCTGTGTAGTGGCACACGCCTTGCGTGTCTTGCGTGTGATGGGGTGCGAGTAACTCCCGCAGCTCTAGCCACGCGGGGCGCCCCGGCGCGTCCGGACTGTGCCGAAGTGCCGATTTCGATCCTTTCCACGACATGGGGTTGATGAATGTTTTCGGATGTCCTGCCAGGAGGCTGTGCCGCCGGTGTCCTCGAGGGGCCCAAGAGGATCCTGGTGGTCGATGACGAAGTTCACCTCCGCGAGATCCTCAAGTACCACCTGGAGAACGCTGGATACCGCGTCACCCTGGCCGAGGGAGGACAGGAAGCCCTGGACAAGGTTCGCCGGGACCCGCCGGACCTTGTCCTGCTGGACCTCATGATGCCCTTGGTGGATGGCAACGAAGTGTGCCGGCAACTCCGGGCGGATTTCTGGACCTCTCATATCCCGGTTATCATGATCACAGCAAAGTGTGAGCTGGAGGACAGGCTGGAGGGTCTGGGAGACGGCGCGAACGACTACATCACCAAGCCCTTTGCCACTGCCGAGATCCTTGCCCGCGTACGGAATGCCCTGGAGTGGTCATGCTCCCAGCGGCAGGCCAATCCCTTGACCGGGCTCCCGGGGAACCTCGCTATCGCGCGGGGAATTGAGTCCCGTCTGAGGTGTGGAGGGGTTTTTGCCTTCGTGTACGCCGATCTGGACAGTTTCAAAGCTTTCAATGATCACTACGGATACAGCCGCGGCGATTCAGCTATCACCCTCACAGCCAGGGTTCTGACCTCTGTGGTCAAGGAATTCGGCAATTCCGAGGATTTCGTGGGCCACATCGGAGGCGACGACTTCGTGGTGCTCACCACAGTGGACCTGGTGGATAAACTGACGACCGAGATCGTCCGTCGTTTCGACGCGGAGGTCCGGTCGCTTTTCGCGCCCGCCGATCTGGACCGCGGCTACCTGGAAGTCGGGAACCGGCAAGGCGGGGTAGCCCGGGTTCCGCTTCTGGCCATCACCCTGGCTGTGGTGACCGACGAGAACGGTCCTGTCGAGCACGTCGCCCAGGTCAGCGACATCGCCTCGGAACTGAAGTGCTTCGGCAAGCGGCAGGAAGGCTCGGTCGTCGTTCGGGAACGGCGGGGAGGCTGGAGTCCCGAGATTGCGACGCCCGTAGAGGAAGCAGTTCACCAGACGTAGGAGTCCCCAGAGATGCGCCGAACATCAAGAACAAGCGGACACTATCACACGCGCTGGCGGAGCCGTGAGCGCGCGGCCCGCGACGCAGTCCGTCCCGGCCTCGAGCGCTGGGTTGTACTGGCTGTTCTCGCAGGCTCGATCCTGGCTGCCCGGTGGTGGGGCGTGCTCAACGCGTGGTTTCTGCTGCCCCCTGCCCTTGCGCTGGCTCTCTTCCTCGTTGCGTTCACCGCTCGCCGCCTGCGCTCGCGGCTGAGTGTGGAGGAGGCCGCCTATGGCTCCATGATGCAGGAGATGGGAGACCTTGCCGGAGAATCAGAACGCCGGATCCGGGAACTCCGGACGCTCTACGAATCGTCGCTCACGGTGTCCCGGTCGCTGGGCCGGGAGGATCTGCTCGCCGGTCTGGTGGAGGATGCTCGCCAGATTGCAGGGGCGGAAGTTGCCTGCGCGTTCCTGCTGGAAGATGAGCGTGTGACAATCGTCCGGAAGGTCGGAACCGACGATCTGGACCAGTTCCATCTTGACCCCGGCGACGCGATTCCTCCGGGAAGTGTGGCTTCCCGTCTGGTGGAACAGGGAGAGCCGCTGGTGGTGTCGTCGCTCGGCGAAGATGAGAACATGGAATGCGCTCCAGACATCCCATGGACGGAGATGCGCTCGCTCGTGGCCATCCCCCTTCTGTCGGGAGACCGGGTCTTTGGCGGGGTTCTTCTTGGCTCCGGTGAGGCGGGAGCTTTCACGGGGAAGGAGGTCCGGGTTCTCACCATTCTGGGCAACCTCGCTTCGGTGACTCTGGAGAAGCTGAGATTCGGCAATGAGCTCTCGGAGCATATGACAGAACTGAAAGGCGAGATCGAAAAGCTCCGCATGGAGCGGCGCGTGCGTGCGCGGCTCCTCGGGGCACTGGCGAGGGAACTGAGAGAACCGGTTATGGCCGTACAGAGCCTGGCCGGAATGCTGGCGGGCGCGGGCGGAGGAGCGGGCGCCCGTCTCCGGCGACCCATGGCTGATGCCGTGATGAAAAAGGCGGATCAGGCTCTTGGGGTGGTGGACGAGATGGATGCCCTTGGAGGGACGCGGCCGGCGGTGTTTGCACCTGCCCGCAGCGGCGCATCGCTTGGGGATCTGGTGCACGAAGTGGCCGTGAAGCACACGGCTTCGGCGGTCCGCCGGGGCGTTCTGCTGAAAGCCCCGGCATCCTCTCGGGACATCACGATTCTGTGCCACCGGGGCCTCCTGCAGGAAGGCCTGGATCTGCTCCTGGAGTACCTGGTCCAGGGAGTCCATCGGGACAGCGTCCTGTCCCTGGCTCTTGAAGCACAGCCGGGGACAGCGCGGGTCGTGATCAATGGGCAGAGTTCCGGAGAACTCATCGAAATGCTGGAGCGGGGACTGGCCCATCGCGGCCCATCCGCCGCACTGGATCTTTCGAGGCTGGAGGGACGTCACCTGAGTCTGGCGGTGACCCGATCCGTGATCGGTGAGCATGGCGGCATGGTCAGGGTCGACCCGCGGGCCAGCGGCGCCTTTCAGATCGTCATGTCTCTGCCGCTCGGGCGACACGTCCGGCATCTGCCGCCGGAGGTCACCCGGCTTTTGCCGGGAGGAACGGATCACTCCCGGATCCTGGGTGTGATGACGTCTCTGGTCGCGGATCTCACAGGCGCTCGCCGTGCGACCCTTCTCCTTATAGACGGCGCAACAAACGAGCTCTACGTGCAGTCCGCCTGTGGCATGGACGATGTGGAAGCCCGGCACCTCCGGATTCCCGTGGGGCAGGGCGCCATCGGCCGGGTTGCCGACACCGGAGCCCCGGCACTCCAGAAGGATGAGGTAGGCACCGTTACGAAGACCCGGTTGCTCGCTCCCCTGCTGTGGAATTCCGAGTGTTTCGGGGTACTGGAGGTGCGGGAAAGGGAGGGTGGATCCGAGTTCCGGGAACGTGACCTCCACCTCATTCAGCATCTGGCCTCCGTCATTGCCCGGTCCCTGGCGCGGGAGGAGGATCCGGATCTGGTGAGACAGGATCTCTGGGAGGGTCTCACCATGATAGCTTCGGTCAGCGGGTCTTCATTCGGGGAGAGGGCTCCGGCACTGTCCGAGCCACTCGCGACCGTACTGCCGGAAACGGGCCCGACTGCGAAACCCGATACGGAACCTGGAATGAAGCCGCAGGAGCAGGAGAAATCGCTGTGCTGAGCCTCTCTCTCATGACCCTGAACAGCCACTCTCTGCTCTGGACGCTGTGCCTGTCGGCTCTGATTGGGCTGGTACTGGGCTGGAGGGCTTGGGCGCTGCGGGGCCGGACGGCGGAATGCAGGGCACAGGACCTGGCCGAGAAGCGGGCGAACAACCTGGCCAGAATCCTGGACATCAGCAACACGATGAATGCCACGCTGGAACTGGATCAGCTGCTGACGTGCATCGCGCAGGCGGTTCGGGAGAGCTTGGGATTCCGGCGGGTTCTGGTGCGCCTTCTGGATGAAGAGACGGAGACTTTCAAAGCCTGTGCCTTTGCAGGTCTGGACGAAGAGGATGTCATCAAGCTGAGGCATAACGAGGTGCCGCTGGAGGAATTCCGGGGCCTGATGAAGGACGAGTTCCGCATCGGGGGATCCTACTTCATCAACCACGAGGCCCAGTACTGGGACGAGGACGACGACCGCCTCGTGATCCCCGATCTGGGAGAGCGGCAGGAGGGAGAATGGCATCCTCTCGACAGTCTGTTTGTGCCGCTGCGGACCCGCGACCGTCGCTTGATCGGCTATCTCTCAGTGGACGATCCGGTGGATCGGCAGGTGCCCTCCACGGAGGCGATCGAGACCCTGGAGATTTTCTCCAACCACGCCGTGATCTCCATCGAGAATGCCCGGTTGTACCGGGAGCTGGAAGGTAAGATCCGCGAACTGAAGTGGGTGACGGCCAAGCTGGAGGAGCTGAATCAAACCAAGAACGCCTTCATGGCCAACGTCTCCCACGAGCTCAGGACTCCGCTGACGTCCATCCGGGCCTACCTCGACACGGTGATGACCGAGGTGGGTCCCCGGCTGGAAGGCCAACACAACCATTTCCTCAAGGTCATCCTTGAGGAAACGATGCGTCTCACGGGTCTGGTCGACGATCTCCTGGACTTCTCCCGTATGGAGGCCGGCGGGATTGAGCTCAACCGGGAACCCCTGAAGCTGGAGCGGGTGGCGCGCGGCGCGCTTTCTGTGCTTGAACCGGAGGTGCAGCAGAAAGGACTGACGCTGATTCCGGAGCTGCCGGACACGGAACCGATCCTGGCGGATCGGAACCTGACGATGCAACTGGTTCTGAATCTGCTTCGCAACGCGGTGAAGTTCACCCCTCCCGGCGGCACCATCCGGGTCCGGGTGGAGGGGGATGAGAAGGGTGCGTTGCTGGAAGTGAGAGATACGGGGATCGGTATCAGCAGGGAGAACCTCGGCAGAGTGTTCGATCGGTTCTACCAGACCGACAGCTCCTCGACGCGCGAGTACGGGGGGGTGGGACTGGGACTGTCGATCTGCCGGAGCATTGTGGGACGACATGGCGGCCGGATTTGGGCCGAGTCCAAGGAAGGCGAGGGTTCCAGCTTCATGGTCTGGCTGCCCCGGCGTGAGTCCGTCTGCCCCGAGACGACGGCCATGGGGCGCCCGCGCCGGGTCCCCGATCTCATCGTCCAGCTCATTGCCGAGGTGATGCAGTCCGGGAGTGCCTCAATCATGCTGGTCGACGAGAAGAGAGAAGATCTGTTTATCGAGACTTCCCTGGGGCTGGATCAGGAGATCATTGAGAACACGAGGGTTCCCATCGGCGAGGAGATCTCCGGTTGGGTGGCCAGGCATGGGCAGCCCGTCCTGGTCTGCAACATCGAAGAGGACGATAGATTCGGGCGCAGAAACAGGCCGACCTACGAAACGAAATCCCTTCTGAGTGTGCCGCTGACGACCGGGGGGCGTGTCATCGGTGTGCTGAACGTGAGCAACCGCGTCTCCTGCACCTCCTTTACCGCCGACGACCGGGACCTGTTGGCGTGTCTGGCGGACCGTCTGGCCGTGGTGCTGGAGCAAGTCGTTCGGGGGGAAGACGTGGCAGGAGTTCTGCCCCCGACGCAGCAGGCTCTCCAGGCGATCATCGACGCCCGGCGGCGTAGCGGTGTGACCGGCTCGCCGGAATTCCAGCGTGTTCTCGAGGGGGTGTGTCGGCGCATGGGAATGCAGAGGGCCGACGTCGAGATCATGCGCTACATCTGGGACATCCACGATGTGGGAATGACCCGTGTCGAGGAATCCATTGTGAGCAAGCCGGGAAAGCTGGAGCCGGAGGAACTCAGCCAGGTTCGCAACCATCCGCGGATCGGGGTGGAGATCCTGTCGCCAGTCGAGTTCCTGGAGCAGGTGAAGCAGGTGGTCCTGCACCACCACGAGTGGTTCGACGGCAGTGGATACCCGGATGGGCTCGAGGGGGAAGCGATCCCTCTGGGCGCCAGGGTTCTGGCCGTGCTGGATGCCTTCGGTTCCATGACGTCGGAGCGGCCCTACCGGAGAACCAGAACCTCGGAGGAGGCGATCGAGGAAATCGACCGCTGTGCCGGGACCCAGTTTGATCCCGAGGTTGCCGGAGCCCTTGTCGAAGAATGGCGGGAAGTGGAAGCCCGGAGCGAAAAAGCCAGGGAGCCGGTGGGCTCAGGCGTTTCCCGGAGTTGAACCGCAACGGAGGAGAGGACGGACATCATGAGCGACAACAACAAGTGCAAGATCCTGGTGGTCGATGACGAACGCTACATCCTGCACATCCTCGACTTCAGTCTCGGCGCGGAGGGCTACGAAGTGATCACGGCCGGGGATGGCGAGCAGGCTGTGGAACGGTCGAAGGCGGATCGTCCGGATTTGATTGTCATGGATATCATGATGCCCAAGATGGACGGGTTCGAAGCCTGCAAAAAGATCAAGTCCAACCCGGATACCAAGGACATCCCGGTGATCATGCTGACGGCGAAGGGGCGCGAGACGGATCGCAAGCGCGGAGTGGACGCGGGTGCGGACGACTACGTGACCAAGCCCTTCAGCCCCGCCAAGCTCATTGAGCGCGTGCAGGGGGTGCTGAGCGCCACGCCGCCAGGTACCCACAGGGAATAGGAAATAGCAAATGGGAAATAGGAAATAGGGCGAGTGACGAGTGACAATCCCAACATGTACTTGAGCGAGACCCTTCTGCATCCTATACTGCGGGTGAGGAGGGTCTACCATTGTCGGGAAATATCTACGCTCAAGTCTCCATTGCCGCGAGGATCCACCGTGCACTGACCTACCGGATTCCTGAAGCGCTGATGGGACAGGTGCGCGTGGGTTGCGCTGTGCGGGTGCCGCTCCTGTCCCGCCAGGTCACGGGGTTCGTCGTTTCTCTTTCCAGCCGGACGGAGATTGCAGAGGTCCGGGACATCCTGGGTCTCCTGGACGGCGAGCCGGTCCTTTCGGCGGAACTGCTGGAGCTGGGCCGGTGGATGTCCGCCTACTACATGGCATCCATGGGCGCCGTTCTGAAGCGCGCACTTCCGCCCGGAATAGCCCGGTCCACCCGGTGGCAGGTCCGGGTCGTCAAACCTCCTTCGGAAGAGCAACTTCAGCAGTGGCGAAAGAAGCATCCCTCGTGGGCGAAAGTGCTCGAGAAAATTGCCGGGAAGCCTTGGACGGATCTCCGGGAGCTGGCTCGCGAGGGACGGAACTGGCCCCAGATCGCGCGTCGCCTAGCATCCAAGGGCTACCTCGAACTGCGGCAGGAACTCGCCGGCCGCCCCGTTGGCGTCCGGCGGACTCGCTGGATTCACCCGACTCTGGATTGCGATGGGTTGCGGGAAGAAGCCGAGCGCATCCGCCGCCGGGCCCCGAAGCTGGCCCGCTGCCTCGAGGTAATAGCGGACCATGGGAGCGGATTGCCCTCCGTGGATCTCCAGCGGCGGGCCGGAGTGAAGAGCGACGCGGTCCGCCGGCTCGTGGAAAAGGGATGGGTCACGGTGACAGAGGAGACAGCTGAGCGCCGGGCGCGGGTTCTCTGGGAACCCGAACACCGTCCCGGATATGAGCTGACCAAGGCCCAGAGCGAGGCGGATGAGAGAATCCAGGCCCGGCTCTCCCTGGGGGGGTTTCACACCGTTCTGCTCCATGGCGTCACTGGATCGGGCAAGACGGAGGTGTTCCTCCGGGCAGTCGAGCAGGTTCTGGGAACTGGCGGAAAAGCCCTTGTGCTGGTTCCGGAGATCTCCCTCGCCGGCCAGACCGTGGGCAGGGCCCGCGAGAAGTTCGGGAGTTGCGTCGAGGTCTATCACTCGGGTCTTTCCCCCGGGGAGCGGCGGGACAGTTGGCACCGGATCCGGCGCGGGGAGGCGAGCGTCGTGGTGGGGGCGCGCTCGGCTGTGTTCGCTCCGTTGGCCCCCCTCGGCCTCATCGTGGTGGACGAGGAACAGGAATCGGCCTACAAGGAGTCCGAGGCACCCCGCTACCACGCCAGGGACGTGGCTCTGGTTCGGGCCAGGATGAACGGAGCGCTGGTCATTCTGAGCACCGCGACGCCCAGTTTTGAGACCTTCCATAACGCGCTCTCGGGGAAGTACGAGAGGATTGCTCTGGACAACCGGGTGGAGGGCCGTCCTCTCCCGCCCGTGTCTCTGGTGGATCTGCGGAGCGAACCTCGCGGCCAGCCCCGGGTTCTGTCCATACCCTTGAGGAGGAAGATAGAGGAATCTCTCGGGCGGAAGGAGCAGATCATGCTTTTTCTGAACCGCAGGAGTTTCGCTCCCCATGTTCAGTGTCTGGGATGCGGAATGGTGTTTCGCTGCCCGGACTGCGAGGTTGCGCTGGCATATCACGCCAAGGAGCGGGAGATGAAGTGCCACCTCTGCGGATTGAGCCGGCCGGCGATGGAGCGCTGCCCACAGTGCGGAGAGCGGCGCCTTCGCTACTCGGGTGTCGGCACCCAGAAGGTGGAGCGGGAGATCCGGGACTCCTTTCCGGGTGCGAGGGTGGAGCGAATGGACCTGGACACCACTCAGCGCAAAGGCGCCCACGACGAGATCATCAACCGGTTTCGCAAACAGGAGGTGGACATACTGCTGGGGACCCAGATGATCGCCAAGGGCCTGGACTTCCCGCAGGTGAGCCTGGTAGGGGTCATCAACGCGGACACTGCGCTGAACCTGCCCGACTTCCGGGCTTCGGAGCGGACCTTTGACTTGCTCACACAGGTTGCCGGCCGCGCGGGTCGCGGAGAGGCAGGTGGAGAGGTGGTGATCCAGACCTACATGCCTGACCACAGCAGCCTTCAGCATGCCCGGAACCACGATTTCATCTCCTTTTATAAGGAAGCCGTTGAGCACCGGCGGGCCGTTCGGTATCCTCCCTGGAGCCGCCTGATTCGCCTGGTCTGTGAAGGCCCGGATGCAGAGAGTGTCTCGAAGGAAATTCAGACTGTCGGCCGCGCACTGCGAGACGATCTGGATCGAAGGCGCAGCGGGGGAACGGACGTGCTGGGTCCGGCGCCGGCTGGGTTCGCACGTCTGAAGGGTAAACACCGGTGGCATCTTCTGGTGAAGACGACCGAGCCGACCACGGCCCGCGAAGCCATCCGCTCGGCGCTGGAAGGAAGGAAGAGCGGGCCCTGCCGTATCATTGTGGATGTCGATCCCGGAGACATGATGTAGGAGAATCGCGCGCGGGTCAGAAGTTCTTGACGCAAATCAGGTTTCGTGGGTATAGTGACGCCGCGGAGCCGGATGGTGGACACCTCTGGACGTATTGAGGAGTGCAGTCTGCCTGGCGGTGTGGGATTGCGCTCTTGTGTTGTGGACAAGGGAGGTTGGACGATGAGGGACTCCGGGTGGACCTTGGTGGCGGTATTCCTTCTGCTGGTCGTGGGGGCCGGCTGCGCCGGCAAGAGCCCCGAGCTTTCCAGCGGCATTATCTACATCCGGCAAGAGAACTACGAGAAGGCCGCGGAGATACTGCAGAAGGCCGTTGACATGGAGCCCGAAAATTGGGAAGCGCACTACCAACTCGCCATCGCCTACATGGAACTGGACCGGTACCGGGACGCCCATCCCGAGTTCAGTATGGCGAAGGATCTGGCTGCCGGCAAGATTGAGGTCGTGGAACAGAAACAGTACGCTTACTGGTACGACCATTTCATGCCGGGGGTAACGAAACTCAAGGGTAAGAACTTCGAGGATGCACGACGCCTGTTTCTGGAGGCCATCGAAATCGACCCCGAACGGACGGGTGCCTACTCGAACCTCGCTTTCGCGTATCACAAGTTGGGGAAGTTTGAGAAGAGCCTGGAGACCTACCAGAAGGTGATCGAGATCGAACCGGAGCATGTGAACGCGCTGCTCTCCATCGCTGACCTGCTCAATGAGCTCAAGCGTTACGAAGAGGCTAACCGGATCCTGGAGAAGACCCTGAAGATCGACCCTTCGCAGACCGATTGCCTGCTGGCAATGGCTGAGAACTGCAAGGAAATGGACGACATGGAGGGAGCGCTGTCGGCGTATCTCAGGGCCGCCGAGGTGATGCCCGACGACGGTTCAATCCTCTTCGGGATAGCGGTGATCTACTACAAGAACAAGGACTTCGGCGAGGCCTCCACGTTCTTCGGGAAGGCTGCCGGCACCGACAAGCCCGGGGGCGGTCTCTACATGGACGCTATGTTCAATCGCGCCCAGATGCAGGTGCGGTTGGAGGATTATGAGGCAGCCAAGGAAACGATACTCAATATGATCGAGATCAAGGACAACGTTGCTGAGTACTGGGATCTGCTCGGACGGATCTACTTCCAGCTGGGGGATCAGGAAAAGGGAATGGAAGCCTTCGAAAGGGCGAAGGCGTTGGAAGGGTAAGCGCAGGGTATCTGCTGTGAACGAGGATATGTCGGGTCCCCGATTCTTTGACGAAGCGGACGGGAACGTGGATCTGCTTCGCTCCCGGAAAATTGCCATCCTCGGCTATGGCAATCAGGGAAGGGCGCAAGCGCTGAATCTCCGGGACAGCGGAATTGCGGTTACCATTGGTCTGCGGAAGAACAGCCCTTCCATCCAACAGGTCAGGAAGGACGGATTGAAACCGGATGGCCTTGCTGAGGCCGTCCGGTTTTCTGATCTGGTCATGATCCTGGTCCCGGACGAGGTTCAGGGGGTACTGTTCCGGGATGTGATCCGAGCGGAACTCCAACCTGAAACCGCCATCGGTTTCTCCCATGGATTCGCCCTGCGGTTCGGCCGGGTTTCGCCTCCTACGGATGTGGATGTTGTGCTGGTTGCGCCCAAGGGACCGGGGTCGGCTCTCCGATCCAACTACCTCAGGGGAGGAGGACTGCCCGCCCTGGTTGCCGTGGAAAACGATGCCACGGGAGATGCCCTGGCCGTCGCTCTCGCGTACGCCGGGGGAATCGGTTGTCTCCGGTGCGGCGTGATGGAAACGTCAGCTGCAATGGAGGCGGAAGCGGATCTTTTCGGTGAGCAGAGCGTGCTCTGCGGGGGAATCAGCGCGTTGGCCGAAGCGGCCTTCGAAACCCTGGTCGACGCCGGCTACCCACCGGAACTTGCCTACATCGAGTGCGTCCAGGAGATCAAGGCCATGGTCGACCGCATGTTTGAGCTGGGGCCCGAGGAGATGTGGGAAGGTGCGAGTGGCACGGCACGATACGGGGGGCTGACTCGAGGGCCGGTTCTCATCGCGAGCGAGTTCCGGGCCCGCCTTCGTTCCATCCTGGAAGACATCCGGTCCGGAAGGTTTGCGGATGAATGGCTGGAGAGAGCGGGTCGAAAGGACTTTCGTTGGGAGGAGTTGCGGCCGCGGGGCAGGCCCATCGATCGCGCCGGCCGGAGCGTGAGAAACCAGCTCAAGTGGCGTTCTCCAGAGGTCGATCTGTAGCTGCGAGCCATCCTGTTTCTTCGGAAACGGGGAGACCGGAAAAACCCCTTGACAGCTAGCGTCGTGTGACGTACCCTGTTCGGTGTCGATCGACTGTTCTGGGGTGTCCGGATTGAACGCCGGCTCCGGCCGGCAGGTTCTCCCTGGGGCCGAGGACGGGTGAACCCCACTCTCCAAAACGTATCGGATTGCCGCATTTCCTGCGAAGCCATCTGGTTGACCTTTTCATCCGAAAGACTTTCGAAACGCGGGGGGGATGACAATTCAGTTTGAATGGCGTACGCGGCATTGGTCCGCGCGCTGTCCCGGGTATCCCTGTGCAATCTGTCCCTGTGAGGCGAGGTGAGATGTGGAGCCAGAAATCGGCATACTGAAGGACAAGACCGTTCCCGAGCTTTTGGAGGTTGCCAAGGAACTCAATGTCCAGGGTGCCTCCGGTCTGCGGAAGCAGGAACTGATCTTCAAGATCCTGGGAGCGCAGACGGAGAAGAACGGTCTGATCTTCAACGAGGGCGTGTTGGAAGTCCTGCCCGAGGGCTACGGCTTCCTGCGCTCCACATCGTACAACTATCTTCCGGGTCCGGATGACATCTACATCTCCCCATCGCAGATCAAGCGTTTCAGCCTGAGAACCGGAGACACGGTTTCCGGCCAGGTCCGGCCTCCGAAAGACAACGAACGCTACTTCGCTCTGCTGAAGGTCGAAGCCGTAAACTTCGAGAACCCGGAGGCATCCAAGGCTAGAATTCTCTTTGACAATCTCACGCCGCTACATCCTGAAGAGAAATTCAAGCTTGAGTACCAGAGCAACGACATGTGCACGCGCGCGATGGATCTTCTGTGCCCCCTCGGCATGGGGCAGAGGGGACTGATCGTCGCGCCGCCTCGCACGGGGAAGACGATTCTCCTCCAACGCATTGCCAGTGCCCTTGCGGCCAACCACCCGGACATCATTTTGATTGTTCTGCTGATCGACGAGCGGCCGGAAGAGGTCACGGACATGCAACGCAACGTCAGGGGCGAGGTCATCAGCTCCACCTTTGACGAGCCCGCCCAGCGACACGTTCAGGTGGCGGATATGGTGATCGAGAAGGCCAAGCGTTTGGTGGAACACAAGCATGAGGTGGTTATTCTGCTGGACAGCATCACGCGGCTGGCGCGGGCCTACAACACGGTGGTTCCCCACAGCGGCAAGATTCTCTCCGGTGGTGTCGATTCCAGCGCCCTGCAGTGGCCCAAGCGATTCTTCGGTGCGGCCCGGAACATCGAGGACGGCGGTTCGCTGACCATTGTTGCTACCGCGCTCATCGAAACCGGATCCCGGATGGACGATGTAATTTTCGAGGAGTTCAAGGGCACGGGGAACATGGAACTGGTGCTGGACCGCAAGCTGGCCGACAAGCGGGTATTCCCGGCTGTGGACCTCAATCGCTCCGGGACACGGAAAGAGGAGTTGCTCCTGTCGGAATCGGACCTGAACAAAATCTGGATTCTCCGCAAGTTCCTGAACGAGAAAACTGTGGTCGATGCCATGGAGTTTCTGCTCGACCGGCTGGCCAAGACCAAGTCGAACCGCAAGTTCCTTGAATCCATGAACACGTGAACCGGTGACTGATAGCTGGAGGAGAGGTGAGGATCATTGAAGAAGGAAATTCATCCTGAGTACGGACCGGCGACCATTGCGTGCGCCTGCGGCAACGTGATCGAGACCCGTTCCACCGTGAAGGAAATCAAAGTCGAGATCTGTTCCCGGTGCCATCCGTTTTTCACCGGGAAGCAGAAGCTGGTCGACTCCGCCGGCCGGGTGGAGCAGTTCCTGCAGCGGTACAACCTGAAAGAGGACACCCTTACCAAGAGGGTGGAGAAAGGCTCGGAGAAGAAGAACGCCGAAGAGTTGTAGATATGGTCAACCCGGAGTCGCGGACGTGTAGTTTGTACGTCCGACTCCGGGTTTTTCTATGGTCACGACTCGACCAGACTCTCCCCGTTTTGCGTGGTCTGCGGCCAGTGAAAGGATCTTGGGCGTGAGCAACGAAGGAAATGACAGGCACCATCGTATCGGCGGGCAAGCCGTGATCGAGGGCGTGATGATGCGGGCCCCGGGAGCGGTGGCCACGGCTGTTCGGCGCGCCAGCGGGGAGATCGTGGTTCGCAGGAGTCCGTACCGGTCGCTGTCCGAGCGAGCGAGGTTTCTGAAGCTGCCCATCCTCAGGGGTGCAGTGGTGTTGATTGAGTCGCTGGTGCTTGGAATGAAAGCGCTTGTCTTCTCGGCTGAAGTGGCATCCAACGAGCAAGAGCCGGAGAAGAAGGCTCCACGGACGTTCTCGTGGGACATCCTTGGCGCCGTGGTCCTGGCCCTTGTGTTGGGGTTGGGCCTGTTCTTCTACCTTCCACTGATGGCCACCGAGTGGCTTGGGATTCGGGGGTCGATCCTCTTCAATGTTGTGGATGGGTTTTTCCGCATCGTTGTATTCCTCCTCTACCTGTGGGGAATCTCCCGCTGGCAGGAAATGCGCAGGGTGTTCGAGTATCATGGGGCCGAGCACAAGATCATCTTCACCTACGAATCCGGCGAAGACGTCACCGTCGAGAATACCCGGCGATTCGGAACCTGTCATCCCCGTTGCGGGACCAGCTTCCTCCTTGTGGTGATGCTGGTCAGTGTGATCGTCTTCGTGATGCTGGGGCGTCCGGAGTCGGTGGGGGCGAGACTGCTGAGGCTCGCCTTTGTGCCGGTGATCGCCGGCATCTCCTACGAGATCATCCGGGCGTCGGAGAGGAGCCACGGACTCATGGACCGGGTGATCAAATCGCCCGGACTCTGGTTGCAGCGGTGGACGACCCGCGAGCCCGCCGACGATCAGCTGGAGGTAGCTCTCCGGGCCTTCCGCGAGGCAAACGGCGACGAGGTGGCTCTCCGGTCCTTCCCCGAGGCAAACGGGGACGAGGTGGAACGGACATGATGCCAGACCTTTCGAAGATCAGCGACCGCTACGAGGAGCTGAACCGTCTTCTCGCAGATCCAGAGGTGTATGGGAGCCCCGATCTGCTGAAGAAGTACGGGGCCGAGCAGAGCGCACTCAAGACCGTGGTGCGGAAGATCAATGAGTACGAGCGCGCGCGGCGGAACCTGCTGGAGTCTGAGGAAATTGTCCGGAGTCCCGACGACGAGGAGCTTGCCGAACTCGCGCAGGTGGAAATCCCGGTATTGAAAGAGAAGCTGGAGAATCTCGAGTTCGAGATCACCCGCCTGCTGCTCCCCAAGGATGAGCACGACGAGAGAAACACCATTCTGGAAATCCGCGCCGGGACCGGTGGGGAGGAAGCCGGTCTGTTTGTGTCGGACCTGGTGCGCATGTATCGCCGCTTTGCCGAGGACCACAGGTGGAAAATGGAGGTTCTGTCGTCGCATTCCACGGGGATCGGGGGTTTCAAGGAAATCATTCTTCTGGTGGCCGGTCGCGGCGCATACTCACGTCTCAAGTACGAGGCCGGTGTTCACCGGGTGCAGCGGGTCCCCGTCACGGATTCCGGCGGACGTATCCATACCTCAGCGGCGACGGTGGCGGTTCTTCCCGAAGCGGAGGATGTCGAGGTGGAAATCAAGCCCGAGGAAATACGGGTCGATGTGTTCCGTTCCTCGGGGCCGGGGGGGCAGAGTGTGAATACGACGGACTCGGCCGTCCGGATCACGCATCTCCCGACCGGGATCACTGTTTCCTGCCAGGACGAGAAATCGCAGCACAAGAACCGCGCCAAGGCCCTCAAGATCCTCCGCTCGCGTCTTCTGGATCTCCGAAAGACCGAACAGCGGCAGGCCGAAGCCAAGGAGAGAGGCGCCCAAGTTGGGCGTGGCGACCGGAGTGAGAAAATCCGGACGTACAACTTTCCGCAGAACCGGGTGACGGACCACCGCATCGGGTACACGAAGCACAACCTCGATGCTTTTCTCGAGGGCGATCTGGACGGCCTGATCGAACAGTTGGCCGCGGCGAGAGAAGCGGAGCGGCTGCAGCACGCCGGCCAGGGACAAGACTGAGCAGGCGCGCTGCTCTACTATCTACTTTCTACTCTCCACTGCTCTGCCT
>JAGLYR010000159.1 GCA_023132135.1 Candidatus Eiseniibacteriota bacterium | reverse complement strand
CCCGTCGAAGGACCCAACACTGCCGCCTCCCAAACCGTTCGTCCCGAGTGCGGCGAGTCCGGCCGGAAGGCTTGACATCGCCGTGTATCGAGGGACGGCGGACAGCCCGGCAGGGGTTTTTCAACAGACCCGATGTCCCCCAAAAGCCCCGGGACTGATCGAGAGAATCGGCCCGCTTGTCACGGGCATTGGGAAGTGGTACGATGACGATCATGGTGAGATTCTGCGCGCACAGGAACAACAACTCTTTGCCCAATGTCAAGTACTTGGCAAAACTCACTTCAGAAAACCAGCCCGGCCTTTCTGTGGAAGAACACTGCCGAATAGCGGGGACAATCGCGCGGGCTATCATTGCGCGAATGCCCGAAGCCCTCAGGCAGTTGATTCCGCAGGGAGCCGCCGCTCTTGTTGCCCTGCATGACGTGGGGAAGATTAACCCGTGTTTTCTCCGGCACATTTATGCCGAGTCAGCGGGCGGGGTTCCGGCCGAACTCACAGCATATCCTGCGACACACTACCGAAATCAAGCTAATCCTCACGCCCAGGTCAGCGAGGACACGGTCGCGCACTGGTTTAGCTCGCGTCCTAATGGCAAACAGTTGCGGGAGTGGGCGCTGGTGGCAGGGGCGCACCACGGGGGCCGACGCAGGCAGGGTGAGCCAGTCCCTGAAGCGGCAGGGCAGGAAGTGTATGGCGGCAAGTCCTGGCTCGCTGAGCGAGAATCCCTGATCGATCACCTCGCACGAGCTTTTGGGGGCTTACCCGGCCAGCCGCCTGCGACCAGGGATCTGTGGTTGGCAACCGGTTTGACTTGCGTAGCGGACTGGATTGCTTCAGACGAAGAGTGGTTTGACTGGCAGGGGATCCCCTCGGATTTAGACTTGGAATGCCACATCGAATCAGTTCTCGATGATGCGGGGTGGATATGGCCGGAAGTCCGCCCAATGCTCGGATTCGAGGAATTGTTTCCGCAGATGTCGCCCAACGCGATGCAGCGCACGGTTTTCGACACCGCCCAGACGCCGGGCCTCTACATCGTCGAAGCGCCCATGGGAATGGGCAAGACGGAAGCTGCGCTGTGGGCGGCGTATCGCCTGATCGTGGCTGGACACAACCATGGCATCTACTTCGGTCTTCCAACCCAGCTCACGAGCAATCGCATCCACGAGCGGGTGAACTGTTTCCTCAAGGTTGCTTTTGGCGCCGACGCGGCTGCCCGTCTTCTCCATGGCTCTGCTTGGGTGAAGGCTACGGAACATGGGGGCAAAGAATTCAGACCGGGAGGCGCATGGTTCAGTCCTGCGAAGCGGGGTCTCTTGCTGCCCTTCGGCGTAGGTACGGTTGATCAGGCACTTCTCGGCGTGCTCAAGGTCAGGCACAACTTCCTGCGGCTCTTTGGGTTGGCTGGCAAGGTCGTGATTCTCGACGAAGTGCACTCCTATGATATGTTTACGGGCACTCTGATCGACAGGCTCGTTGAAGCTTTGCTCGGGCTCGGTTGTTCGGTGTTCATCTTGTCGGCTACGTTGACTCAAGCGCGCCGATCTCAGTTCATCCAGCAGGCGGCAAGTAGGGAGGGGTATCCTCTAATCAGCACTTCAAGCGCGAGTGGCAGGGTGTGCTCCGTCCCGGCGGATGCTCCTCCTGATCGCCGCTTCCTGCTCCGGCGGGCAGAGCAGGATCCGACACTACTGGCCAATCGTCTGGGCGAGAGGGCCGACGCTGGCGTGGCAGTGCTTTGGATCGCCAATACTGTGGACCGCGCACAGACCTGCTACAAGATGGCGAAGGCGGCCGTGCGACAAGATGGCGCGGACGTGGGCCTCCTGCATTCGCGGTTCCCTGCTTTCCGGCGTGAGGCGCTGGAGACGGAGTGGATTACGCGTCTCGGGAAAAGCGCGGCTCGGAACAAAGGTTGTGTCCTCGTTGCTACGCAGGTCATGGAGCAGAGTGTTGACGTAGATGCTGACCTATTGGTCACGGACCTTGCGCCTACAGACATGATGCTCCAGCGCATGGGCCGGGTGTGGCGGCACGAACGGGCCGACCGTAGGGTGGGGCAGCCGGAGACATGGATTACCACACCGGATCTCGGAAGCGCCACGGACGTGGCCGAGTTCCGAGAGATGCTCGGTGGTTCCTTCTACGTGTACTCGCCCTATGTGCTGTGGCGCACATATCGTGTGTGGCGCGGATTGGAGGATTTGTTGATTCCCTCGGGGATTCGAACAGTGCTGGAAGCGACCTACATCGAACCCCGGCCAGACGACCCGGAATGGGCCAAGAAGGAATTGTGGGAAAAGCACACCCGACAGTGCGTCAAGTTGCGGAACATGGCCATAGCCATGGGTGGCGATCACATGCTCACGATGGACGATGATGAGACAACGGCCACTCGCTACGGACTAGGCGTGAGCATACCGTTTGTGCTCGTCCGGGCACACCAGCAGAACGGCAACGCTGTGCGCCTTCTGCTCCTCAGTGGCGAGCAGCTGGAGTTCAGCGAGTTCGAGAAGAACTTCCGCGTTGCAAAGGCCTTGCACCTGAACCTCGTTCATCTTCGGAAGAACAGGCACACTCCGGAGTTCGACCCACCGAAATGGTTGAGGCAATTCGTGCGCGGTACCGGGAAGCATGCTGCAGGCATCCTTGTAGTCGGGGAAGACGGCGGGCTTCGAACACCGTCAGGCGGCCAAACGTCGCTGGCCTACACCGACGAACTCGGAGTATTCGTACGGGAACACGAAGACGCTGTTGAGGAGGCGAGACATGAATCTGATTGGTGATCCTTGGATTCCCGTAATTTTCAGAGACGGCCAGCATCGGCTTGTGAGCCTTCAGGAGGCCTTCGAGCAAGGGGATGAGGTCTGCGATCTCGTGGTCACACCTCCTCAGCGCGTGGCCCTCATGCGGCTCTTGCTCTGCATCACCCACGCGGCACTGGATGGGCCTGCAGATGAGGATGACTGGCGCGAATGTAAGGTGCGGATCCCGCCCGATAGTTTGCGTTATCTCGGTGAGCGCACGCAGAAGTTCGATCTGTTCGGCCCGACGCCGTTCCTGCAGGTGCCGAGTCTGACTCCGACGCACAACGCTACTTTGGACAAGCTGGATTTGGGGCTGGCGGCGGGCAACAACTCCACGCTGTTTGACCAGGACGCTTGTCCCGCGGGACGCGATCACGATTCTGCCTGGATCGCTCTGCATCTCTTGACTTTTCAGTGCTTCTCTCCAGGGGGAACCATTGGCGAGACAGTATGGGCCGGCCAAAAGACGGGGCGCAACAGTGAGCACGCGCCTTGCCTCGAATCCTCAGCCCTACTCACTATCATCCGAGGCGACAGTCTCCTGGAGACTGTGTGGAAGAATCTAGTCACCAGACGACTGACCGGGGGGAGTCAGTGGGGAACACCAGTGTGGGATCTGGACACATCAAGCGGGGTCAGCGAAGTGGAGCGACAGATGGCATCCACTGTTCTAGGACGGTTGGTGCCTGTTTCCAGGGCGGTACTTCTTGAGGCTGGCAAGCGTTCTCTGACACTGGCTAATGGAGTTGCCTTTCCGAAGTACCCCCAGGCAAGGGACACGATGGCTTGCATCATCAAACGTGGAGACGGAGAGCAACGCTACCTCGGAATCAATCTGAACAAGCACCCTTGGCGGGAACTGAGCGGCATACTCAGGTTTGGGCAAGCTGGCACACAAGGAGGCGCGTACGCCCTCGGCCATCTTGTCTCTGGATGCGATGCGCCGGTGGATATCTGGGTCGGTGGCGTCGTTGCCGGGAAGAGCGGGAGAGCTGTGGATGCGGCGGAATGGAATTTCCACGTACCTGCAGGCATCATTGGCGCTCCGGCCCTGCTGGCCTACGGCAACGAAATTGCATACGCGGACAGGGGCGAGGCGGCGATCAGGGAAGCGGTCAAGACCTATCGTCATGCCCTCAATGCGGACTATTCCGGAGATTTGCGTTCTGCCGCCACGCACTACTGGTCTACGCTTGACGCGCATCGAGGGATGTTACTCAACCTGGTCAATGAAGGTGCAGACCTAGGGCCGTGGCAGCAGCAAGTCTGGCGCAGCATGCAGGACGCATATGCGTTTGCTTGCCCTCACGAAACGCCTCGGCAGATTCAAGCATATGCCGCCGGGCAGCAACGCTTGCGGATCAGAAGGAAGGCGGAAGAGACAGAACCCAAGAGAGCGAAGCGTGGCCGACGGAAGGAGGTGACGAATGAGCAAGAGTGAGGAGGTTAGGAGACGGGCGGAGGAACTGCTGGTTGAACTGGAAAAGCTGAAGGACGACCGAGGGGCCATGGCCAACCTGCGCCGCGGTCTGAACCAGGCAACTGAGGACCGGGCTTGGCCATGGATTGCTCGATGGTGCGACCTAGAGAAGGATTGGATTCGCACCATCTACACCACGGTCGCAGCGGCCTACGCCACACAGCCGGACGCTGCCGCAGAAGGGAACCTTGGAGCCACCCTGCGTAGGATTGCTATGGGTGGCGGTAAGACTGAGGATGGGTTGGCGTCCTTCGAGAGTCGTTTTCGCCGCCTGCTCGCTTGCCAGACCACCGAGGAAGTCTGCTCGCGGGTGGGCGAGGTAATGCGCGCAGCGAAGCAGAAAGGGGTTCCGGTTAACTACACGCAGTTGTTCCAGGATTTCTGGTGGTGGAATGGCGGTAGGCCCAAAATCGCTTGGGCCGCGCAGTTCTGGGGTGCGCCAAAGGAGGACGGGGGTGGCTCATGACTTGGCTTACGCGCGTGCGGCTCCCACTGCGGGAAGCCGCTGTCAGACGACTCTGCGATTCGTATGCCTGGCACCAGGCCTTGTGGGAAAGCTTTCCCACAAGGGACGGACAGACCCGGGATTTTCTGATGCGGTTCGGCCGCAAGCGAGATGGATTTGAGGCGTTCATCGTCTCTGAAGACAAGCCCACTCCTCCGGCGTGGGGCACATGGGAGACAAAGGAGATTGCAGATTCCTTTCTAGCTCACGACCGCTATCGCTTCTCGCTGCGCGCCAATCCCACGGTAAAGCGAACGGCACTGGACGAGAAAGGCGAGATCAAGAAGAACAGCCGGCGGGTCGCGATCTATAACGAGGGGGCTTTGCGCGAATGGCTGAGGCGCAAAGCCGAGCAAGGTGGGTTTGCCGTGGAAGATGTCTCCTTCACGCCACCCGTCAGGCAGAGTTTTCGCAAGAAGGGCCAGCGAGGAACCCACGCTGCCGTGGACTTTGAGGGCGTTCTGCGGGTGACGGACCGGCAGGCATTTCGGGAATCTTTCGCGAAAGGAATCGGTTCGGCTAAGGCATTTGGCTTTGGGATGCTGATGCTCATGCCGGTCCGCGACGATGCGTGACTGAATCCACTCGAGAAAGGGCGAGACCATGAAACTGATCGAACTTCACATCCTGCACTCCTTCCCCGTGACATGTCTCAACCGAGATGATGTGGGCGCGCCCAAATCGGCGTTGTTCGGGGGTGTTCCCCGGGCGCGCGTGTCCAGCCAGTGCTGGAAGAGAGCAATCCGGGAACTGGCGACCGAATTGCAGCCGTCCCTCTTCGCTGGCAAGCGCGGTCACTACGTGGCGGAACCGCTCCAGGAGAAGCTGGTTGCCGAAGGGGTACCCGTGGACAAAGCCAGGGAGAGCGCCGAGGCCGTGGCGACGTTCTTGGGAAAGCAGGACAAGAAGCACAAGGCTGAGCACAAGACCTCGGTGGCCTTGTATCTGTCGCCTTTAGAGTTACGGGCCATAGCCAAGGCCATTGCCGACGAGGTCCGGACGGGCGGCAAGGCGGACGTCAAGAAGGGCGCGATCAAGAAAGCCATTGAGGCAGCTCCACCTCGTGATCATGCGGACATCGCCATCTTCGGCCGCATGGTCGCCGACGACCACACGCTCATGCTTGAAGGCGCCGGCATGTTCAGCCACGCGCTCTCCACGCACGGGGTCAGCAACGAAATCGACTTCTTTTCCGCGGTGGATGAGTTGAAGCCGGAGGAGTCGGAGGGCGCGGGGCACATCGGAACGCTTGAGTTCAATTCCGCCTGCTACTACCGATACATCGGGCTCAACTGGGATCTCTTGTGCGATCCGGATCATCTCGGCCATTTCTCTGAAGACGAACGCAAGAAAGTAGCCGAGGCCTTCCTCCGGGCCTGCATCCTGGCGGTCCCGACCGCGCGCCACAACTCCATGCTCGGCCACAACCCACCAGCGAACGTCCTCGCGCTTGCCCGCAGCGGGCAACCCTTATCACTCGCCAACGCCTTCGAGAAACCTGTTCGTTCCCGCAACGGCTATGTGGAGGAATCGAACAAACAAATGGAGGATCACTTCACCGCGTTGAGCAAGACCTATGGTATCCAGGCCACGGCATTCAGGATTCCGGATAACTCGCTGGACGATCTCATCGAGGGGGTGCTCGGCCATGCCTGAACCAGTCCTGGCTTTGCTGCTGGATGGCCCTATGCAATCTTGGGGCCACCAGAGTCGGTTCAACCGACGAACAACGCTGTTCTATCCGACACGAAGTGGAATCGTTGGGATACTTGCCGCCGCCATGGGCATCCCCCGAGGAGATCGGTCACGCTTGGCTGAACTGGCGCCTTCGTATCTCGGTGTCACGGTTCTTGGCCTTGGAGAGTGCGGATGCTGGATGGACTACCACACCGTAGGTGGCGGATACGATGCCAGGGCCGAGCGATGGAGCATTCCGCGCAAGGCGTCTGGTGCTGCCCGCCACACAGTGTTAACGGACCGGGAGTATTTGTCCGACGCCAAGTTCGGCACGTTGCTCACAGGTAGCGCTGCGCTCCTGAAGCGCTGCGACGAAGCCTTGCGCAATCCGAAATGGGGCATTTGGCTCGGCCGGAAATGTTGCATTCCAGCGCAGCCTGTCAACCAAGGCATGTTTCCGTGCGAAGCAGATGCCATCCGACACCTCTTTGCTCGCACCGGCCGCGGCAGCGTGCGAAGGAGGGTAGTCGAAGTGAGTGACTTCGCTGCGGGGTCAGACACGCTCATGGATGTGCCACTCGACTTCGCCAAACGGGAATTCACGGTGCGGCGCGTCGATGATGTGCCCTTCGCGGAGGCCGAAAGTGCCGATCTTTGAAAAGCCACCATTGGAAACGCTAACTCTGGCTCGCGAGCGCTGGACACCCCTGTACCTGGAGCACGGTCGGCTGGAAGTGGACGACGCGTCGGTCAAGTGGATCGGCGCGGATCGGACGGTCCTGCGCATCCCCGTGGCCACAGTGAGCGTGCTGATGCTCGGGCCGGGCACGACCGTCACGCATGCGGCGATCAAGACATGTGCTGAGTGCAATACTCCGATCTGCTGGATCGGTGAGGAAGGCATGCGATTCTATGCCTGCGGCGTGTCGGCCACGCATGACAACTCCAACGCCCGCAGACACGCCGAGCTTCATGCCAACCGTACGAAGCGCATGCAGATTGCCCGCCGGATGTTCGCGAAGCGATTCCCCGAGTCGGTTGTGGCGGAGAAGAAGATCGACGAACTGCGAGGTATGGAGGGAAGGCGCGTCAAGGCGCTGTATCAGGAGATGGGAGCGCGCTATGGCGTTACTTGGAAGGGCCGCAACTACAACCCGGACAGGTGGGATCTCGCGGACAACATCAACCGCGCTGTCTCGGCTACGAACGCAGCGCTGTACGCGCTCACCACGGCTGTGGTTTGTTCGATGGGATATTTGCCGACACTGGGGTTCATCCACTCGGCGGGCACCCTGCCGTTTGTCTTCGACATGGCGGACATCTACAAGCCGGAGACGACACTGGAGGCGGCATTCCACGCCATCAGTGTCAATCCCGAGGCCACGGAGAAGGACGCTTTGACGCTTCTCAAGGCCAAGATCGAGGAGAAACATATCCTGCGGCGCCTGCCTGCGGACATCAAGGAGCTTCTGTCATGACCGTGATCGTCGCCAACGATACTCCCCCGGCTATCCGGGGTTTGCTAAAGCGCTGGTTTATCGAGCCGCGGCCGAACGTATTCGTTGGCACGGTCAACAGGCGCACCCGCGAGAACGTACTGCAGTACGTGCTGCGCAACGCGCCGAAGCTTGGACTTCTTGTGATCGTATCCCATGGCGGCAGCCAGGGTTTTGAAATCCAGTCCTTCGGTGACACAAACCGCAAGCCCGTGCGCGAGTGCGGTCTGCATCTTGTGGCCGAGGCTTGGCGAGAGCAGGAAGGGGGTGAGGAGTGACCTCCGGCTCGGACAATCCCGGTGCGGCGATTCTGCGCGCCAGCTTCTGCATGTTGGGTAAACTTGGGCTTTCGGCGGAACAGATGCTCTGGTCGCGGGGGGTCTTGACCTGGCAAGATTACCGGCTCCGGGGAGCTACCTTACTTAGCCGGAGGCGCCATGCAAACGTCTTGGCGGATCTTGACGAAGCGGAAACGGCGCTAGCCAGCGAGGACTGGCGCTGGTTCGCAGTTCGGTTGCCGGCCGGTGAGCGCTCGCGGCTCTACCCGTGTTTGGCAGGCGAGACGTGGTTCCTTGATATCGAGACCACGGGTTTGAGCCCCTTCAAGAGCGAGATTACGACTGTCGCCTTGTACGACGGGGCGCGTTGCCGGGTTTTGGTCCACGGCCGAGATATTGAGGAAACTCCGGTGTTGTTGGATCAGAAGACGCTCCTCGTCACGTTCAACGGCAAGGCATTCGACTTGCGTTTTCTGCGCCACCGCTTGGGCTGGAAAGGCGGGGACCTGCATCTGGATTTGTGGCACGAATTTCGTGCTCGAGGAATGAGCGGTGGTCTGAAGAAAATCGAACGCCGGCTAGGCATGGCAAAGCGCACAAGCGCGGTTCAAAATGGGATGGAGGCGATTAAACTCTGGTATCAGTATCTTGCGGGCGACGGACAAGCCTTAAGGCGGCTCGTAGCTTACAATGAGGAAGACGCGAGGGTTTTGAAATCCCTGGTATTGTACCTTATCGAGCAGAGCATGGTCGCGTACCCCATGGGGGAAAGCCTTGTTAGACGCGCGATTGCTCGCAATACACCAAGGACGTGAATCCCGACTAGGAAGCAGTTCTTCGACCACTGAAGCATACCACATGTAGTGATACACAGAAGCCGAGACGCATGATGTCGCTCTGTTCCCCACGTGCGTGGGGATGATCCGTAGGGAGAGCGAAGAAACCTGTCGAGATTCCGCTGTTCCCCACGTGCGTGGGGATGATCCGCTGGAAGAGGGTCTGGCGGAGTTCGGCATTGTCTGTTCCCCACGTGCGTGGGGATGATCCGAGGACAGGTCGCACGGACTACGAGACAGGCAACTGTTCCCCACGTGCGTGGGGATGATCCTACGTCCGGAGCGCGTGGGATGAGGACCGGAGGCTGTTCCCCACGTGCGTGGGGATGATCCGTCGGCTTGCTCTGGGACGATTACGGCTATCCCCTGTTCCCCACGTGCGTGGGGATAGTATTTCGGGACAGACTGAGCGCCGGGATAAACCGGCATGGAGTAGGGTATGAGAGAGACCTACA
>JAGLYR010000158.1 GCA_023132135.1 Candidatus Eiseniibacteriota bacterium | reverse complement strand
GCGAGCACCTCGCTGCCGGCAACGGCTGTGAAGCCCCCATCGTAGACGGAGATCCCGCTTTTCCTCGTTCCAAACCAGATCCTGTCGTCACTCTCAACCCCGGTGGCGGTGACGTCATCGTCCGCAAGTCCAGCAGTCTGCGTGTGGGCCGTCCAGATACCACCTTCAAAGCTCGCCGCCCCCGCCGCTGTTGCAACCCACACAACGTCCGCGCCGGTGACGCAGATGTCTCGGATCGTATTGCTGGGAAGCCCGTCCGCCGTAGTGTAGCTCACCCAATCCAAGCCGCTCAGATGACTCACGCCTCCCCAGGTAGCGAACCACGTGCTGTTGTCCAGTCCAAAGGCGATCGCCTGGACATGGTTCTCGATGAGCCCGCTGTTCCCGGTATCGTAGTTCGTCCAGTTGGACCCACCATCGAATTTGCTGACGCCCTCTTCGGTGCCAATCCAGATCATGTCCGTCGCATCCACCGCAACCTGGAGACAGTCATCATCAATGAGGCTGCTGTTCGAAAGGTAGTAGTTGGTCCACGAAGTCCCGTCGAATTTTGCGAGAGCGCCGTCCTGCCCCATGGGGCCGTCCCAACCGGAGGTCCCGAGCCAGAGGTTCCCCTGGCTGTCGGTATCAATCGAGAGGATCATGTTCCCCAACAGGCCGCTGTTGCCGGTATGGTAGTTCACCCAGCCTGCTCCATCGAACTTGTAGAGACCGGAGTACTGGGAACCTGTCCATAGAATGCCGTCGGAGACATGCACGTCGTTGATATAGTTGTCTCCCAGCCCGCTGTTGTCCGTCGTGTAGCTGGACCAGTCGTTTCCATCGAAGATGGCAATGCCGTAGTACTCGGTTCCGAAGTAGGTGTTTGCACCCCTGGGACCAACGGTACCCCTTGCAATCGAGGTAGTCCACTGCGTGTGTGGGTCGTTGGAGGTCACGTAGTAATCCCAGGAAACGCCGTCGAAACCGGCGCAGCCGGAGGATCCTGTGCCAAAGTAGACCTCACCGTTTCCGGGTGCGATCGAATACACATACCTGTCCGGAAGACCCGAGTTGGCGGGCGTGTAGGTGGTCCAGGATCCGTCGTAGCGGGCGACTCCTCCCGTCGTGGGCGTTGGGGACGCGGCATGGTTGGCGATCCAGACAGTGTTGTCGTCCTCCACCGCAACATACTCGATATTCGTGCCCACAAGGCCGCTGTTGCCCGAATCGTAATGAGTCCACGAGGAACCGTCATACATGAAAACCCAGTTCGTCCAGCTCCCGGCCCACACGCCGTCGTGGAGATCCACGGCCAGGGAGAGGAAATACTGCCCGATGGAGCGGGGATCCGGATCATAGCGCGTCCAGAGAGAACCGTCATACATCGACACACCGCCGGGATCGCCGTAGTTGCTGGGATTGTTCGCCGTCCAGATATGGTTCTGCGAGTCGACGCCTATGCCGCGCACGGCAACGTTCGTCGCGCCTCCTCCCAGGTTGGTGAACACCTCCCAGTCCACACCGTCGAAGCTGGCGCAGCCGAAGGCCGTTCCAAACCACATAGTCCCAACAAGGTCCTGCGCGATTGCATACACGGTGTTATTCGGAAGAGGAGAATTCGAGGTATTGTAGGTTGTCCAGACCGCGCCGTCGAATTTCTGAACCCCTTCAGTTGTCCCGAACCACCGGTTGCCTGCCACATCAATCAGCGCTTCCTTCACAATCTGATCGGCAAGACCCTCCGAGGTTGTGTACTTGACGTATGTTCCGGCGACCAGATCCCAATGGAGTACGCCCCCGTTTGTGCCGGCCCAGAGGTCGTTCCCCCTTGCGGCAAGGCCGCTCACATAGCCGGCGTCTGTATAGGTTGTCCAGGACCCGGCAAGGGCCGTTCCCGGAATCGCACTGATGAGAAGGATCAACAGAAACCCACACGATGCCAGACGCATATTCAACATCCCAACTGCTCTCCTTTCCGTTCCGTTACGAGTAGATAGCGCCACCCAGGCGCTCGGCCCTGATGGGCCAGCTCAGCGTATCAATGATATCACATTTCGAACACTTGTGGTGCAAAAAAGTAGGGGGGGCCTCGCAGCCCATGGACCGGTACCGTAGCAGAAAACTGGTGAGAAATGCAGGCTAGGATCAGGGGGATTGTTCCAGAATCCAGGTTCCAACAAGTTCCAGCACCGCCGGAGAAAGCGTCTCCTGGATCCTGGAATACTCGGAAGGAGCCCCGGTATCGGCCGTTTGGAAGAGGTGATTCAAGCCCGGAAGAACCTCGACCCGCCGGTGTTTGTTGCGGCCGGCTCTGAGTGCAGCCTCGACGGCTTCGGCGTTCCGCTCGGGCGGAACCTGCACATCGCGTTCCCCATACAGAGCAAGGACGGGACACTTGACTTTCCTGAGCACTGGAGCCGGATCATAGGTCACGGAAAAGCGGAACCAGGGATGGAGATACCAGTCCACGGTGGACTGGATCCGATCTACGGACAGCGGGGGTTCAAGACCCACCAGGATTTCGGTGAGCCGGCCTGCAAGGACAGAGTCGGGATCGGTTTCCCTGAGGATGGCGAAGATCTGCTCCTGGATCGCACGTTTGCTCGCGATGACCTCATCCGTGAGACCCTGCACACGGCCAATGGATTCTTCGAACTGGATATTGTACTCATCGCCGGGCAGACCCGGCGATGCCATCATGACAATGAACGCGACATCATCAGAGCCGGCCGCGGCGATGTGAGCGATGGTGCCGCCTTCGCTGTGCCCAAGGAGACCGATTCTCGCCGGATCGATTTCCTCACGGGTTTTCAGATACGCGACTCCCGCCAGGGCGTCCCCGGCGTAGTCTTCCGTCGTCGCCATCGAACGGTCTCCCGTCGAAGCTCCCACTCCCCTGTCATCGAAGCGGAGCACCGCGATCCCATGCCTCGTCAAGTAGTCCGCCATCACCAGAAAGGGCCGGTGGCCCAGGATGAGACCGTCCCGGTTCTGGGGACCGCCGCCGGAAATCAGGACGAGCGCCGGCACCGGGTGTGCCTCCCGCGGCAGTGTCAGAGTACCCGCCAGCCGGGCGGGCGCGTCGAGGTTTTCGAATGAGAGGTGTTCCTCATCATAGGTATACGGCCGCGCGGGATCCTGGGGTTTGCGCAGGTCGGGCATGCCGGGCAGGCGCTGGAGGACAATCCGTTGCCGAAACCGGGGATCCTGCCAGACACCATCCATCTCCATGCCATCGGGTCGGAAGTACCCGTCGAAGACAGCATTGATGGTGCCCATCTCGATGCGAACACGGCCATCCTGGAAAGTCATGTGCGTGATACGAAGTTCTTCGTCGGTTTCATCGGGCCGGAGCATGGTGCCTCCCAGGCGGCCGTCACCGTACTGGAAGACGCTGAAGATAATGCGGTACTCCACGCCCATGAGCGTGAGGGAACCCTGCCATATGCCGATGACGGGGGCGGGTTCATGTTTGCCCGTGCAGCCGCCGAAGAGGAGCGCCGCAAGAGCGGTAAAGACAATCAGAATTCGAACGCGCATTTTGAAACTCCGGTTGGCTGATTCATGTATGGAGATTACCAGAGGATTGTACAGGGAGTCCGGCTATCGCACCAGCGGAAAAGGCTCTGTGCTTCGTCGTGGGATCCTCTACCCGACCTTCTGACGCGCCTGGCCGGACAGGAGCTCACGTGCGAGCTGCCGACCGTGAACCACCGCGGGCAGCAGTTCCTCAATCACAGTGACGTCGCGGACGGGGGTCTTGCGCAGGATATCAAAATCCGCCTTCTCGGCCAGGAGCTGCGACAGCACCACAGGCTCAGCGTCCCCGCCCCAGGCCAGAACGTTGGCCAGATGCACCACGGTCACGAGCTTCTCGATCTCGGAACCCTCGCCCGCGGCGCCCCCGGGTTCGTGATGCCAGCGCACAGTCCGGCCCAGGGAGACCGGGAGCCGCCACTTGGCCGCAGCCCATGCACCTATTTGCGAGTGATCGAACCCCACCGTTTCGATTTCGAAGGTCCGTGTGTCCTCCGGCCTGAGCAACCTTTCCCTCACACTCTGGCGACTCTCGGGCAGACTCCGCAGGATAATGCCCTTCCCGATGTCATGCAGCAGTCCCGCGGTGAACGCCTCCTCCGGATCCGCACTTCCGAACTTCCGGGCCAGGCAGCGGCACCAGACACCTACGGCCACCGCATGGTCCCAGAGGATCTCGGCTTCCCTGGCGGAACCGGCCAGCGATCGCGTCATGTCCGCCAGGGCAGCGCCGATTACCAGGTTCCGAAGCGTGTTGAGCCCGAGAATCGTGATCGCCAGGGAGATGGTGCCAACGCGTCCCGGGAGCGCATAGAACGCGGAGTTGGCGAACTTCAGAACCCGCGAGGCCATCCCCTCATCCGTTGAGAGAACGGTGGCGATGTCGCCCGCTCCACAATCCGGATCCCTCACCATGGAATTTAACCGGCCCACGACCGCCGGAAGCGCCGGCACACTGTCCGCCAGTCCCGGATGGGCTTGCTCGATGAGGGATCCTTCCTCTTCGACCGGGACTCCTTCCGACGTGGCGGCGTCGGCCACCCGCACCGCTGTGAGAATTCCTTTCCGGTGGGCTCTCAGAAGCAGTTCCACCGCGTCCGGATTAAAGTGACTCCCGGAGCTCCTCTCGATTACCTCGATGGCCTCGGCGTGGGACATCCCCGGACGATGAACACGATCTGTGGTCATGGCGTCGAAGGCATCGGCGAGACCGATGATCCGCGCTACCAGCGGGATTTCATCCCCCTTGAGACCCACGGGGTATCCGGAACCGTCGTGCCGCTCGTGGTGGTACAGGATTCCGGGGATCACGTGGTCCAGCGCGCCGGAAACCTTGATGATCTCGGCGCCCAGGACCGGGTGTTTCTTGATGGTCCCGTACTCTTCGTTCGTCAGGGAGCCCGGCTTGAGAAGAACGTCGTCCCGGATCCCGATTTTTCCAATGTCGTGGAGCAACGCGGCCAACCGCAGCCGGTCCCTGAATCCCTCCGCCAGGTCTTCCTCCGGCTGATCACTCATCTCATTGGCCAGGGCCATGGCATACATCGCCACGCGGTCGGAGTGCCCCCGGGTATAGGAATCACGGGCATCCAGAGCGCCGGCGAGCGACTGGATCATCGCATAGAGAACCCCCCGGGTTTCGTTCTGCCCGGCAATCTCCAGGACCGTCTGTCCCAGCACAAAGGCCGAGGCCTTCAGCACCCGCGCTTCCCCCAACGTGAATTCCTTGGGAGGAGAGTAGATGACGGCCAGAAAGCCCACGCTCCTGCCCCCCGCCATCACGGGAATCGCCACTCTTGAAGCAGCCTCCTGCGGCACCTCGATGTCGGAAACTCCATCCAGAGAAGACACCGTGACGGTTTCCACGACGGGCCCGTCCGCTTCCCGGGCCTTCTCCAGGAGCGGCGTCCACTCGTCCTCTTCCCGCTCGCTCTCCTCCGCTTCCCGGTCGTGATTCCAGATGAACTCCACGCTCCTCAGGTCCGGCCCGAAGAGGCTGGTCAGCGCATTGCCCGAACCCAGCTTCCGCCGGACCAGCTCCATGAAATGCTTGATCGCCTCCTCGCTGGCTGCCTCCAGCGTTTCCCTTTGGATAGTGTCGCCAATCACGCGGGGGTCATCCTCCAGACCAGCGGTACGCAGATTGCGGAGGAGCCGTTTGCCGAATTTCTGCCGGCCTTCCACGGTGGAGAGGAGAGAGACAAGATCCGATTCTGAGGTGACGGATGTATCCATGCGTGAGCCCCTTGGTTTCAGTTCTGGCCCGGGTTGCACTTGTACCCGTATGTTTGTCGGGCGAAATGAGCGCGGAGTTGAAGGAAAGCAGTGGTCCGAGTGAAGAGTGGCGAGTGATGCGCAAGGGTAGCAATAAAGAGCTAGCCCGCGTTACAGAATGATGACGTCCGCGCGTCCCATACCCGCGGACACAAGCCGGATGGGGATATCCAGCTCCCCGGAGATGAAGTCGAGGTACTTACGTGCATTGGAGGGCAACCTGCCGCCGGAGGTTTCGCCCGGGCCCCAGCCATCGAACTCGCGGTAGAGGGGTTGGCAGTCCTGGAGAAACCAGGGTTCCATGGGGAACTGCTCGCGGAGGCCATCCCCGGTCCGGTAGCCAACACAGATCTTGAGACTGGGCAATCCATCCAGAACATCGATCTTGGTGATCACCAGCTCGGACACACCGTTGATCATGGCTGAGCGGCGGACGGCCAACAGATCGAACCAGCCGCAACGTCTGGGACGCCCCGTGGTGGCTCCAAACTCCCGACCTTTCTCCTTCAGATGACGGGCCTCCGGACCCTCCAGCTCCGTGGGAAACGGCCCCTCTCCCACCCGGGTGGTGTAGGCCTTGGCGATGCCGATCACGCCGGTGATCCGGGCCGGTCCGATCCCGCATCCCGGCGGAGCACCACCCGCGACCGTGCTGGAGGACGTGACGTAGGGATAGGTTCCATGATCCACATCCAGATGAGCGCCCTGAGCACCTTCGAGAAGGACGGACTTCCCCTGGTCGATCGCCCGGTTGATGATGGCGGACACATCCGAGATCAGGGGAGCCAGGCGCTCATGGTAACCTCGGCAGAGCTGCAGGAGATCGGAGACACCCGGCGGAGAATTCGGAGCTCCGGCGAGAACAGCCCGGTGACGTCCCAACAGAGCCGTCAGCTTTGCCTCCAGGGACTTCTCATCCAGAAGATCCACCATGCGAATACCTACCCGCCCGGCTTTATCCGAGTAGGCGGGCCCAATTCCCCGGCCAGTGGTCCCGATCCGCGGTGCATCCCTCGAAGATTCATAGAGCTGGTCCAGAAGACGATGGACGGGCAGTACCAGGTGGGCCGCGTGGGAAATCCTCAGGCGCCCGCAGACATCTATGCCCTGGCTCTCCAGACCGGCGATCTCTTCCACCAGACTCTCGGGATCCACCACGACACCGTTGCCGATCACGCAGATCCCGGAGGGATGAAGAATCCCCGAGGGAATCAGGTGGAAGACATAGATCCGGTCTTCCACCTTCACGGTGTGACCGGCGTTCGCGCCTCCCTGGTAGCGGACAATGTAGTCCGCGTCCCGGGCAAGGTAGTCGACGACCTTGCCTTTGCCTTCGTCGCCCCATTGCAAGCCAACGACAACTCGGACGCTCATGAGTACCTGCCTAGCCTGGGGGGTGAAAGCCGAAAGCCGAAATGCGAAAGCCGAAAGCCGAAATGCAAAAGCCGAAATGCGAAATGCAAAAGCCGAAATGCGAAATGCAAAAGCCGAAATGCGAAAGCCGAAAGCCGAAATGCAAAAGCCGAAAGCCGAAAAACCAAGTGTGACACCGGATACTCCACCTTGGTCTCGGCTCTGAGATGGTCAGAGCATGGTCCCGTTTAGCCTGCGTTTCTCAC
>JAGLYR010000157.1 GCA_023132135.1 Candidatus Eiseniibacteriota bacterium | reverse complement strand
CGCAGCCCATGGACCGGTACCGTAGCAGAAAACTGGTGAGAAATGCAGGCTAGTGGGAGATCGCCGGGCCCGATCCATCCCCCGCCATGCGCTCACCCAGACCCAGAGACTTGCGCGGCATTTTGAGCACGGCGCTCAGGACATCCTCCACCGTATCCACCAAGCGGATATCCAGACCCTCCCGCGCTCTCTTGGGCAGATCTGCCAGATCCTTCTCGTTCTCCCTGGGAATAAGCACCAGCTTGAACCCCGCGCGCCGGGCCGCCACAATTTTCTCATTCAGTCCACCGATGGGAAGAACCTCCCCGCCCAAGGTAATCTCGCCGGTCAGCGCCACCTCTCGAGACACGGGAACCCGGGTCAGCGCCGAGGTCAACGCGGCGGCCATAGCCACACCCGCCGATGGTCCATCCTTGGGGATCGCACCCTCCGGCACATGAATGTGAATATCCATCTTCTCGAAAAACCTGGGATCGAGCCCCATGGAGGAAGCCCGGCCGCGGACGTAGCTCACCGCCGCCTGGGCCGACTCTTGCATCACCTCGCCCAACTGCCCGGTGAGAATGAGTTCCCCGGTTCCTGGCACCGAAGTCACTTCCACCGTCATCACGTCCCCGCCGGACTCAGTCCACGCGAGCCCCGACGCAGCACCCACGCGATCCTTCGGCCAGATCTGCCGCTTCGAATACGGAGGGACACCCAGGAACTTCTGCACACTCCGGGCCGTGATCCGGTCGGTGTATTCTTTGCCATCTTTCGAGATTCTTCGGGCCACTTTTCTCAAGACCGAGCAGATCTGCCGTTCCAGGTTCCGGACCCCCGCTTCCCGGGTGTACCGGTCAACAATCATCTCGATCCCCTGCCGGGTAAAAGTGATATTCCCGTTTGCCAGCCCGTGGTTCTTCAGCTGTTTCGGGATCAGGAAATCCTGCGCTATCCGGACCTTCTCGTGCCGGAGGTATCCCGGGATGCGAATCACTTCCATCCGGTCCTGAAGCGCGGGAGGAACCGTGTGGAGCACATTGCCGGTGGTGATGAACAGGACATCGGAAAGGTCGAAGTCCACGTCCAGGAAGTGGTCATTGAACGCGCCGTTCTGCTCGGGGTCCAGCACTTCCAGGAGGGCCGCGGCGGGATCGCCCCGGAAATCGCTCGACATCTTGTCGATCTCGTCCAGAAGGAACACCGGGTTCCTCGTCCCTGCCCGCTTGATGCTCTGCATAACCTTGCCCGGCATGGATCCGATGTATGTACGGCGGTGACCCCGGATTTCCGCCTCGTCCCTTATTCCTCCCAGGGACACCCGGACGAACTTCCGGCCCATGGCCCGTGCGATGGAGCGACCGAGGGAAGTCTTGCCCACTCCGGGCGGGCCGACAAAACAGAAAATGGGGCTCTTCATGTTACCCGCGAGACGCAGGACCGCCAGATACTCGACAATGCGTTCCTTGACGTTCTTCAGCCCATAGTGATCCTCATCCAGGATTGTCTCCACTCTCTCGATATCGAGATTGTCCCTGGTTTTCTTCTTCCAAGGCAACGATGCCAACCACTCCACATAGTTGCGAACCACGGCAGCCTCGGGAGACAGGGGCGTCATCCTCTGGAGTCTCTCTATCTCCTTGTGGGCCTTGGCCCGGACAGCCTTGGGCATCCTGGATTTCTCGACCTGCTCCACAAGCTCGTCCGTCTCGGCCAGGTCACCCCCCTGCTCTCCCAGTTCCTTCCGGATGGCCTTGAGCTGCTCCTGCAGGTAGAATTCCTTCTGATTTTTCTGGACCTGGGACCGGACCTCCTCATCGATCCGGCGCTCAATGCGGGCAATCTCCAGCTCCTGCTCCAAAGCCCGCGCCAGAATTGCGAACTGCTCCTTCAGGGTCACGGCTTCCAGGGCCTTCTGTTTGGCCTCAACCCGGGAGGCCAGGTGCGCGGAGACTGCGTGGGCGAGCCGCATCGGGTCTTCGATATTGTTCACGGAAATCAGCACTTCGTCGGGGATGCGGCGAGAGAGGCGAACGTACTCTTCGAACTGGGCGCGGACTGATCGCACCTGCGCTTCGGTCTGCGAGCTGGCTATCTCCTCCGCGGCGATTTCTCCAATACGGACCCGCACGGGGTTCTTGTCCCGGCCATACCGTATGATCCGGACCCTGGCCAGTCCCTCCACCAACACCCGCACCGTCCCATCCGGCAGGCGGAGAAACTGCAGAATCCGGGCCACGGTTCCCACACGGAAGATATCCTTGGCTCCCGGATCACCCACGTCGGCCCGCTTCTGGGCGGCCACCATGATAATCCGGTCCTGCGACATCGCCATCTCCAGGGCCGCGATGGACCGGGGCCGCCCCACCAGGAGAGGTACGATCATATAGGGAAACACAACGATATCCCGCAGCGGCAGCAGTGGGAGAACGTCCTGAATGTCGAAGGATTCGCCTTCGCGTTCTACCTTGAACATGGCTCCTCTATCCTTTTTTCCGTTTGCGACTCTTCTCCACGACCAGAATTGGCTCCCCTTCCTTCAGCATAGCCTCTCTTGTAATCGTACATTCCTTCAGGCCACGTTTGGACGGGAGCTCATACATGATATCGAGCATGGCTTCTTCCAGAACCGATCTCAGTCCGCGCGCACCGGTCTTCCGCTCAACCGCACTGTGAGCCGCGGCTCTCAACGAATCATCTGTAAACTGCAGGTCGGTCCCTTCCATCTCGAAGTACTTTTTGTATTGCTTGGTCAGCGCGTTCTTGGGCTCGACCAGGATCCGGACCAGCGCGTCCTCATCCAGATCCTCCAGACTACTGAACACCGGCAGGCGCCCAATCATCTCGGGGATGAGGCCGAATTTCACCATATCCTCGGGCCGAGCCTGCGCCATCAACTGGCTCCTGTGCTGCTTGGCCACGCTTGGCCCCTTGGCGTGGAATCCCAGGGTGTTCTTGCCCAGGCGGCGAGAGACGATTTCCTCCAGTCCATCGAACGTCCCACCGCAGATGAACAGGATGTTCCGGGTGTTGACCTCAATATAGCGCTGCTGCGGATGTTTCCGCCCTCCCTGTGGGGGCACGTTGGCAATGGTGCCCTCCAGTATCTTGAGGAGGGCCTGCTGGACCCCCTCACCCGAGACGTCCCGGGTGATGGAGGGCGAATCGGCTTTCCGCGCCAGCTTGTCGATCTCATCGACATAGATGATTCCTTGCTCAGCTTTGGAGAGGTTATAGTCCGCCGCCTGGAGGAGCCGTACCAGAATGTTCTCAACATCTTCGCCGACGTAGCCTGCCTCGGTCAACGTCGTGGCATCGCAGATCGCGAATGGAACCTTCAGAATCCGGGCCATGGTGTTGGCCAGAAGGGTCTTGCCGGTTCCCGTGGGCCCGACGAGGAGCATGTTGCTCTTCTCCAGTTCCACGCCTCCCGGGGTTCCCTCAAACCCGATCCGCTTGTAGTGGTTGTAGACCGCCACGGCCAGCGTCTTCTTCGCCTGGTGCTGGGAAATCACGTATTCGTCCAGCGCCCGGACGATGTCCACCGGTTTGGGCAGATGAGAAACCGCCGAAGCCAGTTCCCGGCCCAGATCCTCCTTGAGAATGTCGTTACACTGCCGCACACACTCGCTGCAGATGTAGACCGAAGGCCCCGAAACCAGTTTGGTAACCTCGTCCTGCCCCCTTCCGCAGAACGAACAGCGAATTGGATGCGGAGAGGACTGTTTCCTCTTCACGACAGATTCCCCCTGCGATCGAAATAGCCCGCCTACTTTTTACAGATTTCCCCTGCGATCGAAACAGCCCGCCTACTTCTTCTTGTAGATGACCTCGTCCACCAACCCGTATGCCACCGCTTCCTCGGCCGACATGAAGTAGTTGCGGTCTGAGTCCGCAGCCAGCTTCTTCTTGTCCTGCCCCGTGTGCTTTTGAAGGATCGCGGCAAGCCGCTGCTTGAGGAGCAGGATTTCATTGGTGTAGATCTCAATGTCCGAGGCCTGGCCCTGGCTGCCTCCGAGGGGCTGATGGATCATGATCCTGGCGTGGGGCAGCGCAGAGCGCTTGCCCTTGGCGCCCGCCGCCAGGAGGACGGCCCCCATGCTGGCCGCCTGCCCCATGCAGATGGTGACCACGTCGGGCTTGATGTACTCCATGGTGTCATAGATGGCCAGTCCCGCCGAAATCACTCCACCCGGGGAGTTGATGTACAAGTAGATATCACGCTCGGGATCCTCAGCTTCCAGAAACAACATCTGCGCGATCGAGACGTTGGAAATCACGTCGTCGATCGGCGATCCAATGAAGATGATCCGATCCTTCAACAACCGGGAGTAGATGTCGTAAGACCTCTCTCCCCGAGCCGACTGTTCTACGACGATTGGAACGAGCATTACTTCTCTCCCCCCGTTTGCTGGCCATACACGTTTTCCACATCCGCTTGCTCCATCAGGAACCTCAGAACCTTCTCCTCCAGCAGATCCCCTCGAAGCTGATCCATGGAGTCGTCCGTCTCGATCTTCTTCCGGACCTCGTCGGGCGACTGCCGGGCCTGCTTTGCCAGAACCATGATTCTCGCGTCCACCTCTTCGGGCGTCACAACCAGCGATTCCCGCTTCGCTACTTCCCGCAGGACAACAAAACGCTTGGAGTGACGGACGGCCACCGGCTTGAGAGCCGCTCTTGCCTTCTCGGCATCGAACGCCTCGCCGCTCTGGTGCTCCCGCTCTGCATCCCGGACAATGGCCTCCAGCAAGTTACCCACCATTGATTCAGGAGCCTCGAAGGGATTTGCCCGGATCACGTCATCCACCAGGATTTCCCGGACCCTCCGATCGGCCTCAAAGCTGATTTCCTGCTCGAGGCCCGTTCTGATATCCCTTCTCACGTCTTCGAGTCGGTCGTAGTTTCCCAGCTCCTTAGCGAAATCGTCGTTCAGTTCCGACAGTTGCTTCTCCTTGACGGCGTTGACTTTCACCCAGAACTTCAGGGTCTTCCCCGCGACATCGGGGTGTACCCCTTCCTCTTCGGGGAACGACACCCGGATGGTTGGATTGTCACCGACCTTCGCTCCCATCAGACCCTCAGAGAACCCGTTCACCAGTCCCTCGGAACCCAACTCGATCATGTGGTTCCTGACACCCCGCCCCTCCATCGGCTGGTCGTCATCGCCAAACACGTCATAGTCCACAATCAGGAAATCGCCGTTGGCGGCCGCCCGGTCCACCGGCACCAACTCGGCGCGCATCTGCCGGAGCATCTCGAGGCGCCGATTCACATCCTCCTCGGCGACCGCGGCCACCTCCCGTGTTGCCTTGAGACCCTTGTACTGATTCAGCTCTATGTCGGGCCACACCTCCACTATGGCGCGGAAGCAGAGGGGTTGCCCTTCCTTAAACTCGAGATCATGGATCTCGGGCGCCGCGATGGGCTTGAGGTCATGCTCCCGAAGCGCATTCATACAGGCCTCTCTCACGATGCGCTCGGTCACCTCACGCCGCGCAGCCTCAGAGAACTTCTTGCGAACGAGATCCGTCGGCACCTTCCCCTTGCGGAACCCCGGCATCTTGAGATCCCGCTGCAGCCGCACGAGTTCGTTCTTCAGCTGCTCATCGACTTCCGAAGCCGGAACTTCTATCCGGAGCTTCCGTTTCGTTCCACCAGATTCCTCAATTTCAACCTTCATCATGTCACATACCTCTCGGGACTTAAAACCGGACAGAACCGGATCTGCGCAATCTTTGGGGTGCGAGAGGGGGGATTCGAACCCCCACGAGTTTCCCCACTGGATCCTAAATCCAGCGCGTCTGCCAGTTCCGCCACTCCCGCAAGCGGCGCCCGCAGCCAAACCGGGTACACACCACCAACCAAACGCAACGCCCAGCCAAGGGCCGGGCGGCTGCCTGCTTTCTTCGCACAAATCACCCTGTCTGCAATATACCAATGGCAATATGGGGGGTCAAGCAGATAGTTAGCCTGCATTTCTCACCAGGTTTCTGCTACGGTACCGGTCCATG
>JAGLYR010000156.1 GCA_023132135.1 Candidatus Eiseniibacteriota bacterium | reverse complement strand
CCCCGCGTTCGCGGGGACGACGGGAGCGAAAGCGTTGGGCGTTGTCGTTCCGTTTCCCCCCAATGCCCTTATCCTTGCACGGAGCACGGAGCACGAAGCACGTAGCACCGGTTCCTGTTATTTAAGCATCACCATCCGCCTCGTCAAAACCTGGTCCGCCGCTTCCAGCCGGTACCAGTACACGCCCGAGGCCACCCCATCGCCCTGGTTGTCCACACCTGCCCAGCTCACCGAGTGTCGGCCCGCGTCCACAGGGCCATCTACCAACCTGGCCACCTCCCGCCCCTGAACGTCATAGACCGTCAGATGAACATCCAGCTTGGCCGGCAACCGGAAGCGGATGGTCGTAACGGGGTTGAAGGGGTTCGGGAAATTCTGGGACAGCTCCAACCGTCCCTCCCGCACCGGGTCGCCGGCAACAGCGGTGGTGCCGTACGGTTCTCCGAAGAATTCCCGGAGGATGAACTCTGCATTGGACCGCATACCGTTATGGTCATACCGGTACGGCCGGCCCGAGATGAAGACGAACTGGGCCCCGCTCTCCCGCTGCGTTCCTCCATCCACCGGCTCCCGCCAGACTCCAAGGCCGCGCGGCACATCGAAGATGTTGTTCTGGACAAAGAGCACCGTGCTCTCTTCCTCCACTGACGATGTGTCGAAGACCGCGTTGTAGGACTGGGTGTCGATCTTGGGCATGTCCACGAGGCCCGGATAGACGGCCGTGGCTCTCCGGGTAGTGTTCTGCATCTCCTCGGCCCACTGAATTCCCAGGTACGATCTCAGCGCGTCATAGATGAAGCTCTGCCCCATCCGGGTCATCAGGAGAACGTTCCCCCCGGCCTCGAGGTAGCTGAGAATCGGCGTTTCGTACCAATTCGTAAGATCGCCGCCGTAGTTGTTCCCCACCCAGACGATCGCAGAGAACTGCTTGATCGTATCGGCCGGCACCGTCCCGTGTCCCAGAGGCGGAGGCAGGTTGGACGGGTAGCCGCCGCCGGGCTCGTCAAAGACATCCCAGAAGCTGATGGGGAGTGAACCCCAGAACACGCTGTCCTCATAGGCGGACGTGATCTGCGTGTCGTAGGTGGACCAGTGGACACCGTTCACCACCAGGATGCCCCGATCAAACGTTGCGTCGGCAATCTCCGTTGCAATCATCCGCAGGATCCACTCGTCCCGGTCCAGCTCCAGGCCCACGGGCTCATCGTCCACCACCAGAGTGAACTGCTGCGTGGCAAGCGAATCCTCGACCACCAGGGTGGTCTCGCCCATGACCGTGGTCACCGTAACCTGAATCGGCATCTGAAAGACCACATTCGTCTGGAGCTGGTCGATCCCAAGCGAGATCTCATAGCCGTCCCGCGCAGGCTGGTAGTCCCAATAGGCCCGGTAAACGGGGAAGCCTTCCTCGTAGATCCACTGCTGGAAGAAACGGTCGAACTCACGGCCGGTTACCTGTTCGCAGACATCCCGGAACTGCTCGGTGGTCGCCGATCCGTACTGGTACTGGCTCCCATAGTACGTACGGAGAATCTCGAAGAACGTCGAGTCCCCCACGATTCCCCTGAGCATGTGAGGCACCCACGAAGCCTTGTTGTACGTCAGGTTGAAATCGAAAATCCGGCCCCAGTCGGACAGGTCCGGCACGTAGATCGTGCCGCCCCCGAAGTACTTGGCGTACGCCATCTGGTTCTGGTACTCGTCCCAGCCGTACTGGTCCTCCGCCCAGAGAGCCTCCGAGTAAACGGCGAATCCCTCGTTGAGCCAGATGTCGTGGAAGTTGTCGCATGTGATCATGTCGCCCCACCACATGTGGGCCAGCTCATGGACGATGAGGTATTCCCCGTAGCCTCCTAGGCTCGTGATCGTCTGGTGCTCCATTCCCCCGCCCCAGGTGAACTCGGCATGACCGTACTTCTCCTCAATGAAGGGATACTCGCCGAACAGACCGGCGTAGACGCCGATCATGTCTTTCACCTTGGCGTAGTTCTCCTGGACGGCGGCGTAGTGAGCGGGGAAAACGAAGAACTGGATCTCCATAGAGTCATCGCGCGTGTAGTGATACCAATCCGAGAAAACGGTGTAGGGATGGATTGCCACGGAGACGAGGTACGTCGCGATGGGATACTGTTCATGCCACTGGTACGTCATCGTACCGCCGTTATCAATGGTCGCGCGCAGCGTTCCGTTGGAAGCCACGATCAGGTTGTCCGGAACGGTGATCCAGATATCCGCCGAGTCAGGCTTGTCCAGCGGGTAATCCTTGCACGGCCACCAGGTGCGGGCGCCGAAAGGTTCGCTGAGACTCCAGATCATGTCCTCACCACCGTAGCTCGCAAAGGCAAACGCTCCGGCCGAGGCCGATGGAGTGCCGTGATAAGTGATCTCCAGAATGAAGGTCTCCCCCGCCGCGTAGCTGCGATCGAGAGTCACAGTCAGGATGTCGTCGGAGTGCGAGAAGGCCGCCGCGCTTCCCCCCGAGGTGACCCCGTCCACGGTCAGGTTGTCGTATAGATCAACGTCGGCCGTGGTCAGTGGACCCATCACAACCTCTGCATCCATTCTCACCGTGCCCGAAACCACCTCGGAGACGGGGTCGATGTCCAGATCCAGGAAGTAATACTTCGCGTCGTAGTTCTCCTGATTGGGCGTGGGTTCCGTCGCCCTCGTCTGGACCCGCGCGAACCACTCCGCCTTCGCCTTCGCCAGTTGCTCCGAGATGTCCCCCGGGCCTTTCGGCTGCCCCCACGTCCCCGTTGCGGAAGCGAGTATCCACGATACGGCAAAACACCCGATCAGGGCCCATCTCATATTCCACGGACTAATAGCAGCAACCATGCTTCTCATCATGAAGAACTCCTTGCTCTGGTCTACCCACAACAAGACCCAGCCGCACATCGAGACGTCACGCATGGTGCCGAGGCCGGGCGCTAACCATACATTTTACCACAAATCCTGTTATTTCGCAACCCAAGCGGCCGAGAGCACTGCCCCGACTCACGATGACGGCTACCCCGTGTTTCTCACCAGCGACCGGAAGCCGCTGATGAGAAATACGGGCTGGTCCTTGACCTTTCCCCAATTGCAGTTACAATAGCCATAGACAGTAGTGGCTACGTTCCTTGACCTGTCACCCGACTCCGGAGGTCGCGCCGTGCGACTTGCCATCGTGATTCTTGCCGTCACCATCACCTTGGCATCCCCCGTCCTCGCCAGCGAGTCCGATCCGCGGTACGACATCGGGGTTGCCTTCCTCATCGATCTTCCCCAGGAAGACTTCGCCAACATCTCGGGGACCGGCGGCGGGATCGGCATCAAGTTCCTGAGACCCATCGGATTGTCCCTCGCCAGGTTGCGGGGGGATTTTGAGATCCTGTTCTACGGAGAGGACGAGCATGTTGTGGAGATCGGCGGTAAGCCGGCGGGCGTCATCACCCGGCATGAATCCATCCGCATCCAGGGCGGCTTCGAGCTGAGCTCACCCCGTTCACGGTCCCTCCGGTTGTATGTCGCCCCGATGGCGGGCTTCTATCTGTTCCGCTCTGTGGATCGGGTGACCATCTACCATCACCGGAGCTCGACCGACACGGAGTTCGGCTGGAAGGTGGACGCCGGCTTTGTGATCACCCGTTTCGTGAGGCGCCACCGCCCGCACGGGTTGGGCATCGACTTCGGGGTTTCCTACGGGACTGTAAGGAACGCTGTCAAGACCAAGGTGGAGACCGATATCGAAACCGAGAGCAAGACCTTTGAGACAGACGCCAACGAGTTCATCATCCACGCGGGTCTGATCTGGCACATTCGTTGAGACGGGTCAGGGCAATCCCAATCCCCACAAGGAAGTAAACCACCATGATCACCTCCGAGTCTCCGAAGTTCCACTCAAAGAGCCCGCTCAGGATGAATCCCAGATAGGCGCCGAATGCGCCGACGGCCAGCGCTTCGGCGAAGGGAGAGATGGACCGCGCCGAACGAAGCCCACCATGAATCGCCGCGCCCATGGCCCAGAGCAGGTATGCGAAGGCAGCCAGACCCACGACGCCCCGGGCCGAGGCCACCTGGACGAAGATGTTGTGGAAATGACCGTGGGTCTCCCGGGCCTCGGGCGATCGGTACTGCTCATACAGCGTGCTCTGGTCCATAAGGCCGACGCCCACCAGCGGGTGATCGCGGAAAATCTCGAGTCCTGCCTTCCACAGGTAGGTGCGCTCGATATTGTTCGGATGGCCGGGATCGAAGATGCTGTGAATCCGCTCCCGGAAACCCGGGGGCGCCGCGAGATAGAAAACAATGAGAACCGCCGGCAGCGCCGCCAGAAGAGCGCGTCGTTTGTATGCGAAGATGGTGACCAGTGCGGCCACGAAACCAATCCACGCACTCCGGGTAAAGGTCACGGCAAGACAGGCCGTGGACGACACGGCGGCAAACCACAGGAATGCCGCCCTCCATCCCCTTGCTCCGGCAAAAAGCGCCAGTGACACCGATACGCTGGCGGCAAACAGCAGCAGGCCACCCATGGTCATGTAGTGACCCATGGTTCCTCGCGTCCGGCCGTCGACCCCGATGGGGTGACCTGCGTAGTCCAGGATGCCGACCACCGAAGCGACAGAAGCCGAAAGAAGGAATGCAAAGACCACCCTGTCCAGGCGGGTCACGCTCTTCACATTGAAAGCGAAGAGGTAGACGATTCCCACCATGAAGATCTTCCGAAGCTTGTCGAGGCTGGCCAGAGGATCCACGGCGAACACGGTGGAGATGATCCCCGAGCCCAGCCAGAGGATGAACGCTATGTCCACGGGAGTCACGAATCCCGGCCCCGCTCTCCCCCACAGACCCTTCCCTCCAGCCGCTATGGCCCAGACCAGCAATCCCAGAATGAGGGCGCTCTGGGTGATGGCGATTCCCTGGAAGCACCCTATCACAAAACCGTAGAGGGCCACACGCAGCAGCAGATCGCTTGCACCAGAGCGGCCGTCAGGCATCCCTTCCTCCACCCAGTACGTCGTAGTACACGACCTCCGCCCGTTCCACGGTACGCGCCACATCGAACCGGCGGACACACTCGCGCCCCCGGGCAGCGAACGCCTTCCTCAGCTCCACATCCTCCAGGAGCCGGCGGATGTATCCGGCCAGGGCATGGTGATCCTCGGGAGCGAACAGGAAACCGGTCCTGCCATGCTCGATGGCCTCTCTGTTGCCCCCCGCATCGGAAGCGACGACGGGCACCCCCATCGCCATGGACTCAAGGATGGATCGCGAGAACCCTTCAATGGTCGATGGCAGAACGGAGATGGTGAACAACGCGAAGTACGGGAGAATCTCATCCCGAAACGAGAGGTAGAAGATCTTGTTTCCGAGTCCCAGTTCCTCCGTCAGGCGTTCCAACGCGTCGTTCCGCCGCACGCCCAGGAAAATGACCTTTATAGAGGGATCGAGATCCGCAAGGGCCCGTAGAAGAATATGGTGATCCTTGAGACGAGAAACCACTCCGATCACAGGATCGTCGCCTGCGAGCCCCAGATCCTCTCTCAGCCCGTGGACCTTCTCTTCCGGAACATCTCCGTAGTTGGACAGGACAATGCCGTTTCTTACGACGGATACACTGCGATCCGGCACTCCGCTGGCCACCAGAGCATCCTTCACGGCCTTGCTCACCGCAATCAGCCGGTCGGCCCCCCACCCGTAGAACCGTCCCTGGAACCAGCCTCCACTCATGAGGGGCACGTTCCGACGGGTGTGAATGAGCTTCGCGGGCATCCGGAAGAGCTTCCTTGCATAGATGGTGACATGCCGATCGCGGGATGCGTGGGAATTGACGACGTCGATCCGATGCTCACGCGTGAACGCTGCGATGCGCCTTGCAGTCTTCAGATCCAGGCCCCCGCGAAAGACGACCGGGAACGTGGGCACGCCTTCCTCCTCCATGAATCGATGGATCAGGCTTTCTGGCCGCGCGGCCATCCACACGGAGTGACCTCGCTCCCGCAACCCGAGGGTCAGATTGATGATGGACTGGGTAGCTCCCGCGGTATCGCCCGCAGCCGTGATCTGAAGGACTCGAAGAGGTTTGTTCACCGCAGCTTCTGAACCTCCTCCATTACTCGTTCGGGCGTCAGGTTATCCATGCATTCGTGTGTCTCGCAGAACTTCCTGTTGCAGAAGAGGCAATCCAGCCCATCGAGGTAGAGTGCCACATGTCTCTCGGTGTCGTCCGAATGCCACACGCGAGGATCGGTCGGCCCATAGAGAACGATGGACGGCGTCCCGACCGCTTCGGCTACATGGGTAACCCCGGAATCAGTTCCAATCAACATGGAGGAGATTTCGACCATTGCCGCCAGTTCCTTCAGGTTGGCCCGGGGCCCGATGAACACTCCATCCCCGGCCGCCTCCGAAATCTGTTCGGCCAGCAGGTTTTCCCCGGGGCCCCAGAGAATGATGACACGCCATCCCGCCTCCCGCAGCATCCGGGCCAGGCGAGCGTACGATTCCGGCTTCCACTGCTTGGCCTGCCACTTGGCCGAGGGAGAAAGACTCACGATTCGGTCTTCATCTCCAATCCCAAGACCTGCCAGAAATTCCCGGATCGCCCGGCGGTGGAGATCTCCAATCTGGATCTCCACCCTCTTGTCGCCGACCTCGATTCCCAGAACCCGGACCATGTCCAGGTGCACGTCGACCTCGCGCCTCCGTTCTCCCCGCTGAAGAAACCGTTCCTTGCGAAGATTGTAGGCGAGCCGCCGCCCCCTCACATTGTACCCAAGCCTGTAGGGCGCCCCGCTCAACCAGGCAAGCCACGCAGACCGGGGATTACCGAACAGATCGATCACCAGGTCAAAACGCCGGCGTCGCAATCCTCGCACAACCCGTATGAACTCCAGCAGTTCCCGGGTCCACGGCCAGCCCTCTCCGTACCATGGATCACAGATGATAACCTCATCCAGGTTCGGATTCCCCTCCATCGCCCCAGCCATATTCTTCCGCACCATCATGGCCAGGTAGGCATCGGGATAGGCCCGCCGCATGGCTCGGACAGCCGGCGTTGTGAGGAGTACATCGCCCAACGCCCGAAGGCGAATCATCAGGATTCTCTCCGGCACGATCGGGAGGCGGATCCCGTCTCGCTCATCAGAACCAGGCTTCTCCACACGGATCTCCATCAACGTCCCGGGCGGGGGTAACACGGGGACCGGCGGCAAGAGTCCAATCTACACGTGTGACTTCGTCATCCTTTGCTGGAAGAGCCGGCGCTCTTCATCGGGCATGAACTCGTTTACCCACCAGTCCACCTGCTTCCGAAGCCCTTCGGGCAGTCCCACGGTTGCCCTCCAATCGAGGGCGTGTTCTGCCCTGCGGGCATCACACCGCATCCTCCCAGGCTCGCCCTCGCCGCTTCTTGTGTGCTCCACAGCCGAATCCTTGAGCCCCAGGAAATCCACAATCAGCGAGAGGAATCGCTTGAGAGTGGATTCGCGCCCGGTGCCGATATTGAGAGCATCTCCAGCGGCCCGCTCAGACCGAGCCGCTGCGACAAAGGCCCTGGCCACGTCTTCCACATACGTGAAATCCCGGGTCTGCATCCCGTCACCCGTGACCAGGGGAGCAGCGCTGGAGGTGAGTCTCTGGAGAAACCGGGTTCCCGCCATGTCCGGACGCTGCCGCGGTCCGAAGACCGAGAAGAGTCGAAGGGCGACAGTCTCGATTCTCCCCGACGCGTAGAAATCGTTCAGTAGATGCTCTCCCTCAATCTTGCTCTGCCCGTAGGGGGATATGGGCTTGGGGACCTGCCTCTCCGAGACCGGCAGGGTCTCAAGAAGCCCATACACTGAACTCGAGGAGGCGAAGACCAGGCGGCGAGCACCCGCGGCCGAAGCCGCTTCGAGCACCGACCGGGTCCCATCCACATTGACGCTCCTCGTTTTTTCCCTGTTCTCGAAGGAAAAGCGAACGCCCGGCTGCGCAGCCAGATGAAAGACCACATCCACCGCTTCGAAGCTCCTGCTGAGAGCCTGCGTGTCCAGGATATCCGTGCGGTCCAGGGTCAGGGCCGGATGGTCGCGGACAGCCAGCAGGTTCGCCTCCTTACCCTGGTAGTAGGAATCAAAGTTGTCGATTATCCGGACCCTGTTGCCTTCGGCCAGAAGGGCTTGCACCAGATGTGACCCGATGAAACCGGCTCCCCCCGTTACGGCTACCGTGCCCAGGGCCCTTCTCTCATGCCCGGTCATATCCTGCATCTGCGTTCCCCCAATCACGTGCGGATCCAAACATATGCAAACTTTGATACTGCCCCAGCAATCGGGCAAAGTCAAGACCCTAGCCTGGATTATTCAGGCTAGCGACCGCTTCCGATGCCCTTCTCCTTGAACTACGGACTAGGGACTACGCACTAGGGACTGCTCTTGATGCAAGCCCCGCCCTTGACGATCCGCCCCCAATTAGCATACTCTGCAGACGTCCGACAGCAACTCCCTGTCACAGAAAAGGAGGATTCCATTGAAACTCCACGGGCTGGTTGGATCAATCCTGGTCCTGTGCTTTGCCGCCGGTGTCTCCGCTCAGGAACACGTCACGTTGGAACAGCTCTACGAATTCCCGTATATCTACGGGCACGCCCCGCGGGCAATGGAATGGTCCCCGAACTCGAAGTCAATCGCGTTCCTCTGGAACGAGGAGGGAGAGCGGTTCCGGGATCTCTACGTTGCGAAAGCTCCCAGCGGGGAACCCGTTCGCTTGACCAACCTGTATGACTTCCCGAGGATCCCGATCGAGGATGACGAGCGAACCGAGGAGGAGATCGCCCTGGACAAAGCCTACGACTGGGGCATCGGCCAGCTTGCGTGGTCGCCGGACTCAAAGACCATTGCCTTTGTTCTCCGGGGCGACATCTTCCTGGTGGATGCCCGGGGCCGGCAGGACCCGCGCGTGCTGATGAGAACCCAGGCCGGGGAGTCGAGGGTCCGGTTCTCCCCCGATGGGGAGCTGCTGTCCTTCATCAAGTCCCAGAACCTGTGGACCCGCAATCTCAAGACCGGGGAAATCCGGCAGCTCACGACGCTCAGCAAGAACAAGTCCGCTCTCTCCTACCCTGCGACTTCCAGCATTCGCCGCTACGAATGGACACCGGATGGATCGGCAATCGCTCTTCTGATCTGGGACACCGATGTGATGGAGGACATCGTGATCCCGGACTATCTGCCCAGTCGCGTCGAAGCCGGGAACTGGAAGCGGAACTACACCGGAACCCCGATCTTTGAGACAGAGGTCGGCGTCGTGGACCGTCGCGGCGGACTCATCCGGTGGATCGACTGGGGCGAGGATCTCTACTACAACAACAGCGAGACCCAGTACAACCGGGACATCGTATGGTCACCGGATTCAAGAGCACTCCTCGTGAACTGGAACGACAAGGACTACAAGACCCGCCGCATCTACCTTGCGGACAGCGAGACCCTCGAACTGACCGAACTCTACAGCGAGTTCCAGGAACCCTTTCTCTGGCACCTGGATGCACTGTGGAGCCCCGACGGACAGACGGTCTACATAACGTCCGAGAAAGACGGATACCGGCACATCTATGCACTGCCTCAGGGCGGGGGGGAAGCGCGCCAACTGACCCGGGGCAAGTGGGACGTCATTTCTCTTCACATTCCCAAGAAGGGCAAAGAGATACTGTTCTCGGCATCGGAGCAGCATCCTCTGGAGAGCCACGTCTACGTGATTCCCCCCGAAGGCGGCACTCCGAAGCGCGTGACCGCGACCCCCGGAACCTTTTCCGGGAGCTACTCCCCGATGACTGTCTCCGACGACGGGCGGTATGCGGCTACCCGGTTCTCTCAATTCATGGTTCCCCCCGAGCTGTACATCGTCAACGTAAGGAAACCGAGCGCGGAGAACCGGATCACCCGTTCACCACTGCCGGCATTCGCTCCCATCTCACGAATCGAGCCCGAGTACTTCACCTACACCAACGAAGAGGACGGAGCAACCATCCACGGGTTCATGGTCAAGCCTGCGCATTTCGATCCAGGGAAGAAGTACCCGGCAGTCCTGAGCTGCGTGTACGCCAACATCGCCAAGAATGAATGGATCTCCTACGATCTGCTGGACTACTACATGGCCAATGAGATGGGATACATTGTCGTAAGGGTCGACTTCCGGGCGAGCGTGGGCTACGGCCGGGATTTCCACTATGGCTACTACCAGAAGATGGGCATCATCGATGCCGGAGAATGCGTGAGCGCGGCCAATTATCTTCGGTCGCTGGATTACATCGATGGGAAACGGATCGGGATGTGGGGAAGCAGCTACGGGGGTTTCCTCACCCTCATGACTCTCTTCACCCATCCCGGAGTCTTCCAGGCGGGAGCGGCCTGGAAACCGGTGACCAACTGGCACAATTACACGGACGACTACACCGCTCAGCGATTGGGTCGACCCGAGGAATTCCCGGAGATCTACGAGGCGACTTCCCCCATCCATCACGTGGAGGGCCTTCAGGATCCCCTCCTGATCGTCCACGGGATGGCCGATGACAACGTGCTCTTCCAGGACACCGTTCAACTGGTCCAGAAGCTCCTGGAGGCCGGAAAAGTATTCGACGTGATGTTCTACCCCAAGGCCACCCACGGCCTCACCTACTGGCAGGAAACCAGGCTGGATCTGATGGTGCGCACGGTGAGGTTTTTCCGGCAGCACATGGGAACAGGACCTACACCCTAGCCCGGATTATTCATGGAGAGCGCAAGCAGCGGACAGCAGTATTCCCCAATCCCAGTCGCTTGTCACCCTGTCACCTGTCACTGGGTTGGGGCCATCGCCCTGTCCGTGTGGCGAGGGCGAGTGACAAGTGCCGAGTGTCGAGGAAACAGGGCAGCATTCCGCAGGCCAAACGGGACTATGCTCTGTTCCTTGGACTAGGGACTAGGGACTACGCACTAGGGACTTGTTTCCAATGTCCTGCTCCTTGCACGAAGCACCGGTTCCGTACCTGCCACTCTCCCCCTGCCCATTCATATTTTCTCCTTGCTCTGCCACTCTCCATCCTCTAGGATCGCGCTGTTTTGTCGGCCTCCCCGGCTGTCGGGAAGGCCTCAATGTGCCAATGCTCCACTTGCAGGAGGATCAATTCGATGGATCACGTATGGCTTTCGGTGATCGCGGGCGGCTTGGGCCTGATCTTCGCCGTGTTTCTGATCTCGTACATTTTGAGACAGCCGCGGGGATCGGCTGCGATGCAGGCGATCGCCACGGCCATTGAGGACGGAGCAGTCGCTTTCCTGAGACGAGAGTACACCATCCTGAGCATCTTCGTAGTTGTCGTGGCCGTAGCTCTCGGTGTTGTACCCGGATTGGGATGGCTCGTAGCGCTGGCCTTCGTCTTCGGCGCGGTCTGTTCCGCTCTGGCCGGCTATATCGGAATGAGCATTGCCACACGATCAAACAGCCGCACCGCGGCCGCGGCCGAGATCAGCCTCAACCAAGGGCTCCGCGTCTCCTTCCGGGCGGGGGGTGTGATGGGGATGACGGTCGTCGGTCTTGGAATCCTCGGCCTCAGCGCCCTTTACTTCCTGTTCCACACGCGTCCCGATTTCCTGATGATTATCCCGGGATTCGGGTTTGGAGCTTCCTCGGTGGCAATCTTCGCACGCGTGGGAGGTGGGATCTACACCAAGGCAGCGGATACCGGGGCCGACCTGGTCGGCAAGGTGGAGAAAGGAATTCCCGAGGACGACCCCCGGAACGCGGCCGTGATTGCGGATTTTGTGGGCGACAATGTTGGGGATGTTGCCGGAATGGGCGCAGATCTCTTCGAATCCTATGTCGACTCTATCATCGCCACCATGGCCCTTGGCATGGTGGCCTTCCAGGGAATGCATCTGGTGGGGAGCCAGATCGCCGCCTGGCATCTGCCAATGCTCGTGGCCGGTGGCGGTATCATAGCCTCCATCATCGGCACCTTCTTCGTGCGTGTCGGTGAGAAGCCGGAAATGAAATCTCTCCTGGCTGCCCTGAGACGAGGAACCCTGGTCGCATCCATTCTGACCGTCGTGTTCTCCTACCTCATTGTGCAGTGGCTGGATGCGAGCTTGGGCATCTTCTGGGCCATCCTCGCAGGCCTGGTGGCCGGCGTCCTGATCGGTGAGAGCACGAACTACTTCACATCGTATTCACACCGGCCGACGCAACGGGTGGCCGAGGCATGCCAGACAGGCGCGGCGACCAGCATCATCCAGGGACTTGCAACCGGATTCGCCAGCACCCTGTACCCCGTGGTCCTCGTGGTGATCGCCATTATCGTCGCGTACTGGACGGCGGGCACGTACGGAGTGGCCATTGCCGGCGTCGGCATGCTCTCGACCCTGGGAATCACACTGGCA
>JAGLYR010000155.1 GCA_023132135.1 Candidatus Eiseniibacteriota bacterium | reverse complement strand
AAAACGCGTGCATAATCCAGGCTAGGGACTTGGGACTAGGGACTACGGACTAGGGACTTGTTCTCACTCACCGCGTGATATACAGCACTGTCTTCCCTGAGGCGGTTCCCTCGTCGACCAGGTCCTCCACGCTGACGGAGAGATCGTACTTCCCATACCGCAGGGGAGAGAGGTCGAGCGACAGCCGTTGGGGAGCGGTGTCGGACGAGCCGGTGTGGGTGAAGGTACTGCCGATGTGCGGTGGGGTCGTCGGTTTCCGACGGAAGAGACGCCGGACCAACTGCCAGAGCCCTCCCGCGTCTTCGACGTCCACGGGGATGACCCGGACGGTCACCTTGAATCGCGAGCGCCCATCCTCATCCAGACCCAGCCCGTAGATTTCGTAGTAGAAGTTGACCGGCTCTGCGCGGTGGAAAAAGTGAGAAGGTTCGGGAACAACGGTGAGACCCCCCTTATCGAAGGGGTTGGGTGTGTCCGTGGTTGTGATTGACTGGGCCAATTGGATATCGCTGAGTTGGACCCCCGGCCAGTCGAAGGACCGGGTCGACAGATCGATCTCCGCCAAACCCATGATTCCGGCAGCCGGATCCTCTAGGGAAATCGCCGCGAAGTACCGTCCGGGTTTGAGATCGATCCCGCTCAGATAGACCAGAGTGCCCTGCCTCACGTTGTCGAGGGTTCCCGAAATCTGGGTGACGATGGTGCTTGATTCGGCGGCCACGACCTTCCAGTCCAGGTCGTAGAGGACAATCCGGCGCACCAGCCTGCCGCTCCAGCCCGACTCCTCCTTCCTGAACCTGAGTTGCCTGGCAGGGATGGCGTAGTAGATCTCCTGCAGTGTTGTCCCGGGGTTCCGGAAGAATGCACAAGCGTCGGCGAACATCCGGATCTGTTTCCCCTCGTACTCGGGAAGGTAGATCTGGGGGATTTCTCGTACGAAGGTCTCCCAGTCCTTTGCAGCGTCCCTTCCCAAGTCGAACGCAAAACCGAACTGGCCATCCAGGAATCGATCCCGGAAGGTGAGCTCGAAGGGCTTGCCGTCGACCCAGTAGGTCCACGTCTCGGCGGGTCGAGGGTTGAGATCGATCATGTCATAGTTGTGCTGCGGGCTCTGTGGATGGCGAAGCATCGCCTCATCCCGGCGCAGCGGGCGGCGAGTTTCGTCGATGGAAAAGACCCGATGGGTGGGAATGCCGAATCGGACATAGGTCTGGCCGCGGGCCGTGTAGCGTCCAAGACATCCGGCTTTTGGCGCGGAGAAACGGAGGTCGGCCTGAAGAATGCGGCGCCAGTGTTCAAGGAGACGTTCGTTGACCGCCGTACTGGGAAGCGGATCCTGCTCGCGCCAGAACCGGCGCGCCAGGTCTGCGATTCCCGTTTCGTTTGAACCGCGTAACTCGCGATCAAGACCGGCGCTCGCAACTCCCTGGACTCCGAGGTAAAACGCGCGGTCCCCGACGCCGGTCATGGATATGGCGGTCAGGTAGGCTTCCTCCGCTTCCGCCAATCGTCCCAGCCCGTGGAGGGCCATGGCGTACTGGAATCGGGCTTCGGAGTCGGACGGATACTCGAGGACGACTCTCAGCAGGACTTCCTCGGCGATTTCGAATTCCTCTACTTCGTTGGCAACCTGGCCCAGAGTGTGAAGCAGCTCACGGTCCGTGGAACCCCGGCCGTAGGCTTGAAGGAGAGTCTCGTAAGATTCGCGAAGGTCCTTTCCCTCATCTCTCCAGAGGCGGAGCTGGAGCAGACCCAGTTCGAGGTATGCTTTGTCCCTTTCCGGATCCAGCTCGATGGTCTTTCGAAGAGAAACCAGGGCCGCCCGGTCGAAAGACTGGGCAATCTGGACTCTCCCCAGCGCCAGGTGGTAGTCGGGGTTGTCCGGATCGTAGCGGATGGCCAGACCGTATTCCTCGGCGGCCAGCCTTCGCTCCTCGATCGTGGCGAGTCGGAAGTGGACCGCTGCCAGCTTCGCGTGGGCGTCTGCGAACTTGAAGTCCTCGTGGACGGCCTTTTCGAAGGACTTGATAGCGTCCCGGTATCTGCTTTCCTCCATCAGAGCGAGACCGGAACTGTAGTGTTCGAGGGCCTTCTCGCGATCGGCGAATGCCTGCGAGTGAAAGGAAGCGCACACGATCACAGCGAGGACGAGTGCGATGAGGCGTCGATAGCGCATAGCACCATTATCGGGGCAAGCAGGCGATTGTCAAGGGCGAGGGCGCGAAGGCGACAAGGCGAGGGCGAAACCGCGAGAGGGTGAGGGGTCGCCCCTGGATCTTGGACTTTTTCATGACCCGGCCCCGGGGTACGGCTGAAGGGTACGGTCAACGTGGTGACAGTTCCCTTCGGCCGGACTCCGGGGCCTTCAGCAGTTCTCAGTCTTCTTTCAGTGTATTCAGTGTTATGGTCTGGCTCTTGTCCTGCCGGTTGGCGAAAAGCCGAACACTGAACGCACTGAAGCAGGACATGAAGGCTGGAAGTCCTCGGGTCCCCGACCTTGTCGGAGTCCCGAGATCTTCCAGCCGGGTTATGAAAAGATCCCGTCTAGGGACTGTCTCTCATGCTCTTGTCCCTTATCTGCTTATATACAACACCGTACTGCGCGCGGTATGGATCCCGGCGATCGCATCCTCGATCATGACGGTCACGCGGTACATGCCGGGGCGGAGAGGGGTGAGATCCAGCGAGACGTGCTGGGGCGCGGATCTGGAGGTGGCCGTGTGGCCGTAGGTGCTGGCGATGTGTGGCGGAGTCGACGGTTTCTTGCCGAACAGGCGGAGGACCCCGTCCCAGAATCCCTGGTCTTCCTCCACCTCGAGAGGAATCACCCGGATAGTGGTTCGGAACCGGGCGTGCCCCGTCTCGTCCAGATCCAGGCCGTAGATCTCGTAGTAGAGGTTCACGGGATGCGATCTCTGGAACTGGTGGGAGGGTTCGGGTTCCACCCGGAGGGCGGCCTTGTTGAAGGGACTCGGGTCCGACGCCCGGTGGATAGAGCGGGCCAGCTGGATGTCGCTGATCTCGAGATCCGTTCCCTCGAAAGCCCTGGCCGTGATCCCGACCTCCGTCAGCCCCATGACCTCGGCGGCGCGGTCTTCCAGCGCAATGGCCGCCAGGTAGGTTCCCGGCTTAAGGTCGAAGTGGATCTGATCCACCAGGGTTCCCTCCCTCAGTAGATGCAGGGATCCGGAGGGGTGTGTGAGAACGGTCGAAGACTCCTGTGCCGCAATGCGCCAGTCCCGATCGTAGACTACGACCCGCCGCCGGAGCCGTCCTTGCCACCCTTTGTCCTCCTTCCGCAGTTCGAGATCCCGCCCCGGGATGGCGTAGTAGATCTCCTGCCGCGTCTTGCCCTTGTGGCGGAAGAAGGAACAGGCATCCGAAATCATGCGAACCTGCTTACCCTCGAACTCGGGCACGTAGAACTCCGGGAGCTGGCGGAGGAGGATTTCCCAGCGCATGGCCGACCCGCCGCCCCTGGAGCCGAAGGGGAAGCCGAACTCGCCGTTCATGAAACGGTCTTCGAATCGCAGCCGGAACCGGTTACCCCCAACCCGGTACGTCCAGAGTTCGTTGGGACGGAGATTCTCGCCGATATAGGAAACCATCTCCGTCGGCGGGCCATAGCGGATGTAGGATTTGCCCCTCGAGGAATGTCGCCCCTTGAGTTCGATCTTGTCCGAGGAAAAGTACAGGTCGGCCTTGAGGATGCGGCGCCAATGCTCCAGCAGGCGCTCGTTGACCTTGGTCGCCAGGTAGGGGTCATGCTCCCGCCAGAACCTCCGGGCCAGCTCCCGCGTGCTGTCCGGATCGATCTTCGAGAGCATCTTCCTCAGCTTCCGGGAAGCGACCTCTTCAATCCCGAGAAATAGCAGTTTTTCTTCGACACCCAGCGTGGAAATCGCAAGGAGGTAATTCTCCTCCGCCTCTTCGAGTTTCTCCATATCATGCAGGGCTTGCGCGCAGACAAAGCGCGCCCCGGTATCCTCCGGATCCTCCTCCAGGATCTGTTCCGAGACGTCCAGGGCTGTTTCCGGATTCTCCAGCTCCAGCGACAGCTGTGCCAGATGGTAGAAGACGTCCCGGTCTCCGGAGCCCCGATCGTAGGCTTCCTGGAAGGAACCGCGAGCGGTTTCCAGGTCATCGGTGTACTGGCGCCAGGTCAGCCAGCGGCGGATGTAGATGAGGCCCCGCTGCAGGTACGCGGCGGTCAGATCCGGGTTCAGTTTGATGGCTTCCTGGAAGCGGGTGTCGGCGTAGCGGTCGAAGGTCTGGTCAACACGGATCTTCCCGAGCGCGAGGTGGTAGTCGGGATTCTCCGGGTCGTAGCGCAGCGCCAGCCGGTATTCCTCCACGGCCAGTCTTCTGCCCTCGATGGTGGCGAGTCCGGAGTAGGCGTCGGCGAGTTTGGCGTGGGCGTCGGCGAATTTGAAATCCTTGCGGACGGCTCGCCGCAGCTCCTTGATGGCTTCCCTGTTTTTTCCTTCCGCCAGGAGGGACACGCCCGCGTTGTAGCACGTGAGCGCCCCGGCGCGGTCCCCCCGCGCCGGGGCGGCCAGAAGAACCACAAGAATTGCCAGGATCAGGCCAAGACAGGCCGGTTGCCGCTTCATGCTCTCATTATCCGCCGGAAACCGGGTTCGTCAAGTGCCGCGGCAGCGGAGACCGGCTTTCCGCGCTGGTCGGAAAGCTCCCAAGGGGGCAAAGGCCAAGTCCGTCCGCCGGATCGAGGGAAATCCCCCTTGCCGATCAGATATGGACAGATGGTGCCGATGATGACAGAATAAGCTGACTAAGCTGACAACGTCCCCCAAAGCGCGGCTGACGACCGTGGATCTGCGCGTGCGTTTCTATCTTGGGGGGTAGCAGCGGCGTTCCGAGGACAGGATACCAATCCGGTACTCGCGTGATGATCGGGCGGTGGGACGGACGAGTGGCGATAACACTTGGAATCTCTCTGGAGGCGACAGCGAAATGCGTCTGCTTGGATTCGTAATCGTGTTCGTGCTCAGCGTGAATCACGCAACGGAGGCACACGAGTTTTTCCCCATGTGCGCAGGAAGCGTGTGGGAGTACGTGGGCGATGAGACGTCGACGCCGTATGTGAGGGAGTGCGTCGGTTGGGAGGATATCTGGGGCATCGAGTGTGCTGTGATGGAGTACAGGACTGACCCTGACGGTGGGCTTCGGAATTACTGGTACGAGGCGGCGGACGGGGCGCTGGTGCTGCGGGGGGCTTACAGATCCGAGGAACAATTCGGCTTCATCTATGAACCCGGCATTTGGATCATCAGCGCAGCTCCTTTCCTCGGGGAGAAGTTGTGCTTCTCGGTGGATATATACAACTTGCCGGACTCGACCTACTGCGACTCGTTCTCCTTCTGTCACCAGATCGTGGAGGAAGGGTTCGTCAATGTTCCTGCCGGGAAGTTCTATGCATACGCCGTGGGTGGGGTATTCCCGGATCTGGACCGCGGGGACTATGACCTCCTGGGGAGAAAGATCGATGCGTCGCAGCGTCAGGCATCCATGTGGTTCACGGCCGATGTCGGCGAGGTCCAGTTCATAGCTTCAGAGCTCTATCAGCTGGTAAGCTACTCGCTGCCGCCGAGTTCACTCGAGGTCACATCTTGGAGTCGCCTGAGGGCCCTCTACAGGAGGTGAGGGATTCGCCTGCCGGGCGTGGGGGAGCAGAATCACCGGCGGCTGCTCACCGTCGATCCTTCGACGGGCTCAGGACGAACGGTGAGCTTGGCACTGAGAAGCGAGAGCCCAGAGCCGCGACGCCGAGGGCGCTTCCCCATGAACTACTTCACCAGAACCACACGCCCCGTCCGGACGGATCCACCGGTATCGATGCGCACCAGGTACACTCCCGGGGATACGCCTCGACCTTCGTCAAGAAAATCCTTGACTGTCATGTTGATTTGCATGAAAATCAGCACATGACATCTCGAATGTCTAAATTCAAGCGTTCGCTAGAGTTATCGTGGGTGCCGAACCCCATTACGGGCTCGGCCGCCGTCTTTCTGTGGGGAGCGCGGCAGACCGGCAAGACGACATTCTTGCACGATCGCTATCCCGAGGCGAGATTCTACGACCTACTGGATACGACACTAAGCGCCGAATTGAGTGTTCGCCCGCGGCTTCTACGCGAGGAGGTGCTGGCCGAGAGTCCCCGGATCGTCGTCATCGACGAGGTCCAGCATGTTCCGCTTCTGCTGGAGGAGGTGCACTGGCTCCTCGAAAACACATGTACCCAGTTCATTCTGTGCGGATCGAGCGCCCGGAAGCTACGGCGCCGATCTCGCAACCTTCTCGGTGGACGAGCCATCGATTACCACATGCTACCGCTGACCAGCCATGAGATCGGCACCGTCGATCTGCCGCGGGCTCTTCAGCATGGGACGCTTCCAGTACACTACCTTGTCGATGATCCCGCACCGTTGCTGAAGGCATACGTGCACAACTACATCAAGGCGGAGATCATCGACGAGTCCGCTACGAGGAACATCCCGGCGTTTTCTCGTTTCTTGCAGATTGCGGGGCTTTGTCACGGCCAGCAGATCAACTACGCCAACTTCGCTCGCGAGACTGGTGTTTCAGCCGGCACCGTGCGCAACTACTTCCAACTTCTTGAGGATACGCTTCTCGGTTTCACTTTGGAGCCTTGGCGGCGGCGCAAGAAGCGCCGTCTAGTCGAGACGGCCAAGTTCTATCTGTTCGATGTGGGTGTTGCGAACCATCTTCATCCGGAAGCCCGGATCATCGTCGAGGGATCTGATCGTTTCGGGTGGGCCTTCGAGCACTTTGTACTGAACGAAGTGCGTGCCTATCTTTCCTACGAACGCCTCGATCATCCCATAAGCTATTGGCGAACGAGTTCTGGTTTCGAAGTCGACCTGATCGTCGGCGATATGGACTTGGCCATTGAATGCAAGTCGACCCGGGAGATTCGAGCCGCTGACCTGAAGGGCCTGAGGGCACTGAATGAGGAAAACACTCCACGGCGAAAGGTGGTTGTCTCTCGGTCAGAGAACCGGCGCACGACGGACGACGGTATCGAGATTCTACCCTGGAGCGATTTCTGTGGCGAGCTGTGGGGCGGACAGCTGCTCTGAGTTCTCCCGGCACAGTCGGTAGAAATACTGTCCTATTTCCTCGACACTAGACACTAGACACTTGTCACTCCCCTGAGTGCTTCCCCGTGAACTACTTCACAAGGGATTCGGGACAGGGATTCGGGACAGACCCGAATCCCCGAAAAGCAGCGGTGGAAAGAGCAAATGGGTGAGAAGGCGAGCCGGACGGAATCCGAATTTCGACTTCTCCCGATTCTGGTCCTCGTTCTGGGAATCATCCTCAGCGGATACCAGCTCCTCCAGGTGAAGAACGGTGTTTTCTACAGCGGGGATGGCGGTCTCAAGTACCTCATGGTCGAGCAGTTCGCCAGGGGCGACGTGTCTGCGGCTCTTCACCTGGAAGCCCCAGAGTGGGTCGAGGAAATATGGGACGCGGGTCTTTATCCGTTCGGGCCGCCCTACCTCTATTACTCCGCGAGCGGCCACATCCCTGTTTTTCCAATCCTGTTCCAGATCCTGAGCGTTCCCTTTTTCGCCCTCCTGGGCTACAAGGGATTGTATGTGATTCCGGTTGTTGCCCTCTGGCTCCTGTGGTGGAGATTCGCCGCCACCCTGAGGGCAATCGGCGTTGGTGGGATCGCAATCTCCTTCGGTCTCGCCGCGTTGATCTTCGCATCGCCCCTGACACTCTACGGCGCGATGTTCTGGGAATTCACCCTTGCAGCGCTTCTGGTGTTTCTAGGTGTCGAGTTCACTCTTCGAACCGCGCACCACGGATTCCCCGTCGGGAGGGCAATCCTGTTCGGTGTTCTCACGTCGCTCTCGACGTGGCTGAGACCGGAAGCCTTTCTTGTCGTACTTCCCCTCCTCGTTTGCCTGTTGGTTGTGTACGTTCGAGACCGAAAGAGAGAGATCCCGTTCTTCATCGCGGGCAGTGTGGCTGCCATCATCGCGTTGCTTGTCGTGAATCAGATTCTCTACGGCCACCCTTTGAGTGCGCGCAGTCTTCAGGTACTTGGCAGTAAGTCACTGGGTGAGCGAGCGCAGACGGCGATTCGCCTCTTCTGGGTTCTCCATCTGTATCTATTCAGCAAGTTCCCGGTGATGTTCGGGTTTCTCCTGGCGATTCCCTTCCTGCTACGGTCTCAGAAGAGGTCCGGCGTCCTCATCCTCGTCGGCGTTGCGATCTTCTTCTTCCTGGCCGTGCCCTTCATCCTTCCGAATGACGGGGGGAAGCAATGGGGCCCCAGGTATCTGCTGATTGCGATTCCGATGATCGCCGCTGCTTGTGCCGCCCAGTTGGACGCTATTATGGAGGGCGGACGTCTGTGGATGAAGGCTGTGTGCTGGGTCCTGTTTCTTGCCTTGTTCGGTCTGGGTGCAGTGTCCAACACTTATGGGGGCGGCCGGCATCTGGCGAAGGACTATGCGAATCGGATCTATCCGGCGCTACAAGAACTCAAGCATACGGATCTTGAACACATTGTGGTCCTGGATCAGACGATCGCTCTTGAGCTGGCCACTACGCACAAAAGGAGGATCTTCCTCTGGGCGCGAAGTCAGGAAGATCTTCAGCGCACGGTGGCTCTTTTGAGACAGAACGGCGTCCACGAATTTCTGTACCTCACCCTTCCCGGTATGATTCAGAAAGAAGGACGAGTGTCCTGGTGGGATGATGATGTGGGTCTCTACACGCTGTATCTGACCAGCTACGGCGTGCATGGAGGGTATGAGTTCTTTGGGGCAGTAGTCCGGGGGTATTAGCGTTGATTATTAGAAATGCGGGCTAGAACTTGGCGGAGAGCTCACCCTTGACACGCCGCAGCGTTGGCCTAGAATCCAATAATGCCTTTGCAGATGAGCCGCCGACAGATTCTGTTCCTTCTCGGTCCCTGTGCAGCTGTCGCTGTCGTCAGTCAACCGCTCTTCTCGAAGTGGTTAGTCTGGGGCCACAACTGCACCATCGATCTTGCTCGACAGCTTGAGCTCCACCACTTGATCCGGCAGGGCATCTCATACCCTCGGTGGTGCGCGGATCTCTATTTTGGGTACGGGTCGCCGTTGTTTAACTTCTATGCGCCGGGCGGCTACTGGGTGGGCGAGATCTTCGCCTTCGCCGGCGCCAATGCCCTATGGGCACTAAAGCTGGCGTACTTCTGCGGCATCCTGCTCGCCGGCGTGGGGATGTTCTTTCTGGTCAGGGAGCTGTGGGGTCCGGTGTCGGGGGCGGCATCCGCAATTCTCTACGTTTCTGCTCCGTATCTCTTGCTTAACGTCTATGTCAGAGCTTCCATTGGCGAGGTTCTTTGCTTCGCGTGGATCCCACTCACGCTTTTCTTTTTCCTCAAGGGACTTCGAGGCAGCCGCACTCACACCGTCTTCGGCGCGTTCTTCGGAGCAGCCGTGATCTTCACGCATAACATCACGGCTCTTCTCTTCTTCCCTGCACTGATATTCTTCGTCGTTCTGAACTCCGTCTGGAGCAGAGATCTTCGTCGCCTCGCCGAAGGACTCTTTGGCTGTGGCCTGGCGCTCGGCCTGTCGGCTCTCTTCTGGTTGCCCGTGCTTGTTGAGAAGCGATTCGTACACGGAGATCAGATCTTGACAGACGGAGCTTATTGGTACGCAGGGAACTTCCTCAGGCTGAGCTGCCTCTTTGAACCCCGGTGGGGATTTGGAACCGGGGATCCAAGTGACACAATCTCGTTGCAACTGGGTACGTTGCACTGGATTCTCCTGATTGCGTCTGCGGTAGTGTCCTTCTGGAAGCGGCGCCTTGTTGAGGCTAGCCACGTTTTCCTGTGGATCGTGTTTGGTTGTTCTGTCTTCTGCATGTTCTCAATCTCGAAGCCCTTCTGGGGCCTCTTCCCGTTTGTGCGATTCGTCCAGTTCCCCTGGCGACTGCTCCTTCTGGCCACTTTTGCCTCATCTGCTTTGGCGGGATTGGCGTTTGCCGGTCTCGAGAGAAGGTCTTGGAAATGGCGAGCCGCTGCTCTCGTTGGAGTCCTCGCCGCCACGTTGGTGGCCTACGGCGGGTATGTGAAAGCGAAGTTCATTGTCTGGGACAATGCCGCTGGGGAGCTGCGATGGGTAGAGGCAGGCGACCTCGACCATATTGCCGGGGATCCCAACATCATACCTGTCGAGGATTACCTCACTGTCGAGAGAATGCGCCAGACTGGCGTGAAGGCAACCCTCTTGAACGATTTCCTGCCGATATGGGTAAAAGAGACTCACCTCTCGCTTCCAAAGGGATCTTACAGACCCGTCCAAGGGGCATTCACCGTTGAGCCATTGCACGAGACGCCTCTGGAGAGGTCCTACAGTATCCAGTCCTTGACCGGAGGGTACCTGGAATTGTTCACATTCTGGTTTCCCGGGTGGGTTGGCTCTCTGGATGGAAACTGGATTGATCTCTTCCCCCGGCGGGACACTGGGTGTTTGGGAGCCGCGATTCCGCCTGGGAACCACGTGCTAACGGTGAAGTTCGTGAATACGCCCGTTCGGACTTTCGCTGAGCGAGTGTCTCTTGTCTCCCTGGCGCTTGCGATCCTCATGCTGGTGGGAATTCGGGTCTCTGTCCTGAATTACGCGGGGCGAGGAAGTAGGAAACAGAACGTAGGAAATAGACAATAGGGACGCGTTGCGGAAGCGCAGCAGGGATTCATGAATAGTCCAGGCTAGAAAACCAGGCGTAGTCTCATTGACAATTGCCGCGCGGCGGGATTGGCGGTGAAATCTACGCCGGACGATGAGGTTTCCCCGTAGTCGGGCACGAGGAAGAGGGCATCGACGAGGTTATAGAGGTAGATGCCAACCGACGCGGCGAGGAACACGTTCCGCACAGTCTTCTTGTCCTCCATGCGGTCGTGCCGATCCTGGGCCTCGCGCCACGCTGCGTCGATGGGTTCGGCAACGACCTCGTCCATGTAGCGGTCCCAGGCCGTGTTGTAGCTGTCCACGGCGTCATTGTAGGAATTCGTGGTGATGAGGAGACCCGCCAGGGCAGCGGCCTGCGCGGCGGGAATCAGGACCGAACGGACCCTCTTCTCCTGGTACCGCTGGCTCAATCCCGGGATCAGGACTCTCAGCAGTCCCCCGGTCGAGGATTTCGCCTGCCATTCGGGTCTAAGAACAAGCTCTTCCTCGTACCGGACTTCCGCGCGGATCTCCCGGGTCCGGTAGCCCGGCGCCCGGATAAGGAACCGCTTTGCTCCCGCCGTTACCTCCACGCCTTCCAGCGGCGAGGGCCAGACCCTGGATTCCGAGTCCAACAACGCCACTGTGGCTCCGGCCGGGGCGTTCCGGAGGGTCACGAATCCCGTCACAGGACGCAGGGCCACGTGAAGATCGGGCTCCATGTCAGAGGAGACGTAGACCCTGAGAATGTTGTCCTCGTAACCGGGGCGCCGGAACACGAACCGGCGTTCACCCAGGGGGACCGCCCAATGGAGAGGCGTCGTCCCGATCTTTGCTCCGTCCATCTCGATCTCGGCGCCGGGAGGATCCGAAACCAGGTTCAATGGGAATCTCCGGGCCACAAGTTCCGCGATCAGCAGGCGGGATTCGTCCTCGGCAACCTCGATGCTCTCGATCCACTCGTCGAAGTTGTCCAGCCGGATCGTGATCTCCAGAGGGCCGGGACGGACAGACTGCGCAAGGGTCGGCGTGCGCCCGACGTGCCGGTTGCCGATGTAGATGTCTGCCCCTTCCGGTTCCGACCGCAGATCCAGCTTGGCCGGGACCGGGAGATGAACGTCCACCACCGACTCCTCGGAGGCTCCGATGTCGATGCCCGTGGAGTAGTCGAGATAGCCTCTGCGGCTGACGCGGAGATCATGATCTCCGGCGCTGATCCCTTCGAGTCTGAGCGGTGTCTCGCCCCGCCTTTCCCCGTCAAGGAAAACAGATGCTCTGTCGGGGCGGGAGAGAACCGACAGAGTCCCTTTCGCATTGTTGAGGGTCAGCGCCACGGTGGTGAGATTGCCGACGCGAACGTGGACCCTTGCCGAGGCAAAGAGATTGGGTTTGAGGGCCTGGACCAGGTACCATCCAGCCTCGACGTTCAGAGGGTCCAACGGAGTGGTCCCGAAGACCTCGGAGTTGACACGGATTTCGGCGCCCTGGGGATAGGTTGTGACCAGCAGGTTGCCCAGTTTCACGGGGAACTCTCCCGGAGGCAATCCCATGGATGCCGGTCCGCCGCCGCGGCCGGGCGCGTCAGCGAAAAGATAGCCGGGCAGCTGAGAAACAACGGCAACGAGCAGCAGAACCCCCAGGCGGCGTAACCGCCCGGACTGTTCCCCAAACCCTGCTCGATGAGTGAACGCTCTCATAGAATCCTGGTTTTCTGCGTGGTTCGCGCACGAACCGCGCTACTGCCTCTCAAATACCTGGACGCGGTGGTTGAAAGTGTCGGCTACCCACACCAGATGGCCGGCCGCGCCAACACACAAGCCATCGACAGGGCTTCCAAGATCCCCGGCGCCCCAGCTGGAGAGGAGCGCGCCGTCGGCGGTGAACTTGTGGATTGCCCCGGACCGTTCCAGGACATACACGTTCCCCTGGGAGTCCGCAGCGACAGCGCCGGGGACGCTGTCCCCTCCGAAGCCGCCCCAACTTGCCAGGAATTGCCCTTGGTTGTCGAATTGCTGGATCCTCTTGTTGAAGCTATCGGCCACGTAGATAGAACCTTGAGTTTCCGCTAGGCCGCCGGGAGTCTGGAACTGCCCGTCAAGATCGCCCATGCTTCCCCACTCGAGGGTGAAGTGGCCACTCGCGTCGAACTTCTGGACCCGGTTGTTTCCAGTATCCAGGACGTAGATGTTCCCGCCGGAGTCCACGCACACGTCTCTGGGGAATTCGAACTCCCCGTCTCCCGTGCCGCGGGTTCCGATGCTCCGCACCCACTGGCCTGTGGAATCGAACTTGACGACCCGGTGATTGTTCGTGTCGGCCACGTAGAGAGATGCATCCTCATCGACGGCCAGGCCGCAGGGTTGCTCGAGACCCGCTCCTGCAGCTTCGGTGATCTCGTCGAGGTAGATCCCCGGGTATGAGAAGATCTGGATTCGCCCGTTGTTGATGTCGCTCACATAGATGCGACCCCGGGAGTCTACAACTACGTCCCGGACGACTTCCATCTGACCCGGGCCGGCGCCGGGGGAACCCCAGGAGATGATGGGGCTATAGACGTCGCCGCTGCGCGTATGGGTTGTAAACGACCACTGCACCGGGTCGCTCCCCAACCCGAGAGTATCCGTGGCTACGACATTCCAGTAGTACGTCCGTCCGTCCGCCAGCGGAGGCGCGGGGTGGACGGGATCCGGAAGGTTGTCGGCCAGGACCTGGTCGGGTCCCGGGCCGTCCCCGAAGTAGACGGTGTAGGTGACCGGGTCCCCATCCTCGTCCACGCTGGCGGTCCAGGACAGGGTGGGCAGGATCGATTGCCCCGCGGCCCCGTCTGCGGGCGTCGGGTTGCCGGGGAGCGAGGGCGCCCGGTTAAGGGCCTCTACATCGTACGAGAGGGTGTCCTCTCTTCCGACAGCGTCCTTCACGATCACGCGGATAGTCTTGGGGCCAAATGTCTCGTACGTGTGGGTCCCGGTTCTCTCGGTGGACCAGGTGGTCCAGGATTCCTCGTCCTCCCACTGCCACGAGAACAGCAGATCCTCCGCGGGAGTGACATCCAGCACGTCGTGGGAAGCTGTGGCATCCACCACGAAGTACCGCCCGCTCTCCGGTGGGGTGACCGTGAACCGGGCCACGGGGGGGGACAGGTCCACGGCCAGAGAAACCGTATCCGTCATGGTCTCGATCAGGAAATCATCCTTGAACCGGACCATCAGGGTTTTCCACCCTTCCCCGCCGGGGAACGACCAGTCGAGTGGCAATGAGTCGCTCGTGGAAGGGAAAGGCACCCACTCGCCGGGGACCGGATCTCCCGAGTTCCAGGTCTTGAGTGAGTCGGCGCCGGTCGCGTGAACCACGATGCGGCCGGTCGGACTCGTCAGGTACCGGGTTCCGCTCTCTCCCAGAATCCATCGATCCGCAATGGGCAGGGGGAGGATACTGTCCACGACGGTGGGGGACATCCGGCCATCCGCGTGCCGCAATTGCAGGTAGACGGTCTTGACGCCGGCCCCGGATTCCAGCAGCCAATCGGTGACCGGGCTCTGGAAAGGTTGGCCTTGGGCCGCGGCGAAGGCGGAATCGTTGGCAATCCACATGCTGTCGGCTTCGGCCGTCAAGAAAACCAGAGTCACCCGTCTCGAGGCGGCGTACTCGGCGCCTCCATCGATCTGGATGACTGGACGTGTTTCAATCCGGGCCGCCACAAGGTGAGATCCGGCGGAAACCATGCCGCTCCCGTCCACTGCGAGGACCTTGTAGTAGTACGTTAGGCTGGGCGCCACGCCGGTGTCCAGGTAGGATCGAAGATCCAGATCGAAGGACGCCAGGGTGTCGGGTTGGTCGAAGAGGGCATCCTCGCTGCGAAGGAGCATCCAGCCGGCAATCCCGCCGATCGCCGCCGCCTGCCAGTTGACGGAGACCGCATCCCCTTCCAACTCCGCTACGAGATGGAAGGGATCGGGTTCCTCGAGCTCCGTTGCCGGATCCAGAGGATTCAAGCGCCGGGGTGACTCGGGCTTTTCCTTCGCACAGGTGCACGCCAGGAGCACCAGGAGCATGACCGCAATGTAGGGTCGCAGTAACCGATTTGCTGCCATTGTATCGTCCCGAAAATGGTCGATCTCAATGCGTGTGGGGAAATCCGGCAAATGGGGACACGCAACTTACTGATTGTACCACATGTATTGGCTGCGTCAAGCCCGCGAGTGCGAGTAGGGGGCGAGGGCGCGATGGGGCGAGGGCGCGATAGGGCGAGTAGGGGCGACCCAGTGGTGGGTCGCCCCTTGTTCTGTTCTAGGGACTACGGACTAGGGACTGCTTATGAGCGCTTCGAACTCGGGACGGAACTTCTGCACCATCGCCTCGATCGGCAGCGAGAACGCGTCGCCGGTCGGGCAGAGAGTGGATCCCTTGATCGTTCCGCAGAGGCGAAGAATCGCGTCGATATCCGCCTTCTTCCCGCCGCCGTCGACCATTCGCTTGAGAAGATACAGGATCGCGTTGGAGCCCTCCCGGCACGGCGTGCACTGCCCGCACGACTCGTGCGCGTAGAACTCGATTGTCCGGAGAGCGATCTCGGGAATGCTCGTCCCCTCAGCGATCACCATGATGCCTCCCGAACCGAGCATCGTTCCGTGCGCGGTGCACGAATCGTAGTCCAGGTTCAGGTCCGCGGCCTCTTCGGCGGTCAGAATCGGAACGGAGAGACCGCCGACGATCACCGCCTTCAGTTTCCCCTTCACTCCGCCCGCCTTCTCCAGCAACGTCTTGAGGGGCGTTCCGAGAGGATACTCGTACACGCCCGGTTTGTTGACGTGGCCGGAGAGACCGAAGATTTTTGGTCCGTGATTGTCCGGCGCGCCGAACTTCTTGTACGCTTCCGCGCCGTGTTCGATCACGTACGGAATGTTGGCCAGGGTCTCCACGTTGTTGACGATCGTCGGGCATCCGTAGAGGCCTTCCACCGCCGGGAAGGGCGGCTTCAGGCGCGGGTCCCCCCGCTTTCCCTCCAGAGACTCGATCAGCGCCGTCTCCTCACCACACACGTACGCGCCGGCACCCCGGTGGACGATGATCCGGAAGTCCGGACCGAGCTTGTCCGCCTCTTTCGCCTCGTTCACCGCCTTTTCGAGGATGTCGGCGATCCAGGAGAATTCACCCCGGATGTAGATGAAGCCTTCGTGCGCCCCGATTGCGTGCGCGCAGATCGCCATCCCCTCGAGGAGGAGATGTGGATCGTACTCCATGATCTGCCGGTCCTTGAAGGTGCCCGGTTCCCCCTCGTCGGCGTTGCAGACGAGATAAACCGGCTTCTCCGAGTCCTTCGGGAGGAAGCCCCACTTGACGCCCGCGGGAAAACCTGCGCCGCCGCGCCCCTGTATCCCCGCTGCCTTCACCTCCGCGGTCACTTTCGCCGGTTTCATCTTCAGAGCTTTCTCCAGTGCTTTGTAACCGCCGTCGGCGATGTACGACGAGATCGATGTCGAGTCCGCCTTCCCGCGCCGGCGGAGAAGGATGTCGCAATCGGACTCCCAGTACGTCTCCGCCTTCCAGTCGGGCATCTTGTCGCCGCCGAGGCTGTCGAGCAGTTTGTCCACCTTCTCGGGAGTCATGCTCTCGTAGTAGCGGTCGTTCACCTGGATCACGGGGCATGTGCCGCACGATCCGAGGTCCTCGACGGTGGAGAGCGTGTAGCGCCCGCACGTTGTCGTCTCCCCGACGCCGATGCCCAGTTTCTCCTTCAGCCGGTCGAGCACCTCACCGGCGCCCATGAGCATCGCCGGAATGTTGGTGTCCACCTGCAGGTGGTACTTGCCGACCGGTTTCCGGTTGTACATGCTGTAGTAGGTCTGCAGACCGTACGCCCGATTGACGCGCACGCCGATCGTCTCCGCCACATCCTTCAGAAGGTCGGGCGGGATGTACGTCCCCTCCGCGCCGGCCTGCGCCAGGTCGAGCGCGGGCATCAGGGCCGACTCGCGCAGAGAGTAGCGCGAGGCGATCTGCTCGATCTTGTCCTGCAGTTCTTTTTTCATTGCCATCGCTTGCTATCCTCCGTCTACGCCACCTTTTCCAGGCGGGCCGCACACACTTTATACTCCGGAATGCTCGCTACCGGGTCGAGCGCGTCGTTCGTCAGCACGTTCGCAGCGGCTTCGGCGAAGTGCCACGGGATGAAGATCGATCCGGGAGCGACACGTTCGACCACCAGCGCCGTGGTCTCGATTGATCCCCGCCGGCTCGAAACCCGCACCTTGTCGCCGTCCGCGATCCCCAGATTCTCCGCGTCGGCCGGGTGGATTTCCACGTTCCCCGTTGGAACGAGAGCGTCGAGCACATCCGTCTTCCGCGTCATCGTGCCGGTGTGGAAGTGCTGCAGCATCCGCCCGGTGGAGAGGACCATAGGCCAGTCGGCGTCCGGCTCCTCGGCTGGGGGCTTGTACTCGAGAGGAGTCAGGATTCCCTTCCCGCGCGCGAACTTGTCCTTGTGAAGGAACTTCGTGCCGGGATGATCCTCCGCGGGGCACGGCCACTGCAGGCCCGATTCGCGAATCCGGTCCCACGTCATGCCGTGATACTGCGGCGTAAGGTCCTTGATCTCCTTCCAGAGAGCCTCCGCTGTGTTCGGGAATCCGGAATGTCCCATCCGGCCGGCCAGGTCGGCGATAATCTCGTAGTCCTGGCGCACGTCGCCGGTCGGTTCGATCGCCTGGTTCGTGAGCTGCACGAGCCGCTCCGAGTTGGTGATCGTCCCTTGCTTCTCGGCGAAAGTGACTCCCGGAAGCACCACGTCGGCCATCTCTCCCGTTTCCGTCTGGAAGATATCCTGCACCACGAGGAGGTCGAGGCTTTCGAGGGCCTCTCTCACGTGGTTCTGGTTCGGATCGGAGATCATCGGGTTCTCGCCGAGGCAATAAAGCGCCTTGATCTTCTCTCCGCACGCGTTGATCATCCTGGTGAGCGTCATGCCGATTTCGAGGCTGACGTTATCCTCCGGCAGGCCCCAGTACTCCATGAACTTTTTCCGCGCGTCCTCGCTCGTCACCGGCTGGTAGCCGGCGTAGACGTTCGGAAGGCCGCCCATGTCGCACGCGCCCTGAACGTTGTTCTGGCCGCGGAGCGGATTGACGCCGCCGCCCTCGTGGCCGACGTTTCCGCTGATCATCTGCATGTTGACGCACGCCTTGACATTGTCGACACCGTGCGAGTGCTGCGTGATTCCCATGCAGTAGTAGAGGGCGCCCCGTCCGCTCGTGGCGTAGAGCTTCGCGGCCTTGAAGAGGAGTTCCCTGTCGACGCCTGTCAGCTCCTCCACCTTCGACGGCGTGAAGAACTCGAGGGATTTCCTGTACTCCTCGATGTTCTCGAGCCGTTCTTCGATGTAGGCCTTGTCCTCCCACCCCTCGTGGAAGATGATGTGCTGCAGTCCCATCAGGAGCGCCACGTCGGACCCGTTTTTCTGCTGGATCCAGATGTCGGCGTAATCGACGAGATCGATCCTTCTCGGATCGCAGACGATCACTTTAAGCCCCTGGCGGACCGCCCGTTTCACCATGGAAGCGAAGACCGGATGGTTCCACGTCGTGTTCGTACCGATAAAGAGAGCGACGTCCGAGGTGAAAATTTCCTCGAAGCTGTTGGTCATCGCGCCCGAGCCCATCGTGCTGGCCAGACCGGCCACCGTGGAGCTGTGTCACAGTCGGGCGCAGTGGTCGACATTGTGAGTGCCGATCACTGCTCTCGCAAATCTCATGAGGGCAAAGTTCTCTTCGTTGGTCACCTTGGCGGAGGCGAGGAAGAAGGTGGAATCCGGGCCGTGTTCCTCCTTGATCTTCCCGAGCCGGTCCGCCACGAAATCGAGCGCATCGTCCCAGGAACACTCCTCGAGGTTGCCCCCCTTCTCGCGGCGGAGCATCGGCTTCCTCAGCCTTTCGGGCGAGTCGACGAAG
>JAGLYR010000154.1 GCA_023132135.1 Candidatus Eiseniibacteriota bacterium | reverse complement strand
CTCTATTGCTCTGCCTGGACTGTGCACAAATCCTCCCGGATTTGTGCACAGTCCAGGCTGGTTGGGAGTGGCGCAGCATGGTTCTTGCTTTTCGCATCGCAGTTTTCATTTCCATCCTGATCCTGTGGCCTTCCTGCCTTCAGGCCGGGCCGGGTTCCGATTCCCCCCCGGGCACCCTGAGTCTTTCCACTGAACCCCGGTCTGCCAGAGTGTACGTGAATGGGCGCTTCTACGGCATTACCCCATTGGAAATTGAGATGGAGCCCGGACGGCACTCGGTGCGGATTCTGAGGGATGGCTACATGATCGAGCAGCGCTCCGTGATTCTCAAGGCCGGCGCGCGCATTGAGCTTCCGGTGACACTGACTCCTGCTGCAATCCTGGAAGTCCGGAGTATTCCCGGGGGCGCGGATCTTCTGGTTGACGGGCAAATCGTGGCGCTCACCCCGACGGAAGTGCCTGTTCTCCCGGGCCTCCGCCGAATCGAGGTGACCAAGCAGGGACACGAACCTTGGATACGGGAAATCCGGCTGAAAGCCGGAGAGAAGCGCAGGTTCCAGCCGGAGCTGGACTACATCTACGGCCGGCTGGAGATTGTCTCGACACCCAGGGGAGCGAGCGTCTACCTGAACAACGAGTTCCGCGGGGAGGCCTCTCCCCTGGTGCTGGAGGACGTCCCGCCGGGTCTGTACCGGTTCCGGCTGTCGCTTCCCACCTACGAAGACAACCTGGGGGAGGTGCTGGTGGAGAAAGGGGAGACGGTGTCTGTGGTCGAGCGCATGAAACACACGCTTACGTATCTCGAGCGGGGGAAGAAGGAGCGAGAAGCCCGTGACCGGGTGATCCGGCGGAGTGTGCGGATCACGTCCTTCGCCGTGGGCGTGGTGTCCGCGGTCTATGCGGGTGCTCTGAACCGGAGAGTCAAGGATCGGGAAGATCTGTATAACCGGACGGCTTACGCTGAGCAGGCCCTCCGGTATCGCGAGGAGGTTCGGGACTGGGAAACGAAGCGCAACCTGTGGAGCGGCGTTGCGACGCTGTCCCTATCGGTGGGACTGTTGACGTTTGTGTTTTGACAGGTGCTCTGCCTGAATGACGCGTGAACCCCATGCCGGGGCTCATGCAGAATCCTGGCCCTGGTTACTCATGAATACCAACTGCGAGGAAATCAGGACGCGACTGGACTGCGTTGCGGGACCGATTTCGATCCTGCTCATGCTTCTCGTGTGCGTGGTGGGCTGCGAGGGCAGGTTGGAGAACCCGGCCGATCCTGAGGCTGGGGACTACATCGGCTTCCGGCCCTGGGTGGATTCGGGTCAGGCGGTGCGAGCCACCATCAGCGACACCCTGGATTTCGAGGGGGTGTTTCACGGCCCCCTGGACAAGGTGGATCGGTACGAGTGGGACTTCCACGGGGATGGCCGGATCGATTTCCGTTCTCCGTCGGTCAGCACCGGCCGGTGGGCCTTCGAAGAGGTGGGTGAGTACCATGCGATCTTCACCGTGTGGGACCGGACCGGGTTTTCCAAAAGCGACACGACCGATGTTATCATCACCAACGAGGTTCCGGCGCCCGACGGCGGGCCCGATCAGAACGGTTTCCTCAGGCGGACGGTGGGGCTTCCGGCTCGGGCGTCGGACGACGGCCGGATTCTCGAGTACCGGTGGGATTACGAGGGCGATGGAGAGATCGACTGGAGCGGAGTGCTGCCGGAAACGCTCTGGGTGCTCTATTCCTCGATCGGACAATACCGGGCCGTCCTCGAAGTGGTGGACGATGACGCCAACCGGGCCAGCGACACCGTCGCGGTGTCCATTTCCCTCGGCCGGCCCCTTGCCCTGGCGGGTCCGGATACGGCCGTCTCCATCAACGATGTCGTGGTGTTCCGCGGCAGCGGGATCGACTCCAACGGAACGGTGAACCTGTACGAGTGGGACTTCGACGGCGATGGTAACGTGGATTGGAGCTCGGACAGGACAGGGAAAACCGAGCGACTCTTCGAATCGCTGGGCACGTGGCTGGCGACCCTTCGGGTGACGGACGACGATGGATTCAGCCACGCGGACACCGCCCGGGTGACTGTGACCGACGAGGCGCCCTATCTGCAGATCTTCGACCTGGGCGATGGATGGTGCGCCGAACCCGAGACGCTCCTGGCCGAAGTCGGCGACGACGGTAACATCGTCCTGTACGAGTGGGACTTCGACGGCGGCGGTACCTTCGACTGGTTGTCGGAAACCACCAGCAGGGCTGCGCACCGGTTCGAGAGGGGGGTGTACTTCCCGATTCTCCGTGTGACGGATGACGACGGGAACGTGGCGACGGGAACGCTGACCTTCCGTGTGGGACCCTGGACACGGGGATCGCCGATGCGATTCGCCAGGTCGGGCATCAGCGCCGAGGCGGTCGGAGGGGTCCTCTACGCCATGTCTGGCGCAGTACCCGAGCTGGGTGCGTACACATCGGTTGTGGAGGCCTATGATCCGGAGAGCAAGAGTTGGGAGATGCGCCGCCCGATGGTGCTTGCCCAATCCTCCATCGCAACCACGGTGCTCAACGGGAGGATTTTCGGCATCGCGGGCTGCGCCCGGAACGCGGATCGCGGAGCCGTGGAGGAATACATTCCGCAGTACGACATGTGGAAGAGGCATTCGTCCGTCCAGAATCGCAGGTGCTGGCCTGCTGCCGCCGCAGTGAACGGTCTCATCTACGTCTTCGGCGGTCAGGGCGAGGAAGAGCTCTCTTCCGTCGAGACATTGAACCCCAGGGAGGGGGTCTGGCGAGAGGTCTCTCCGATGCCGACGGCCCGACATGGAATGGCCGCCGTCACTGTGGCCGAGAGGGTCTACGTCATCGGTGGCTATGGTGGCGGTCGGCCCCTGAGCACGGTGGAGGTCTACGATCCGGCCACGGACACATGGGCAACCGGCAACCCCATGCCAACTCCCAGGACCGGTCTTGCTGCAGTCGAGTGGAACAGCAGGATCTACACCCTGGGAGGTTCCTACCTCAACGTGGTGGAAGTGTACGACCCGGCCACGGACACATGGAGCACGGCGACGCCCATGCCGACGCCGCGCTACGGCCACGGGGCGGCCGTCATCGGCGACATGATCTACGTGGTGGGCGGAGAGACGCTCTGGTCCTTCCTCACTATCCTCGAAATCTACGCGCCCGCCTGCGACTAGCCTGGATTATTCATGAATC
>JAGLYR010000153.1 GCA_023132135.1 Candidatus Eiseniibacteriota bacterium | reverse complement strand
GAAGTCTGCATTCGTGAGATGGGGCTCGCCGTCGAAGACATCGAGACCTGCAACCGTTCTGCTCTCACCGCCGCCTTTCTGGCACAAGAGGCGAAGGATCGACTGAATCCCCTGTTCGGGCAATCCTCGTAGTCCGCCCAGTCCATATGGGATAGTGTGAAAGCATTGTACTGGTAGTCTGAAAAAAGATATTTGACAATCCTGACCGGATCATGCTATGATTAGCATGTGGGTTTCTGCGTAAACTCTTTACCTGCAAAGGGGGAGAACCATGAAGAAACTGCTTTTGCTGCTCATCGCAGGCTGTTTTGTTGCGAGTCCTGCACTTGCGGTCACAGGCGACTACGGCTGGGAGGACTGCGGGACGGTCCTCGGCATGTATCCGGATGATGCCTACATCGCAACCAACGTCGGGGATCCAGTCCACAGTGGCGCCGCTTCTCTGAAGCTCGAGCGCACCTCGGGCAGCACGCCGCAGGCCTATGTCGCCTGGATCACCGGTTTGACGGACGGGGATGTGATCGAGGTCTGCTTCTGGGTCTACGACACCACGCCCTCGGGCGAGGTACCGAAAGGCCGGATCTGGGGACATTACTCAACGAGTGCCGACATCACCGACTACCAGGGTAGCGCAGGCGGCAACAGCACCTACAGCGCAGGTCCCGGCTGGGACCAGCTCTGCCACACCTGGACCTTCGATTCCAGCGCCGGAACACGCGACGCGTTGGTCGTTGAGGCGCGGACGTACTCGAACCCCGGTGACACGATCTGGGTCGACGACATCACCGTGACAGCTCCGGACGGCGCAACGATCCACTTCCCGCCCGCCGGTCCGACAGCCGTGGAGAGTGTGTCCTGGAGCAACGTGAAAGCGCTGTTCCACTAGACCCGCGTCCACATTGGCCCGCTCAGGGGCCTTCAGAAATAGCCCGGAGGAGACACGAAACTCTCCTCCGGGCTATTTGCGTGTAGAGAGACGCACGCGAATTCACTTGACGATTCCGCGGAAGGCTTGGTAGGCTATCGTGTTTTCGTGACATTGCCTATTCCAGTCACCCTGGGGCGGCTCCAGAGCCCGGGGAAACTCACTCCATGCAAGGAGGAAGGCTTTGGACTTCAAGTACTCTGAGGAGCAGGAAATCTTGCGGGATACAATTCGGGATTTCGCCCAGAAGGAAATCGCCCCGGTGGCCGCGGAACTCGATGCCGAGGCCAGGTTCCCCAAGGATATCGTGGCAAAGCTGGCGGAGCTGGGCTTCATGGGCATGATGATCCCCAGTACCTATGGGGGATCGGAACTGGACGCGGTCTGCTACGTGATTGCCGTGGAGGAGATCTCGAAGGCCTGTGCATCCACCGGAGTGACCGTTTCCGTCCAGAATTCCCTGGTGTGCCAACCGCTTCTCGACCACGCTGATGAGGAGCAGAAGAAAAAGTTCCTCGTCCCCCTGGCCTCGGGGAAAAAGCTGGGCGCCTTCTCTCTTACCGAACCCGATGCCGGCTCCGATATTGCCAACGTCCAGGCCACCGCGGTCCTCGAGGGCGATCACTACGTGATCAACGGCACCAAGATCTTCGTCACAAGCGGCGGCGATGCGGACACCATTGTCCTGTTTGCTTCTACGGATCGATCGAAGAAGAGCAAGGGCATAAGCACGTTCATCGTCGAGAAAGACACCCCCGGATTTTCCCCGGGCAAGAAAGAAAACAAAATGGGAATGAGGGCGTCGGGCACCTATGAGCTCGTCTTCGAGAACGCCAGGATCCCCAAGGAGAATCTCCTGGGCCAGGAAGGCGAGGGCATGAAGATCTCGCTCAGGGCACTGGACGGTGGCCGGATCGGGATCGCCGCCCAAGCCGTGGGCATCGCCCAGGCCGCTCTGGATGCATCCATTGAGTATTCCAAGCAGCGGAAGCAGTTCGGCAAGGTGATCTGCGAGTTCCAGGCTATCCAGTGGATGCTGGCCGACATGGCCACAGAGATCGACGCAGCCCGTCTGCTGACCTACCGCGTCGCGGACCTCAAGGACCAGGGCATCCGCTACACCAAGGAGGCGGCCATGGCCAAGCTCTACGCGTCTGAGGTGGCCATGCGCAGCGCAATCAAGGCCGTGCAGATTCACGGCGGCTACGGATACATGAAAGAGTACCCCGTCGAGCGGAACTTCCGGGACGCCAAGCTGACCGAGATCTACGAGGGAACCTCCGAGATCCAGCGCCTGGTGATCGCGGCGAGTCTTCTGAGGTAGATTCCTCTTCTGGAGGCACGGATGAACATCATTGTTTGTGTCAAGCACGTCCCGGATACCGAGGCTGTTATCAAACCGCACCCGGACGGCTCGGGGATCGCCCTGGAAGGGTCGAACTATGTTCTCAACCCATACGATGAATACGCTGTTGAGGAAGCCATCCGGATCAAGGAGGCAAACGCCGACGCCACCATCACCGTGATCACGGTGGGGCCCGACGATGCAACCAAATCGCTGCGGACGGCCATTGCGATGGGCGCCGACGATGCGATCCATCTCAACGATCCTGCGTTCCTGGAAACGGACTCCCAGGGCATAGCAACGATCCTGGCAGCAGCCATCCGGCCCCTTCCATACGACCTCATCCTCTGCGGGAAGCAGGCGGTGGATAATGACTGTGCGCAGGTCGGCGCGGCGCTGGCGGAGCTTCTGGGAATCCCCGGTATTTCGGTGATCACGGAGCTATCGGTCGAGACCGGGAAAGCGACGGCTCACCGCGAGCTCGAGGGAGCCACAGAGATCATCGAGTGCACATTGCCGGCGCTCTTCACGGCCCAGAAGGGTCTCAATGAACCGCGCTATCCGGCTCTGCCGATGATCATGAAGGCGAAGCGCAAAGAGATCAAGACGTTGGACGCATCCGCGCTGGGTCTGTCCCCCGGCGACTTCGCCCCCAGGAGCCGGCGGCTGAAGGTCTCCTCCCCACCCCCGCGTCAGGCCGGGCGGGTACTCGAGGGCAAGGTGAGCGAGGTTGTGACGGAAGTGGTCCGCCTTATCAGGGAAGAAGCGAAGATTCTCTAGCTATAACAGGAGACCGCAATGGCAGGTGAAATCTGGACGATTGCAGAGACGCGGGATGGCGAGGTCCGAAAACCTACCCTCGATGTTCTGAGCAAGTGCCGCCAGATGGCCGGCGTCAGCGGGGCCAGGGTGGCACTGGTTCTGCCGGGCAAGGATGCCGAGACAGCCGGTAAGACGGCAGCGGCCTACGGCGCAGACATTCTCTACCTGATCGAGCATGACGAGCTGGCCGGGTACCGGTCAGAACCATTCGCCAAAGCCATCGCGGACCTGGCCGCCGAGAAGAAACCGGACACGGTCTTGCTGCCGGCGACAGCCCAGGGGAAGGACCTGGCGCCCAGGCTCGCCGCCCAGCTGGGGACCGGACTCGTATCCGACTGCATCGAGGTGGATAGCAACCCGGACGGGAACGTCACCTTCACCCGGCCCATTTTCGCCGGGAAAGCCCTCGAGACTGTATCCATTCCCGACGCCAGGCCCCGGATGGCAACCCTCCGCCCCAAGGTGTTCCCCCCGGGGGAGGCGGACTCCTCTCGCCAGGTGGAAGTGATCCGCGTCGCTGCGGACATCCCCGCCGAGGTCCTCGGCAAGACAGTTCGCGAGATTGTCCAGGCCGACACGGGCCGGGTTGAGCTGACCGAAGCCGATTTCATTATCGCGGGCGGCCGGGGAATGAAGGAACCTGACAGCTTCCGTATCATCGATGAGCTGGCGGATACCCTGGGTGGTGCGGTGGGCGCGTCCCGCGCTGCGGTGGATGCGGGCTGGCGGGATCACCAGGATCAGGTCGGGCAGACCGGCAAGACGGTAACTCCATCGCTCTACATCGCCTGCGGAATCTCCGGCGCCATCCAGCACCTGGCAGGCATGTCTTCGGCCAAGTGCATCGTGGCTATTAATAAGGATCCGGAGGCGCCCATCTTCAAGATTGCGGACTACGGCATTGTGGGCGATCTGTTCGAGGTTGTTCCCGCTCTCAACAGCGCTTTCAAGAAGGCGAAGCTGTAGCAGAGAAACAGGTTCTCTATCTTTTCCTGTTCCAGGCCAAGGAGATCACACAGTGGAACTGGTCAAGCAGACGATCGGCGCAGCGTCGACGTACGTCATCCTGTACGTGGCTTTCGCCGTCGCCCTCCTCCTCTTCATCCGCGGTGCCAGAAGCAAGATGAGCGTGGTCCAACGCGGAACTCCCGAGGGACGGACGGATCGTGTGCGTGAGAGAATCACCGGGCTGTTGCGCTATGTTCTCTTCCAGGGACGTTTGTTCAAGTATCCCGCGGCCGGTCTGATGCACGTGCTCATCTTCTGGGGTTTCCTCGTCTTTGCCCTGGGCTACGCGTTCATCATATTCACCGGAGGAGAAATCCAGGGCCGGTTGTCCGGAATCGGGGGCGGCGCTCTCTCCGGCATTTACGGAACCTTCCAGGAGATCTTCGGGATTCTGGTTGTGGTCTCCGTGATCATCGCCGCCATACGCCGCCACATCCTCAAGATCCAGCGGCTTGAGATCAACAGGGATGCCGACACTACCCTTTTGCTGATCTTCCTGATCATGGCAAGCCACTTTGTGGTTCAGGCACTGGGCATCCGTCTCGGTGAGAAACTCCATGGCTGGACACCCCTCAGCCAAGTGCTCTCCGGCACGATGGCCGGGATGTCTCCCGCCGGAGCAGCGAATCTCGCGGTGGTTCTCTGGTGGGCGCACATGTTCCTGATTTTCGGATTCCTGGTCTACCTTCCCAGATCCAAGCATCTGCATATTCTCTTCGGACCGTTCAACGTGTACTTCCGTTCCCTGCGCCCGGCAGGCGAGCTGCCACTCATCGACATCGAGAACGCCGAGAGCTTCGGGGCGGAAAAAATCGAGGACTACACTTGGAAATCCCTGTTCGATCTTCTCTCGTGCGCGGAGTGCGGTCGCTGCCAAGATCATTGCCCGGCATACGCAACGGAGAAACCGCTTTCACCCAAGCGGCTGCTCATCGATCTCAAGCACGAGCTGTTCGAGTCCGCGACGGGCGGGGACCGGGAGGCCGACCCGCTTGCGGGCCGGACCATCGAGGAGGATGCAATCTGGGCATGCACGACCTGCCGGGCTTGCCAGGAGCAATGTCCCATCTTCATCGAGCATACCGACAAGCTGATGGAGCTGCGCCGGTATCTTACGCTCATGCAAGGGCGATTCCCAAGTGAGGCCACAGCTGCTTTCAAGAGTCTGGAAACCAACTACAATCCCTGGCCCATCGGGTGGTCCGAGAGAGCAGCGTGGGCGGAGGATCTTGATCTGCGGAAGCTCGACGAGGGCGAGGAGACGGACGTCCTGCTGTGGATCGGCTGTGCCGGCGCTTTTGACGACCGGAACAAAAAGGTAGCACGCGCCCTGGTGGGCCTTCTTCGTAAAGCCGGCGTGGACGTGGCCTTCCTCGGAACGGACGAGAAGTGTTGCGGCGATCCCGCCCGGCGCCTGGGGAACGAGTACCTGTACCAGACGCTGGCCCGGGAAAATGTCGAAACGCTGAAGAGCAGGAAGTTCAGGCGGATCGTGACCGCCTGCCCGCACTGTCTCAACACCCTGGCCGCAGAGTACCCGCAGCTGGGGGGTGAGTTCCACGTTGTCCATGCCATGGAACTGCTGGACGAACTCCTCCGGACGGGCAGCCTCAAACCCGCAGGCACTGTGTCCGCCACCGTGAGCTTCCACGACTCCTGCTACCTGGGCCGCTACAACAACATCTACGATGCCCCCCGGCGCGTGCTCGACGCCATTCCCGGTGTGACGCTGAAAGAGATGAAGAAAAACCGCAGCTCGTCCTTCTGCTGTGGAGCCGGCGGCGGTCGCATGTGGCTGGAGGAGAACATCGGGACCCGCATCAACCATGCGCGGATCGAGCAGGCGGCTGAGGTCGGGCCCGACATCGTGGCTTCCGGATGCCCCTACTGTCTGACCATGTTCGAGGACGGGATCAAGGAAAAGGAAATGTCGGAGAATCTGCGGGCCCTCGATGTCATCGAGCTGCTGGACCAGTCGGTTGGGAAAACCTAGCCTGCATTTCTCAGCACGGAATCCTACTCGCCCCCCGCTCTTCGCGAGGCACCGTTATGGAAGTCTGAAGACGCCGAGCCCTCTTCGTCGTCAGGACCCGAGCGTCTCACGATGCCCACCACATTCGGAACCCGCCATGCATAGTCGTTGTCGTCGTCCCATCTGAAGTCTGTTTCGTAGCTCCCGAAGAGCTCTCTTTCTTGCTCTGCGCCGTTGATGTAGAGCTGCGCCTCAGGCCCACCCTCCGCATACTGGAGACTCTTCAGGTCTATCGGGAGCTCGAGAAGGATGTTCACCAGATCATGCATCCTGTATGGCGAACGCACGAAGATGAAGAGGGCACGACCCTGGCGATCGATGCCGATGGTCGCTGAACTCCATCTCTTCTCCTGAGGGCTCCAGACATTGTTGCCATAGCACGAGACCATCCGGATGCCCTGGACGAGCGTTCCATACAACTTCCCGACAGAATCCAGATTCTGGCACTGCCGATCGATGATCTGAATCGGAGGCACTTCATCGTCGAGTCTGTCGAAGGCAAAAACCGCGTTGTCCTCAGTGAGATGGCTGTTGTTCGTGTGCGTCCGCGTCTTCATCAGCCCAATGCTCGTAACATGGTCTGACTGGTACATACTGGCGTTGATCGCAGCGACCAGGCCATTCTCCAGACACCACTCCCTCGCCGTCATCGCTCGTCCGCCGTCCGCGGCAGATGCCATCATCAATCGGAATTCGAAGTAGTCCGGATCGATTCGCAGGATTCGGATGCGGGAGTCCGAGAAGTCGGAAAGCAGTGGGGACTTTAAGACTCCAAACTCCAAGCCAGGCTCGATCATCTCCCAGGGGGCGTGCTTTCCGCCTGCGTGACTTCCGGCCGGGTCTTCACTCACCGTCCCAGATGACACAGGAACTGCGAAGGAAGCCCCAAGAGGTAGTGATACCGAGACAACAACCACGGGGAAAACGAGAACCATTAAACGGAAGCGAATGCCAGACGGTGCAGACCTCATGACATCCTCCATAATCGATAGGCTTATCTGAATTTCGAGATTGGCGAGTCAGGATTCGACTTCCATCACACCCAGCGGATCTCGTCGCAGATCAATCTCGCATCCCCGGAGTATCCTATGCGTGACCTCAGAGGGACCAAGCCTTCGGAGCCCCGCCGGTCGCTCTGCTGTGTATCTGATCCTTCACAAACGTATCTGAATTCCCAAAACAGATCAAGGACTCAGCGAGGATTCCGAGACGAGTCTGGGGATAGAATTCCCTGTGGCAAACGTTCTGGGAGACGTAGTCAGCTTTGTCAGCTTATGTCAGTAGTCGCGGCATAGGTACCGCAATACTTGGCCCGCACGTGCCCCTGTCAACGCTTCAGTCATGGCATTACTGCCATCTTCCATTCCAGCTCACTAGGATTCTATTGACCAAAGCCGGCTGGTAAGCGTAGTCTTGGGCCACGGTTTGATGATAACTCTGCGGACTGGCGGAATTGATGCCAATATCCAGAGGGAGAGCAATGGGAAAACTGGAAACGTGCATTGGCAATCTACAGAAACAGATTGAACGCCATCGACGTGCGGGGCTGAAGGAGTACCCAACTAGAACCATCTTCATTGACCCCATGCTCGAGGCTCTCGGATGGGACGTGCGTGATCCTGATGATGTCGAACTCGAGTATCCGACGATTGACAACAAGTCAGTAGACTATGCTCTCAAGATCAACAAGAAGCCTGTCCTGCTGCTCGAGGCGAAGCAGCTCAAGGACCGCTTGGAAGATGTGAAGGCCATCACCCAAGTGGTAGGCTATGCGGCCAATGACAATGTCGGATGGTGCGTCCTTACCAATGGAGTACGCTACAAAGTCTACAAGACGTCAGAAGAGGCGCCAGCTCCGGAGAAGATTATGTTCGAGGTGTCAATAGATCCTCGAGACTCCGAGGGCGTGCCCGTAGAGCAACTGGCCTCGCAGCTTTCCCGAATCTCGAAGGACTCCGTGGCCCAAGGCCATCTCGACATTGCCGGGGAGAGAGTCTTCACTACAGCCAAGGTGAGAAAAGCGCTTGATAAGCTCTTCAACTCACCTTCAGATTCCCTGGTTCGGCTCGTCCGAAAGACCGTCGGCCCCGAGAGCATCAGCCTAGCTCAGGTCCGGACTTCCCTTCCCCGTATCTGGAGCGGTGTGGAGACCCCGATTACAGTGCTCGCAGAAGAAAGCACTGGCCAGAGCAGGCGCACGCGCACACGCGGGGCAAAGGAAGGGCGGGACTACGGAGAAGCCCACCACACACAAGGAGAACCGTCCGAAGTAGTCGAGATCTACAGAGCGCTGGACAGGTTCTGCATGGACCTCTCTACTGGTGAGGTTGTTCGACGCCATAAGATGAAGTACGTGAGCTGGTCCAAAGACAAGTGGATATTCTGCTGTGCTCATCTCCGGAAGAGCGGATTGCGTGTGTGGTTGAAACTTGACCCCGGGCGGATACCGGGTTCCGCGACTTATGCAAGAGACGTGTCGAGCATCGGCCACTGGGGCGTCGGAGATGTTGAGCTGGCAATCGATAGCCTTGAGCGCCTTGGCGACGCGAAGCAGTTCATCCAGGCGTCGTTCGAAGCGGGGCCGAAGTAGTGAGATCGGGCAATCAGGGTGCAGACAGGGCATTGGCACACATGCAGACCCTGCGACAAGGCAAGTATTGGCAGCACTGGGATCTGGATTCGGTGGCTTTGGGGAGCGTTGTCAGCTTAATCAGCTTATTGTGCCGTCAGCGGCATCACCGATCCACCGGCTGGGACCGGATCCTGCAATGCCACGTTCTGGGGTCTAACGCGTTGTCTCCTACGATCTTCGCATGACGCAATCGGCGCGGGGCCGGAGGTGCTCAGAGAAACCCGTCAGCATCTGCTATTCCAACACTTACACCCTCTTCTGTGGCATTGCAAGATCCGAGCCCCAATGGCCGCTCCAGGATTCCGAGGTGGTATGAAGAAATTCAGGAGTGCTATCCTGGTCGGAATATGCCTACTGACGATTGGTGCGCTCTGTCTCGGATGGGTGAGGGCCTCGGATGACGACCCAGGTTGGACCGTCGTGGTCTCCGCTCAATTTGGCCCCGGGCTTGACGAGTACACTCCCTGCAAGAGCGGTTCAGCTTGGGGGTTCTGCGTCTCCCCATCCGGCATCTATGTGTACGATCCCGGCCAGAGAGGCAGGGTGATCTGCTACGCGCTTAACGGAGTCTACGAACAAACCCTCAGGTCTCAGAGTCACGGGTGCGAGGCTATTGCAGCCCTCGACGACCATCTTCTGCTCCTCTGGGAGCCCAACACGTTCCCGGTCACTCCAGGCGTTGATCCCTTCTCCGTCCGGCATTATCGCGTTTCTGCTTACAACTTCGTCACCGAGGCCTGGACCACTTGGCCCGTAACTCAAGACCCGCGATTGGGATGGACCGAGAACACAGTTGCTGGTGAAACAAGAATCAGCCCATCGAGCAGGAGGATTCTTGTACTTACTGACTTCGTTGAGAACAGCGCCCAACTCTACGATCTGCACAGCCAGTACAGCTTCCCTCTTGTTGTCCACGGGGAGGTCCAGACACCGGAGCAGCAGTCGGAGTCAGCCCTGAGGGGCTGGCCTGTGAGAGGCCGGTCGGAAAGACTACTCAGAGACAGTTGGTCGGTCCACAGACTGGATCAGTCCGGTCTGGATACCCTCAGCGAACTGGTCTTTGGGCAGAGGTACCTTGTCTCGTTTTCGCTGGAAGGGCACCTAGTCCTTCGCGCGAGCTTTCGAGAGGCAGTACCATATCAAGTGGTGGACTTGGATAGAAACGTCTTGCTCGAATGGAGGGAATCGAGGGTCGGCTCCCAGGGCACTATCGGACCTGAGTATCATCTGGCCCCGGGTGGCCACATGCTCTACCGCATGAGAGTCCTGCGCGAGGGCGTGGAGATCCTTCGGAGGGATTTCTAGCGAGGACTGCCCGCAGCGACGTTGCGCACAGCGGATCCTTAGCGGCTTGGTGCCGGGTCCTGCAATGCCACATTCTGGGGTCTAACGCGTTGTCTCCTACGATCTTCGCATGACGCGATCGGCGCGGGGCCGGAGTTGCTCAGAGAACATCTGTCAACCTCTGCTATTCCAGCAGTTACGTTCGGTCTTGTGGCACTGCAAGACCTGGCCCCAATGGGTGTCGGGAGAGAGCGACGAATCCTAGCCTAGCGTGGCCCGCGGGATGGGGACACGAAACGAGTTCATGTCCCCATCCCCCAACACTATTGACTGCGGACACAACGAAACCCGAAGATGTAGAACGTGCTCGACGGGCCGCTGCTGTACCGGGTGGCGCAGCGCAGGCCGCTGCCGCCGTAGAAGCTCCACGACCCACCGCGCAACACCCGAGACGAGCCACTGGATGGCCCCATTGGGTCGCTCTCCGGCGAAGATCCATAATATAAACTGCTGTACCAATCGTTGCACCACTCCCACACATTCCCTACCATGTTGTACAAACCGTACGGCGACACCCCACTCTCGTATGAGCCTACCGGAACCGTCCCACCATGACAGCCATAGTAGTTCGCCCGCGTGCAATCTATCCCCTCTCCCCACGGATACGTCCGCTCATCCGACGAACCACGAGCACCCTTCTCCCACTCCGCCTCCGTCGATAACCGATACCCACCCGCTCCGAAATCACAAGCCCACGTGCTCGTGTCGTAACACGGCGTCAACCCGTCCCTCTGACTCCGCCAGTTGCAGTACGCCGCCGCTCCATACCACGATACCTCAACCATCGGATGATCCTCATACCTGGACTGCACTACAAACGAAGAACCGGAACGGTCAATTCGGCAATCCGAATCCGAAACCTCCAGGTACAACGTGTTGTCCCCCGACGACTCCACTACGTCCGACCCGTTCCAGTATCCAAGACCGTCGTTCAGCGCCTCGCAGTACTCTGCGTTCATCACCTCGTACACATCCATGTAGAAGGCACTGACGTAGGGCTGATGCTCCGGACGCTCACGGGAACTCCCCTCGTCCGGGTCCGAACCCATCGTGAACGTGCCCGCTGGAACGAGCACCATCTCCAGATGACCGTCGCTGGTAACTCGAACTTGCTTTGTCGTCTGGTCGGTGAGGCCCCCCATGTCCTTGACCTCCAATGTGATCGCCTTTGTCCCCGTCGTGGAGTACTGGTGGCTCGCAGTCTTAGTGGTCGAGTACGGTGTATCCCACGTCCCGTCGCTCTCCCAATCCCAACGGACCTCAAGATCTGAGGCCGGTCCCTTCTTGTCAGATGAACAGGATGCGTCGAACTGGAACACCGTTTCCGTGGTGCCTGAGTCGGGGGAAACCGTGAAGCAGGCGGTTGGAGCGGTGTTCACCGGCGGTGTTGGCTTGTCGTCTTCCCCACAGGTAGTCGTGAGGACGCCAAATAGCACAGCAACGACTGCCAGAACTCTGATGGGCTTCATCCCGCACCTCCGATCTCGGGCAAGTCGCTGACAAGTCGCATAGGTCGGCAGTTCCCCAAGCGATCCTGTTTCATGCGGTCTTCCGCACCTTCCTGATTCTGGTCTTTGGTCGGCTGACGGCCAGGTCATGAAGCGCCTGCAGGTTGAGCCAGAACTCGGGCGTCGTGTCGAACGCCTGGGCCAGTAGCCATGCCGTCTCCGGGCTCACCCCGCGCTTCCCGCGCACGATCTCGTTGATCCGCTGCACGGGAACGCCGAGGTGTTCGGCCAGGGCGACTTGGGTCATTCCGAGGGACAGGAGAAACTCCTCCTTCAGCACTTCGCCGGGATGCGTCGGAATTCGATTCGCAGGCAACACGAGCAGCACCTCCTGATACTAGCTTGCGTGGTAGTCGGTCAGTCGAACATCCTGGGCGTCTCCGCTGCTTTCTCTAATGCTCTTTTCCGATCTCTAATTTCTAATATCCATTCTCTAGTACTCACTGACTGCGGACACAACGAAACCCGACGTAGTACGTGAGCGACGGGGTGTGGTAGCTCCGGAAGGCGCAGCGCAGGACACTCTCGTAGTGGGCCCACGAGCCGCCACGTAGCACCCGAGACGAGCCAGAGCTCGGCCCCGCAGGGTCCGTCTGCGGAGACGTACCCAAGTTGCAGGTGTACCCATCGTCGCACCACTCCCACACATTCCCCGCCATGTCGTATAGATCAAGCGATACAGGCGCCGCAGGATAGATCCCAACCGGCGTCGTCCAGCCTACGTTCGAATAGTAATTTGCCCTGCTACTGTTGGGTGATCCATCTCCCCAAGGATACGTCCGATCATCGTTATACTGCGCTGCATACTCCCACTCCGCATCCGTCGGGAGCCGGTAGCCGGCCGCCCCATACGGATCCCCACCGTTGCACGACCAGTCCCCGCTGTGCTCATACGCCCGCGGCAACCCCTCCTGCATGCTCAGCCAGTCACAATAGCGCACCGCACCATACCAGGTAACCACCTTCACCGGATGATCGGCCGGATCATAGCCCTCCGGGTACGCGCCCTGTGCAGAACCCGATGGTGATTCGCGAAGGCTGAACGCGCCTGCAGCGAACTGGATCTCGGAGTGATAATCACCCAGATCCAGGAGCTCCACCGTCATTCCGTCCAAGTTGTCGGTGACCGACGACGAGGTCGCATTCACGTACCCGTTGTCATACGCCCACTGCACCGCAACGAGGTACTGCTCGTTCGTCACCTCATACTGGCCAATGTAGAAGTCCCGGGTGAGGGTTACCTGGTGCTCATCGTGGCCACAGTAGGCTACGCCGTCCCCCATGATGAATGTGCCCGCGGGGACGAGGACCAAGTGGCCGTCGCCAGTAACTTGAACTTGCCTTGTCGTCTGGTCGGTGAGGCCCCCCGTGTCCTTGACCTCCAATGTGATCGTCTTTGTCCCCGTCGTGGAGTACTGGTGGCTCGCAGTCTTAGTGGTCGAGTACGGTGTATCCCACGTCCCATCGCTCTCCCAGTCCCAGCGGACCTCAAGATCTGAGGTCAGTCCCTTGTTGTCAGATGAACAGGATGCGTCGAACTGGAACACCGTTTCCGTGGTGCCTGAGTCGGGGGAGACCGTGAAGCAGGCGGTTGGGGCGGTGTTCACCGGCAGTGTTGGCTTGTCGTCTTCCCCACAGGTAGTCGTGAGGGCGAGGACAGCAGATAGCACAGCGATGACCGCCAGGACTCTGATGGGCTTCATCCCGCACCTCTGTTGTGTAGCGTTCCGAGACTGGCGTTCCGTCCAAGCACCATCAGTCTCTTCCTACCTGACGATTGAGAGATGATATCTGCTATTCCAACACTTACACCCTCTTTTGTGGCATTGCAAGATCCGACCCCAACGGTGCGTGACCCCAACGGTGTGCAAGGTTCAACGTTCGATGCTCAACGTCCAGCGTCTCTGAGAATTCGTCGGCGTTTGCGGTCCAGAGAATCCAGTACCTCCAGCATACGAGGTCTACGTTTGTTCTGGGCCCGGAGCTTCGCGAGATAATCACGCCATCCCGCCAAGCGCTTCTCGCGGGCATACACGCCTCTCATCTTCCTGAGGTAACCACCTGCGACCCGATACGAGGCGGGTTTGACCTGGGCAACGTTCGCTTCGACCAGTCGCTTCCAGAGGCTCAACGCGACGTCGGGATGCGTCATCTGAATAGCCGTCGCCACCTTGTCGTCATGTCCGTTCCCCCAGAATCCGGCCTGCTTCCCGGCCTGCTCATGCCATTTCAGGACATCCTCGCTCCGCTTTTCCCGGATGGCGATATCCATCAGCATATCCGCGTGGGGAAACGTGCGGGATCTCTTATCTTCGGGGGCCAGCCTCAAACCTGTCGCCGGGAGAGGCCAAAGCGCAGGGACCAAAACGGGCCTCAACGAGAGGGGGCCGGTGTCCGCTCCTTTTGACCCGCGTCCTGGTGTTTTCATCTTCGGCTGAACGTCCGGGTGGATCCCGGTTTCCAGATATTGAAGTGCACAGGCGCGCACATCCGCCCACACTCCTGCAGCCCTTGCAGCCTTCTCCAGCGCGGCATACCGCGGGATGTCCGGGCGGTGGAAGAATTCCGTCGCGCGCCATGAAACCACGAGCGGCAGATCCTTCTTCCGTTCGGCGAGTTTTCTCAGTCTTTCTTCCAGGGCCCAGGCGATGCCCTCAAATCGGCCAATCGTCTTCTCGAAACCCTTTCTCGCCCACTTCTCGGCATCCTTCCTTCGCCGGGTCGAGATCAGGCGGTCCACCAGATCAACGTAGCAGTCGGTGACAGGCGCCTCCCGTTCGAGCAACGGGACGACCTCTTCCTTGCGCCCGGCTTTATCAAGTGAATGAATCAGCCATTGCATGAGCTGCTGGCGTTGATAGTCCCGATGAAACGAGGCTCTGTCCTGACTCCTTTCAGTCGTCGGCATTTCCGCAAGGCGCTCTCCCAACACGTGCGCGACGGTGTCCCAGTCCTTCGCGCAGTATCTGTTGCGCGACAGCGGACCTTCCAGCCCGTCGAGGAGGGAGTAGTCATCACCGAGGTGCGCGTTGATTTCCCACAGCAGCTGTTCCGACGGCGACATGGATGAACTCGTCACCGCCCTGAACACGACAGCCGCTGAAGAGTTGATCTCCATACCCGTTTCGCCTTCGTCGTGGGACATTTCGATCTGCCTTGTGCCCAACTGGAGAAGATCTTCGCCCAAGGAAACCACTTCATCCGCGTGACCACCTTCGAGCAACGTCTTCAGCCTTTTACGTACACGTGAGTAGTCGGGAACATGTCCTTCCCCCGACCAGTGGTTCGACCATGCCGGTTCACGTGCAAGGTTCTCGATTTCCCGGCGGATCGACGCCACCATTCGGGCAACACGCCCATCTTGTAACCGCGCCTGATCAAGAACCTTCTCGCGAGTCTCGGGATAGTCATCCGTCAGTTTCTGTGCCAGGTCCATCAATGATTCTCGCGGCAGCCCATCCAGGTATTGCTGCAGCTCCCTGTCATGCCTTTCTCTTCGGGCGTCCGTGGACCGCTGTCTGCGCCGCGTCATCATCCGCGTTCCACCTTCCTTATGTAAGTCTTCGACATCCCACTCTTCAGCCCCACCATCTTCCCGGTAGCCGCCGCTGCTCTCATCGTCGATACGCAACAAACGCTTATCATTCGGCTGAGCCAGAGGCACTTCCTGCTTTTTCTTCACCGCATCCAGATAAGCCAGTACAACAGCCACCGCGTGCTTGCACGGACCCCAACCATAGGGGCAGGTGCACTCGTGGGACAATCTGCCCGCTCCGCACATCTGAACCTGTGTCGCGTACCGGTCAGATCCGTGAACCCACGCCACCAACCCTCCGTCTTCTGTCATCCGCAGATCATTAACGCGGCGTTTGTACGATCGTCCCCGCGCCACGATTCGCTCCCCCGCCCAGCCCTCCAGATCCTCCCACGCAAGGTCAGTGAACGATGATGTTCTTCGCTTCCTCGTCATCCTGTCTAGCCCCGTGGCATGTGCCGGCCTATCTCATCGCACCTTTCAACGGCGCTTTCGCGCTTTCGTGCCAAGTCCTGCAATGCCACATTCTGGGGCTCCGGAGGGAATTCGGGTCTGTCCCGAATTCCACCGAATTCCAACGATCAGTTCCAGGTGGCTGTATGAAAGTCGATGGATGAGTTTATCCGCGGGGATTCGCAATTGTGGGGACGTTGTCCCCACTTTCTCAACCGCTTGCCCTCCTGCGGGTAACAGCTTTTTCAATTGTGCGGACATTGTCCCCACAATCTCAGGATAAAGGCGATAAAAGCGGAGATAGCGATAGAGTTGGCGACGGTTGCAGTTACTGACCTTGAGGCCCGTTAGGCGCTTGGCAAGTTCGGTGAGGAGGCTATCCCCATAGCTCGCCCGGTCCGAACCGGACAGCTCGTATTCGGCAATATAGCAGCCAATTAGCCAGTTGCGCAGCGTCAGGCTGAGATTCACCGCGCGTCCGGCCTGTGCCGCCAGTTCGTCATGCACCTGCCGGATAGAACCAATCAGCTTTTCAAAACTCCATTCGCGTCTATTCGTGTCCATTCGCGGT
>JAGLYR010000152.1 GCA_023132135.1 Candidatus Eiseniibacteriota bacterium | reverse complement strand
CGCGATAGGGGAGGTTGTCAACTTGTCAAGATTCCGGATCCGCATTCCTCGGCTTCGTCACCGCAGAATCAGCAGCTTTGCAGTCCCGACCTCTCCGGCCACCTGTACTCTGCAGACATAGATACCCGTGGCCACGGGGTCGCCCCGGTCATCGGTCCCATCCCAGGGAATAGCGAACTTCGGGCCGGCGTCCGGACAATGAAATCTGCGCACCTCCTGCCCCCGCACGTTGTAGATGGCGATCGTCGCCTCGCCCCTTTCCGGGGCCGTGCACCGGATCTCCGTGGTCGTCGTCAAAGGGTTTGGGGAAATCGTCACAGAGAGGATTCGGGCATCGCCAAAACCGCCAGAGGCGACCGAGGTGGGCTCTTGGACATCGACAGTGAAGTACTCCACGGGAGCTGACCGCGGAAGACTGGCAGTGAGCTCCACCCCTCCCGAGACCGACGTTCCCAACACGTAGTATTCGAAGTCCTCCTCCATCCCGGGAAGAGTCGCCGTCCACTCCCCCCGATAGAATGAAGCGGGAACTTCGGTGAAACTCTCCTGACTCTGCAGGCGAGAGAACACCCAGGCCTGTGTGTCGGCGAACTTTGGGTTGAGGCCAAAGCGGATGACAGGAACCTCACCGTAGTCCAGGCTGTCCACAGGGGTATGGAGTACGACGAGGGGATTGTCACTGTGGTGCAACTTGGTGATGCAGTGAACCGCGCCGGCCCGGTGGATAATCTGCTCGGAGTCGATGCCGATGACTTCATGCCGGGGCAACAGGGATTCATAGATGGAAAGAGCTTCGGCGTCCATCTCGATTCCGTATACAGGAACCAGCACCTTGTCGTTGATGATCAGGGAGTTGGTGTAGGTGCGCGTGACGCCCATGGAGCTACCCGATTCCCAGGGAGGCATCGGGATTCTGACCACTTCGAAATTGCAGTCATCAAGATTTCGATGGCTGTCCAGGAATGCCGCGATCTCGTTCAGAATGTAGTAGTTGTTACCCGCTCCGTCGCCCGGCGATGCATACTCCCCGACGATCAACGTGTGGTCATCGACGAGCTTGCAGAAGATATCGATATGCTTGGTGTTCTCAACATCCAGTATCGGGAGAACCACGAGGGAGTCGGCACCACAGTAATCCTCGATCAGCTGCCGGACCTGGGCCTCTGTATAGCCGGGATTGTATGAGTAGATGATGCTGGTGGCGAACGCCATCCCGTTCCCATCCATCATCAGGTTGCCCCCCGACAGCAGGAGCCCGTTCGTGTAAACCGGAAGACCGAAGAACGCCCCCGCGGTGGAGGGAAAGTAGTCGTCGTTCGTGAAGGGATACCAGAAATCGACGGTTCCCTTGGCCCCATCTTCACAAACATACCAAGGGCCGTAGTCCCGAACCCAGATGCTGTTTTCCGAAAGCTGCGAAAAGAGAATGAACCGCACGTAATCCATGTTGACCCCATTTGCGATCAGCATGTTCTCCGCCTCGATCCTGTCGGAGGCGTTCTTGACGATCATGTAGACGGTGTCCTCCAGGGCAATCTCATACGCGAGGTCCATTATGATCGGAGCGCTTCCCCACTGGGTCTCGTAGACCAGAAAACAGCCGTCCGCCCGGCAGAATTCCGCGGGACAGACAATCTCGCTCCCGGACGGGGGGATCAGGAGACCCCGTTCAGGCAGATCCATGTCCGCTGGGAGTTGATCAATGGAATAATGCATGCCCTGACGGGGAGGAGAACTCTCGTCGGCGGGAGCGGCAAGGGGGCACAGAACAGCCAACACAAAAATGCCAGGGAGCATGAGCGGGACAATCTTCAATGAGCACCTTCCGTCTTTGGCCCGCATTGATTATAACATGGGGAGCGCCTGGACGCTAGCCCGGAGGCGAGAATGGGAAGAGGAAATTGGAAATAGGCAAGAGCCGGCGTAATCCCCGGACTACTTCCCTCCCTTCACCTTGAGGGCGGCAGCAATGAAGTCGTCAATCCCGCCATCCATGACAGCTTGTACATTGCCCGTCTCCACCTGAGTACGGTGGTCTTTGACCAGGCTGTAGGGGTGGAACACGTACGACCGGATCTGGCTGCTCCACGCAATCTCCAGTTTCTGGTCCTCCACGGCCTGCATTTTCTCGGCCTGCTGCCGCTTCCAGTGGTCGTAGAGGCGGGCGCGGAGGATCTTCATTGCAGTGTCCCGGTTGCGGTGCTGTGAACGGTCTGTCTGGCACTGGACGGTGATGCCTGTCGGCAGATGGGTAATCCGCACGGCGGAATCCGTCTTGTTGACATGCTGCCCGCCCGCGCCCGAAGCTCGGTACGTATCAATCCGGAGATCCGACTCCTTGACCTCGATCTCGGGAACCTCGTCCACCTGCGCATAGGCAAAAACGGACGCGAAAGACGTGTGCCTTCGGTGCGCCGCGTCGAAGGGCGAATGCCGAACGAGCCGGTGAACACCGGACTCAACCCGCAGAAGCCCGTAGGCGTAGGCTCCCCGGATATCCAGCGACACCGACTTCACCCCGGCTTCCTGGCCCGGTTCAAGATCGACCACCTCGTAGGTGAAGCCGCTGCGGTCCGCCCACTTCGTGTACATCCTCAGAAGCATCTGGGCCCAGTCTTGGGAATCCGTCCCACCCGCCCCTGCATGGATTTCGAGGAACGTGTCCCGCGGGTCATCCTCTCCGCTCATGAGACTCTCGACACGCTTCTCCTCCAGGCGTTTCTCCATCCGCCCGACATGTTCCCGGATTTCCTCGACAATGGACTCGCCCTCGTCCCCCTCGGCTGCCAGCTCGACCAGAGTCGTCAGATCATCCATCTCCCGTTGGAGATCCCGCCACCCCTCCAGCCAGCGTTTCTGTTCACCCACCGCGCGCCCCATCTCCCGCGAGCGGGTCCGGTCCGACCAGACCTCCGGGGCGCTCATCTTCCCTTCCAACTCGGCCAGCTTCTGTTCCCGCTGTTGCGGGTCAAAGAAACTCCTTCAGCTCATCAAAGCGGACACTGCATTTCTCGACCCGCACTATGAGCTCCGCCAGTAGCGTCATACGTTCCCTCCTCATTTCCGTATGGCTTCGAGTCGCAGCCAGAGGTCGTGAGCTGCACGTGCGAGGTCGTCCAGACCCGCATCGTTTCCAATAATCTCATCCGCCACGGCGGCACGCTCATCAGCACCTACCTGCGACGAAATTCGACCCCGGGCTTCTTCACGCGTCAGGCCGTCTCGCGAACAGATCCTCTCCAGCTGCCTCTCCGCGCCGGACTCCACCACAACGAGGTAGTCCAGCCATTCCTGCGCCTTCCACTCTACCAGAAGCGCAGCGTCGATGACGATGACTTTCCCGCCCGGCCCGGACGCCAGATGCTCCACCCGCGACCGGAGCTCCTCCAGGAGATGCGGATGCACGATGGCATTGAGCCGACCAAGCGCATCTCCATCGCCGAAAACCCGTTCTCCGAGGCGCGATCGGTCTATCCTGTCCTGGGCATCGAAGATGGAATCACCAAAAGCCTCCCGGAGCCTGTCCCGGACTTCCGCAACATTGTCCACAACGTCGTGCCCGATCTGGTCGGCGTCTACCAGCACCGCGCCAAGCTTCTCGAGTTCCTTCGCTATCGTCGTCTTGCCCGAGGCGATACCGCCCGTGATACCCACGACCAAGGCTGCTTCCCTCCGCGTCTAATGTGCCTCGAACCAGTTCATCCCGTCCGCACCGGCAACCTCAACGGGCACGTCCAGCGGAGCGGCCGCCACCATCTCCTCGGCCACCATGACCTTGAGCGCCTCCAGCTCATCCGCCGGAGCATCAAATACCAGCTCGTCGTGAACCTGGATAACCATCCTGCCCCGCACGGCCCCGCCCCTCATCCGGCGGGCAATAGCAACCATGGCCCGCTTGATGATGTCCGCCGCCGTTCCCTGAACGCGTGTATTGACCGCTGTCCGCTCGCCAAACGCCCGCTCGCGGGGATTGCTGCTATCCAGCTCGGGCAGGTACCTCCGCCGTCCAAACAGCGTGGTCACATACCCCACCCTCCGCGCCTCGGCCACCGTATCGTCGATGAAGGCCTTGACTCCCGGATAATTCTCGAAGTAGCTCTCGATGAACGCCTTCGCTTCCGCCACAGGAATCCCCACGTTCCTGCCCAGCGCCCGCGGCCCCATGCCGTATAGAATGCCAAAGTTCACAGCCTTCGCCCTGTCCCGCAACCGTGGGGTCACTTCTTCCACCGGGACCCCTGCGACCGCCGCGGCCGTGGCCAGGTGGATGTCCTCGCCACGCCGGAATGCCTCAGTCAGATCGCGATCCCCCGACAGATGTGCGGCGATCCGCAGTTCGATCTGCGAGTAGTCGACCGAATAGATCCGCCACGCCGGTTCAGAGGACACAAAGGCCTTCCGCAGTTCGCGCCCCAGATCCGTGCGCATGGGAATGTTCTGGAGGTTTGGGTTGGAGGACGAGAGCCGCCCCGTAGCTGTGACGCTCTGGTGGAAAGTCGTGTGAATCCGTCCCGTTGCCGGGCTGACCATAGCCGGCAACGCGTCCAGATACGTGGATTTCAGCTTGGTCAGGTGCCGATGCTGGAGCACGAGCCGTGGGATCTCATGTTCCCCGGCCAGGGTTTCCAGCACGGATGAATCCGTCGAATACCCCGTTTTCGTCCGCTTGCCCGGCTTCAGGCCCAGTTGGTCGAAGAGCACGTGCTTGAGCTGCTGCGGCGAGGCCAGGTTGAACCGGTTCCCCACCTGCTCGAAGACCTGTTCCTCGATCCCCTGGATGTCACCTGCCAACCGACCGCTCATCTCCCGGAGAAAGCCGACATCCACCTTTACTCCGGCCATCTCCATTTCTCCAAGGACACGCGCCAGTGGGATTTCAATATCTTCGTACAGCGAGGTCAATCCTTGATCGGCCAACAGGGGCCGCAGGACCGGAGTGAGTTGTGAGATAACCCGCGCCCGCGCGGCGCCTGTCGGAGCGGGGGCATCAAAGGGCAGCTTCAGAGTTCCCTGGCCACCCTCCGCCTCTATTCCCTCGGGCAATCGCCCCAGGTACTGGGCGCAGAGGGTCGCGAGATCCCGGGCCCGCCCCGGATGGAGAAGGTATGCGGCCAGTTCGATATCGGAATCGACCCCCTCCAGCCAGATCCCATGGCGAGCGAGGGTCTTTGTCAGGACCTTCGAACTCTCCGCCCAGATTCGCGTTCCCTCCCCTTCCAGAATCGGCCGCAGGGCTTCCACCGACTCATTCAACACTCCCTCGAGCGTTACGCTGGAGACTTTGCCGTCCCCTGTCGAGAAGTGGATCGCTCTGGGCGGGTCGTCCGCCAGCTCACCCGGATCCAACGCCACCGCAACCGTCCCCGCCTCCAGCAGTGTTCCCAGGACGGATTCCAGACTTTCCCCACCGTCCGCCACGGCTCTTTCCGGCGGGCCCGTTTCCTCCGCGGGGACAATCTGCGCAAGCAGTTTCATGAATTCCAGCTCGCGGAACAGCATCTCGAGGCGGTGAGTATCGGGCAGTCCCGGCTTCAGATCCGCGATCCTCACATCCAGATCCACATCTGTTCTCAGGGTCACTAGGTCGCGCGACAGGTACGCGCTCTCGCGATGCTCTTCCAGGGCCTTTCGGATACGGTCGGGCCTCACTTCCTCGAGGTTCTCGTACACACCGTCCATGGAATCGAATTGCCGGAGCAGCTTCACTGCCGTCTTCGGACCCACACCCCGCACTCCGGGCACGTTGTCGGATGAGTCTCCCATGAGACCCAGGAGATCAATCACCTGCCGCGGGCGTACCCCCATCCTGTTTTCCACACCAATCTCGTCCAGATGCGCGGACGGTCTCCTGCCCGCACCCGGCTGGAAGGCCGTCACGCCCTCGCCGACAAGCTGGAGCATGTCCTTGTCGGCGGAAACAATCAGGGTGTCCAGCCCGCCGGCCTGCCCCTCCTTCGCCAAGGTCGCTATGACGTCGTCGGCCTCCACTCCTTCTTTCTCCACGACGCGCACCCCGAGGGCCTTCACCACTTCGCGAATCTTCCCCATCTGCTCAATGAGGGAATCCGGCGTCGGGGGACGGTTCGCCTTGTACTCCACATACTTTTTGTGACGGAAGGTGGGCCCCGGAAGGTCAAAGACAACGGCGAGGTATTTCGGCTTCTGCTTGAGAAGCTGGATCAGTGTCTGCACAAAGCCGAAGACAGCACTGGTCTCCATGCCCTTTGAAGTGCGCAGGGGACGTTTCTGGAAAGCGAAGTACGCCCGGTACGCGACGCCCGTCCCATCAACCAGGTACGCCTCGGCCGGAAATGCATCGCCAGCAGTATCCGGACCTGTCTGGTGCCGATTGACACACTGTTTCGCACACATGGAACCTCCGTGTGTCTCCTTTTCTGCCTCAGAGTCCGCGACGGCAATGCTGCCGTTGTAGCCTGGGTTATTCAGGAATCCCGTGG
>JAGLYR010000151.1 GCA_023132135.1 Candidatus Eiseniibacteriota bacterium | reverse complement strand
GCCGCAACGCAGTCCAGACACATCTTGCGACACTCGCAGCAGGGATTCATGAATAATCCAGGCTACCCCTAACCTTTGCGGGCAAAATCTTCGGGCGACACCAGGACCTCCCGCGCCTTTGAGCCCTCGAAGGGACCAACGATCCCCGCTTCTTCCAGCATGTCGATTAAGCGAGCGGCGCGGGCATAGCCAACGGTGAGTCGACGCTGCAGGAGCGAGACCGATCCCTGCTGGTGCTTCACAACCAGCCGGGCGGCCTCGTCGAACAGACTGTCCTTTCCACGAGCACTCGTCGGGGCATCGCTCTTCGTGAAATCCACGAAGGGTTCCGCCGGGGTCATGGACTGGCTGACAACATGCTCCACCACCCGCTCCACCTCTGCCAGCGAGACAAAGCAGCAATGGACTCTGACGACCTCCCGCTTGCCCGACGCAAGGAACAGCATGTCGCCCTTGCCCAGAAGCGCCTCCGCCCCATTCTGGTCCAGGATCGTTCGGGAATCCGTCTTGGATGGAACCCGAAACGCCATTCGGCAGGGGAAGTTGGCCTTGATCACCCCGGTGATAACGTCCACGGACGGGCGCTGCGTGGCCACCACCATGTGGATCCCGACCGCCCGGCCCATCTGCGCAAGACGGGCGATGTTGCCCTCTATCTCGTTGGGCATGGAGAGCATGAGGTCCGCGAGCTCATCGATAACTATGACGAGATGCGGAATCTTCCGCGGTGCTTCCTCGGGGTCTTCCGCTTCCAGATCCCGAACCTTGTCGTTGTAGCTCTGTATGTCCCGGGCACCCACGCGCGCCATGAGCTTGTACCGGTTTTCCATTTCAGTCACGGCCCACCGCAGGGAGCGCACGGCCGTCTTGGCGTCACAGATTACCGGACACTTGAGATGCGGGATACCGTTGTAGGGTGTCAGCTCCAGCATCTTGGGGTCAATCAGGATGAAACTCAGATCCTGTGGTGTCGCGGTGAACAGGAAACCGGTAATAATCGAGTTGATGCACACGCTCTTCCCGGAACCTGTGGATCCGGCAATCAGCAGGTGGGGCATGGACTCCAGGTCCGTGACAACCGAGTTCCCGGAAATCCCCTTGCCCAGGGCAATCTTCAGCAACGACGAGTGCTCCAGGAAATCAGGCGACTGGATAACTTCCGAGAAGTACACCGTCGAGGGTCTGTCGTTCGGGATTTCGATTCCAACAGTCCCCTTCCCGGGAATCGGAGCCTCAATTCGTACACTGGTGGCCTTCATCGCAAGCGCCAGGTCATTCTGGAGGTTGACAACCTGCCCGACCTTCACCCCCACCGCAGGCTCCAGCTCGTAGCGCGTGATCACGGGTCCCGGGTGCACCTCCGTTACTCGCGTCTGAACGCCGAAATTCCGCAGCTTCTCCACCAGAATGTTGGACCGCTCAACAAGTTCGTTCCTCCCTGGAGCTTCTTCGTTGGGCTTCGGCGGATCCAGCAACGAGAATTCCGGGCGCGCGTAGCTGCCGTCTGCTTCCGACAGTGAAGGCCGCGCCTTTGTAGGTCTCCTCGTTTCTCGTTTCCGAGTCACGATCTTCGGACCCACCTGGTTCCTCGTTGGTACCGGCCCTGGTTCCTCTTCTTCCTCTTCTTCGTACTCCTCTTCCTCGTACTCGTACTCCTCCGACGACAACCGTCCCCGCCCAAGCCACCGTAGGCGGAGCCATCCCAGGTTCAGATGCAACCGGGGCAACCTCCACCTGGGCGGATCAGAGAACAGGCGGCCTAAAGGGTCAAAGATGTCAGGAATGGCCAGGAGCAGCATTACCACCAGGGTCGCTACCAGGAGCAACGGCGCAACAGGAATCCCGAAATACCGGATCAGATGCTCGCTTACATATCCGCCCACAAAACCTGCAATCCATCCCACCTGGAGGAAGTGACTGAGCCCCGCAACTAGGGGGACCAGAAGAAGAGCAAACAGCGTCCACAGGGTCGTGCGGACATAGTCAGCCTTTCGAAAGAGCGCAACGCTCCAGAAAACAAGGAGGAATGGAAGACACCATGAGAGATAGCCCGAGTACTCGATCAGGAGGGACGCCACCTTCAGTCCGAACTTGCCGACAGCCCTCTCAGCCTCGCTGTCGTAGGCCAGCCCCGTGATCCCACGCCAGTGGCACAGCGCCAGCCAGACGGAGATCACCGCGCCCGAGGAGAACAGGACGACGCCCGTGATCTTGCGGATACGGTCTGTGCTTCGTTTCCGTCTGCGAACCATGTGTTCTCCCTGCCAAGCCGCCCGCTCATGAGAAATGCGGGCTAGGACTTTGCTCTGGCAATGGCCTCACGGAATTCGCCGACCCGCGCGCGTACGGAGCCGCCACTGTAGATCCCCGAGATCACCGCCACACCATCCGCGCCCGCCTCCAGCACCTCGCCGACCTTCTCCGGGCCGATCCCCCCGATCGCAATCAGCGGACCTCTGGCGATACGCCGGACGGACCGCACCAGCTCTGTTCCCCCCGCCGGCCCGGTTGCCTTGGAGCGCGACGCATAGATCGGCCCGACAGCCACGTATGATGCCTTCTGAGCCTCCGCTTCTCGAGCTTCGTCCGCGTTGTGAACAGACACACCCATGAGGAAACCCGGTGCAGCTATTGCCCGCGCGTTTCCCAGAGGAAGATCATCCTGTCCCAGATGGACACCGTCCGCGCCCGCGGCCAGTGCGATATCCAACCGATCGTTCACGATCACAGGGACCCCGAGTGGACCGGCCAGTTCCAGAACGCGGCGCGTCTCCAGAAACAGTTGTCGCGAGGTCACCTGTTTCCGGCGGACCTGCACTGCCGTAATCCCACTCTCGAGGGCTTGGGCAACCATGTCCAACATGACCTCGCACTCGACATCGTCCGGAGTAATAGCGTACAGAGACCAGTTGTCAAAACTCGGCACTGAGCACTCCCAGCATATCCTTTTCCAGAGTGTAGACGGAATAACGAAGATCTTTCAACAGAGCAGCAACTCCCGCGTCCGCGAGCTTCGAGAACTCCTCCAGGACTCTCAGTGCTTCCTGCGCGCGGTGGGCATTGGCCACCGTGATATCCCGCACAGCATCCCGCTCTGCTTCGCCACCCCCGAACCCTTCCCGCCCCACATCCCCTTCGCTATCTCGCGCATCTTCGAGGCCCGCCGCCTCCACGCGCAGAGCAGCAACATGTCTCGTGATCTGATGACGGTAGTCCTTGGCGCGCGAACTCATAGATTCGTTATCCAGAACAAAGCGCGCTACATCTTCCAAGACGCGCAGTCCCTCCCGCGCGCGGTTGGCGTTAGCGTCAATCAGCCTAAGAACACCGTCATCCATCGATAGCCTCACTCTCTACTCCTATCACAGAACGCCCGTCAGGAAAAGAAAAATGGGCAGACACGATGCCCGCCCTCCAATCCCGTTTTCCAGGTCCCCACCGCCCTACCGATGTCACATCCTGCTCTCACTCCTTCGGATCCGTCCCTGGCGCACGACGGGAACCACCGATAGGGCATCCACCTTCGCACAGACCTGCAGGTCTTCCTCAAATCCCAGGGAACCCAAGTACTGTCCGTGCTCGCAGTCTCTGAGAAGCGCCAGCGGGTCGATCGAGTTGGCCCGGTAGAGAATTTCGGCTGCCCCGGCACTGTCCCCAAGATCCAGATTGTTGTCCCGGCTGTCCCTGAGGCGGGCCACAATCATGCCGGCGCAAAGAGCATCCTCCATCGAGAACCGGCCGAACTTGCCCGCGCACACCAGGACAATCCTGTTCTTGGCGGCCAGTAGATACTCAACGACAGCGGAAACGTTGACCAGGCTGGCCACGACGACTTCCTTTACGGCTTCGCACATACTGATGGCCTTGGTGCCATTTGTGGTGGTGAGAACCAGGGTTTTCCCGGAAATGTCGGCCTGGCTGTATTCCTGCGGCGAGTTGCCCAGGTGGAACCCGTCAATTCGCTTCCCTTCCCGCTCGCCGCAAAGGAGAACGTCCTCCTCCCCCAGTTTCATCGCCAAGGTAGTCGCCGCCTCGATGCTGGCCACCGGAATAATTCGGTCCGCGCCCGCATCTATCGCATAGGCAATAGTGGTGGACGCTCGAAGCACATCGACCACCGCAACGGTCAGCCCTCTGGGCTTGTGCAATTCAAGTCCATGTGGTGCGAACAGGACATCGATTCTCATACTGCATCCGACCTTTCGTGTTCTTGTTTGCCGGTTCCCGGCTACTCAGGTGGCAGGAGAAGGAACCATCTTTTCCTTTTCCATTTCCATGGAGTCCACAAAACCGGTATCAATGTCCCCGCTCACGAACCGCTCGTGCCTCAGAACCCGCCGGTGAAACGGCACCGTCGTCGAGACTCCCTCGATCACACACTCATCCAGGCACCGGCGCATGCGCCGGATGGCCTCGTTTCTGTCCTGTCCAAATGCAATGAGCTTCGCCAGTAACGAATCATAGTACGGGTACACGACGTACTCGGGGTGCACGTGAGTGTCGATCCGGACTCCCGGCCCTCCGGGAACATGAAACGTACGGATCGTGCCTGTCGACGCGGCGAAATTGCGGGCGGGATCCTCGGCGTTGATCCGGCATTCGATGGCATGCCCACGGATTTCGACATCCTGCTGTTCCAGCCCCAGAGGCTCACCGGCTGCCACCTGTATCTGCATCTTCAGCAGATCCAGGCCTGTCACGCACTCCGTGACCGGGTGCTCCACCTGGATCCTGGCGTTCATCTCGATGAAGTAGACGTCGCCGGTCCGGGTCAGCAGGAACTCCACGGTTCCGGCACCTTCATAACCGACGCTCCTCGCGCCCCGAACGGCCATTTCTCCCAGTCTCGCCCGGAGCTCGTCATCCACTGCCGGCGACGGCGCTTCCTCGATCAGCTTCTGGTACCGCCGCTGCACACTGCACTCGCGCTCGCCGAAGTAAATAATCCGGCCGTACCGGTCTGCCATGATCTGTATCTCGATGTGCCGGGGTCGCTCCAGGTACTTCTCCAGATACACGGCGGAGCTCCCGAAGGCGGCACCTGCCTCCGACCGCACAACCGAGAGCAGATTCCGCAGCTCATCCGAGTCCCGCGCCATCTTCATCCCTCGCCCACCACCCCCGTGGGTAGATTTCAGAAGCACCGGGTACCCGAGTTCTTCGGCCCCGGCCAACGCTTCGGCTTCATCCTCGATATTCGAAGCGGTCCCCGGAACCACGGGGATCCCCGCCTTCAACATCGTCTCACGGGCCTCGACTTTGTCCCCGACCTTCCGGGTGGCCGCAGGTGTCGGCCCTATGAACTCGATGCTGCAGGATTCACACATCTCGGCGAAATCCGCGTTTTCCGCCAGGAAGCCGTAGCCCGGGTGGATGGCGTCAGCGTCCGTGATCTCCGCCGCCGCGATGACAGCCGGGATGTTCAGGTAGCTCTGGATCGCCGGACCGGGACCAATGCACACATACTCGTCCGCGAACCGGACGTGAAGCGAGTCGGCATCGGGCTCGGAATGAACCGCCACCGTGCTCACGCCGAGTTCCCGGCAGGCGCGTATCACGCGCAGCGCTATCTCACCCCGGTTGGCTATCAGGATCTTCTTGAACATGTATCTACCTCAAGACACGGTACTAAACGTCAAACCCCTTCCAGCTCTGGTCCGCGCTGGCCTCAATTCCCTTAGCCCGCATGTCAAATTCAGCCGGAGATGAGCTGTTGTCCCGAGCGGTTTCGAGACTGATTTTCTCTTCCCGATAAAGGCGCATTAACGACTGGTCGAAGGTCTGCATCCCGTATTGCTCGACTCCTCCCTGAATGGCCGCGCGGATCTCGGACGTCTTGCCCGGATCCAGCAAGTACTCCCGGATCGCGCCCGTGCTCACCATGATCTCGGTGGCCGGAATCCGGCCCTCCACATCCGAACGCGGCACCAGTCTCAGGCAGACAATCGCCTCCAGGCAGCTGGCCAGGAGAAATCGGATCTCATCGTGCTGGTGTGGCGGGAAGAAAGAAATCAGGCGATTGATCGTCTGCATCGCGTCCACCGTGTGCAGTGTGCTCATCACAAGATGACCGGTGTTGGCAGCCGTGATGGCTATCGCCATTGTCTCGGCGTCCCGGATCTCGCCAACCATCAGCGCATCAGGATCCTGCCTGAGCGAATGGCGAAGCGCCTCCGCAAAACTGATCGTATCCACCCCCACATCCCGCTGGATAATTATACTCTTGTCGTTCCGGTGCAGGAATTCAATGGGGTCCTCGATGGTCAGAATCCGCCTGGCAGCGGTCTCATTGATATGCCGGATCATCGAAGCCAACGTCGTACTCTTCCCGCTGCCCACACTACCGGTCACCAGCACCAGTCCTCTGCGTTTCATGCACAGATTTACCATCTGCGGCGGCAGGTTGAGACTCTCCATGGGAGGCACCGTGGTCGGTACGCACCGGAACACGGCAGCCACCGAACCCCGCTGCCGGAAGAAATTCGCCCGGAACCGGCCCAGATCCGCCACGCCGATCGCAAAATCCACCTCTCGCTTTTCCTCGAACTGGCGTCGTTGCCTCGGATTCATCAGATCGTCCGAGACATCCGTAAGTTCCTGGGGTGTGAGGGCCGCGCGTTCCATGAGCCGGATCTCGCCCCGCACGCGAACGCTGGGCGCCGACCCGGCCTGCAGATGCACGTCCGATGCCTCCATGCCCATCGCTTCTCTCAGCAGTTCCTCAATATCAAGCGGCATGGCTCTACTTCTTCCTTGCAGTAGAAGACTCGCGAGGGTCGATCCAGAAGAGCGACTGCCCATACTCGACAGGCTCCGCGTTTCCCACCGGCACCGACACTACTCGCCCTGCCACGTTGCTCTGAATCTCGTTCATCAGCTTCATGGCCTCCACAACACACACAACCTGTCCGACATCGATGTCTTCGTTGACTTCCACATACGCGTCCGCGTCTGGAGATGACGCCCTGTAGAACGTCCCGACGATGGGAGATTCGATGGCCACCAGTCCCTTCGACTCCTCCACCGTCTCCGGTGCCGGCTGTGTTCCAGACCGACTGCCGACCTGTGGAGCAGAGACCACCGGCTCGACCCAACCGGTACGCCGTCTGATCCGCATCCGCGACTCACCCTCCGAGATCTCGATTTCCTCGAGATCGTGTTCCTCGGCAATGCGGATGAGCTCCTTCAGTTTGTCTT
>JAGLYR010000150.1 GCA_023132135.1 Candidatus Eiseniibacteriota bacterium | reverse complement strand
CGCCGTCCACATCGAGGGATGATGGCCGGGGGATGGTCGGGGTGGAACCCGACCCTCCACATAGGCAATGCGCACGTTGAGACTGGAGGGGGCTACCTGGATTTGCGGGCAACGAAATGCGGATACTGCCCGCCGGCAAATCCGGGTGGGGCAGTGGCTTCGAACACGAGTTCAAGACCCGCTTCGCGGGCCTCGGCCGCGGCTTCACCTGGGAGGAAACAGTGGCAGAATCCAATGGTGATCATATCCCCCGGTTCGATGGGTCTCCTGAAGGTCAGGGCTCGGAGGATGTTGGCAGCTCGCCTTGCAAGTTCGATGGTTCTGCCCCGCCCCGGGGGCCTGGACAAGTGCGAAACCAGAAGAGGCCCCCCCGGCCTAAGGAGGCTCCCCAGATCCTTCAGAAACGCAACTCTTCTTGAACGCGGCGCCAGATGCGTGTATCCGCCCCACCCCACAACGATGGCGTCGAACGGACAATCCGCGGCCGGAATTCCGGGAGGGGGCAGACATTCGATCTCTGCTCTCTCCAGCGGCCCGCAAAGATCGCCGGCGAGCCGGCACAATCCGGCGTGGCATTCCGTACCCACTACCTCATACCCCAGCTTGGCAAACGCGACGACCTCTCGGCCAGCTCCGCAGCTGGTCACGAGGATGCGCCCGCTCTTGGGAAAACAGTTCTCCACAACCTCGGCTTCCCAAGGGAGGAATCCTCGCCTGTTGTGGCCGTCCTGCGCGTAGAACCCCTGGTGGTCGTAGTAGAGGTCGGTCAGCGTTTGGAATCCGCGCTCGCCGAGGACGCTGAAGTAGAAGAGATGGCGGAGGAACCGCACGGAAGCGAACAGAGCACCGGAGACAGCCCGGTCCGTGTGATCGATCCACCGTAGCAATGTGAATGTTCCGAAACGCATGGCTGCTCGTGATCTCCATCTTCCTGCTTCACGGCCGACTCCCACAGTCTAGGTGATGAGATGCCGCCAGGTAAACGGATTTCGTGGGCGCCGTGGTCCGACGCGGGATTCCATTGAAGTTCAGGGCGCCAGATGCCGCTCATTAGCTCGGCAGCACTTCTCTATTCCGTGGGTCCCGGGGAAGGGTTTCAGCTTGACCCGTCTCCGCGGGGGAAAGTAGACTCAATAGCGCAGTGTGCCTGCACGCTGCACCGGGATGTCGTCCCGGGAGGTAGCCATGAGAAACAGCACTATGGTGGAAGTCAGGATCAAATGCCCGCGCTGTGGCGAGAGCCTGATGGATGAGGACAGGCAGATCGATGGACACCCCAGTATCTGCGCGGAGGGGTACTTCGAGGGGAACAGGGGGAGGATCTGGATGAGCTCCCTCTACGGTAGCTACAATGTGGAGTCGGAGCTGGACGTTCCGGAGGGAGACGTAACGGAATTCTCCTGCCCCAAGTGCGGTGAGAGCTTGAACAGCACGCGCTCCTGCGAGCTCTGCAAGGCTCCCATGGTCCCATTTGGTTTTGCCGAGGGCGGGGTCGTTCAGATTTGCTCGCGCAAAGGATGCAGGCGGCACCTGGTAGAGTTCTCCGACATCCGGGCCGAGCTGCGTTCCTTCCTCGACAGCTACTCCGCATTCTTCTGATCGCGCTGGTTCAGGACGGTCACATGCGTCTGCGTGATCTTGCGGCTAGGGGAGAACATCGGTGGCGAAGCTGAAACTGGGTGATCTGGCGAAGATCCGGGATCAGGCCCGTGCGGTGGTCTCGCTCGGGGAGGGGAAGGGACGCGCCAGGATCATTGTGCATATGGGCACATGTGGGATTGCATCCGGGGCCAAGGATATCATGAGCGCGTTTCTGAACGAGATCGAAACCCGGAACGTGGCCGATGTAATCCTGTCGACATCGGGCTGTGCCGGACTTTGCAGCCGGGAACCCATGGCCACCGTGGAACTGGCGGGCGAAGCACCGGTGAAGTACGCGGACCTCACGCCCGAGAAGGCAAGCAAGATCTTCGAGGAACACGTGATCGGCGGAAAGATCGTGACGGAGTGTGCGTTGGCAATAGGGAGCGAAAGAGCATTCTAGCGCTCCAACGGCACAATCAGGATTGCCACCAGATACCCGATCACCATGGGGGCGAGCCCGGAAATCGCTGCCAGGATCACGGCCGCCAAACGGACCATAGTCGGGTCCACGTTGAGGTACTCGGCAACGCCGCCACACAGCCCGGCGATCTTCCGGTCCTTCTCCGACCGGTGGAGTCTTCTGGGAGTTGTCTCATTCATCTCATCCCATCCTCTCTTCTGATCTTTCGATGACATGGAGTTCGTCACTCGCTCAGCCGCGGTTCGAGCCCGGTTCTCAGTATAGCTCCGCGCCGCTGCGGTGTCAACACCGAGCCTGATCCTGCATGAACCCGCCATGGGGTTCACGCACAGTCCAGGCAGAGCATTGGAGAGTGGATGTCGGCAACCCGGGGTTGACATGGGACTTGGATGGCCCGTAGTATAGGCGGTTGGTGTAGCTCGCCCGTCCCTGCCGGGGCGGGCGAATGAGTCCGGATGCAAGGAGTCTGGCAATGGCGGACAGGAAAAGACCCCGTCATGGCGCCCTTTTCCCTGGATTTCGGACTCGGGACTCGGGACGGGTTCTGTGAGATGAGCGAGGAAAGAGCAGCCAGGATTCTCGTGATCGACGACGAGATGGGGATGCGTGAAGGGGTGAAGCGCATCCTGACTCCTCGGGGCCACACGGTAGACACCGCGGAGACGGGGATGGTGGCCTTGGAGATTCTCAAGCCGGGCGTCTTCGATCTGGCATTGGTGGATCTCAAGATGCCCGATATGGACGGCATCCAGATCCTCGAGGAAATCAGGAAGAGGGACGAGGGTGTCGTGAGTGTGATGATCACGGCGTACGCCACGATTGAAGCGGCCGTGGATGCCACCAAGCATGGCGCACTTGACTTCCTGGCCAAGCCCTTCACGCCCAACGAGCTCATCACGGCAGTGGACAAGGCGCTCCACGTGCGCTGGCTGCGACTCGAAGCCGCGCGCCTGCGAGAGCAGAGGGCTCACGATCTGCTGGCCCTGGACCAGGAAAGATCCCAGACCCGAACCATCATCAATGCGATGGTGGACGGTCTGTTGGTTTTCAATCGCGATCGCCGGATCGTTCTGACCAATCCGGCCGTCAATCTCCTCATAGGCCACGCTTCCCGCCTTCCCATCGGTGAGACGCTGCCGGGCGTTCTTCCCGATCATCCTCTGACAGTATCCATGGAGAAGGTATGGAGCACAGCTCCCGACCAGTTTGCCATGCTATCGGAGGAGATCACCATCGGCACCGATGGCGATGGAAAAACCCTCATGGCCAACGTGGCCCCCGTGCTGAATCCAAAGGGTGAGTCTTTGGGTCTGGCGGTCGTGCTCCGGGACATCTCCCAGCTCAAGGCCCTGGACCGGATGAAATCGCAATTCGTCTCGATGGTGTCGCATGATCTCAAGGCGCCGTTGGCCGCTATCGAAGGGTACTTGGATCTCATTCTCTCCGGCGCTGCGGGTGACGATCCAGACAGGAACCGGACTATGCTGGAGCGGTGCAAAGATCGTGCGCAATCACTCCAGATGCTTATCAAGGATCTGCTGGACCTGACGTCTCTGGAGTCGGGGAAAGTCAGCCGTCACCTGGAACCCGTGGATCTGGGCGCGGTCATATCCGGCTGCGTCGAATTCCTGGCGGTGAGTGCGGAGGAAAGGGAAATCCGGATAGACGTGCAGATCCCCGAGGATGTTGCCGCTGTGGAGGCGGACCGTAGAGAGATGGAACAGGTGTTCAACAACCTGGTCAGCAATGCGATCAAGTACAACCTCCCCGGCGGGAAGGTCTGCATCTCCGCCCGTGCGGAGGAGGGCTACCTGCGTGTGGACGTGGCAGACACCGGGATTGGAATGGACGAGGAGGATCTCGGCCGCGTGTTTGATGAGTTCTGCCGGGTCCGTAGCGAGGAGACCAGCAAGATTTCGGGGACGGGTCTGGGCCTCACCATTGTGAAGAGAATCATCGACGCCCACTTTGGCCGGGTAGAGGTTGAGAGCAAGCGGGGAGAGGGATCGACCTTCTCGGTGTTCCTTCCGCTGCCGGCAAGGAGGGAAGGTTGACCATGGGAGACCAGAAAGGCATGAAGATCCAGGTCTACTGTCCCGAGCAGAAGGCTTTCATCACGCCGCTTGAGATCGGGATCTGCCCGTACTACCAGGCGGAACCGCTGGACTTCCGCTCTGCCGAGGATGTGGTCCAGCAGCTGTTCCGGTGTCACGTCCAGTGCGGTTGCCAGATCCAGTACCGGTACTACGAAGGCGACCAGCTGGTGACCAAGTCCCTGGATATCGTCGGAGATGAAAGCCGGCTCCGTTCGATCATCGCCAGCGTTCTCGGGCTGGAGCCGGGGCAGAGCGAGGACACGGACAAGGGAACCGCAAGTGGCGCCGGGCCCATCCTCCTGGTGGACGATGATGTCGATTTCGTGGAAATCAACTCGGCTGTTCTCGAGAACGCGGGCCGCAGAGTGGTCAAGGCCTACAGTGCAAAGGAATGCCTGGAGAAGATCCCGAAGGTCAAGCCTTCCCTGGTGATTCTGGATGTGATGATGGAGCAATTCGACTCCGGTTTCCAGATTGCCAGCAAGATCAAGGAGATGACGGGCGGTGTCCCCGTGATCCTCCTGACGTCCATCGGCGCCGAAACGGGTTTGGCCTTCAAGCCCTTGGACAACGCGGGATTGAAAAAAATGGGAGCGGATGCATTTCTCGACAAGCCGGTCAAGGCGGAGGATTTGGCAAGGAAAGTCGCTGAGCTTCTGGGAAACGAGTAATCCGTGGGTATGGCGTGTCGCATACTGCGCAGAGTGTATCGACAGGAACAGATTGTGAGACCGGGGAGTGCATTGATCAATAGAGAAAAGCTTGATTCGGAGGCGCCTCCGGCATATCTTGAAAGGGATAGGCTGAGTTCGAGCTAGGGACTTTCTGTAGGGAGGTAAGCAGCGTGAAGGAGAGAATTGAGAAGGAGCTTGAGGCGATTCGGCCCGCGCTCCAGGCTGATGGCGGCGATGTCGAGTTCGTGGACTACAACGACGGTGTGGTCCGGGTGAGGCTCAAGGGGGCCTGTTCCGGATGCCCCATGGCCACGATGACGCTCAAGCATCACATTGAAAAGATTATGAGGAGCAAGATCCCCGAGGTCAAGGCGGTCGAGTCGGCCGACTAGCAATAGCCTGGATTATTCATGAATCCCTGCTGCGAGGGACGCAGGATGTGCCTGGACTGCGTTGCGGCGCCGAAGCCAATCGTCGTCCCCGCGTTCGCGGGGACGACCGCCAGTAACGGGAGGATTTGATGCGGACCGTCTACATGGACCATGTAGCAGCCACGCCCCTGCGCCCGGAAGTGGTCGAGGCGATGATGCCCTTTTTCCGGGAGAGATTCGGAAACCCGCAGTCCGTCCATGAGATGGGAAACCGCTCGGCGCAGGTGGTGGAGGAAGCGCGCGAGAAGGTGGCGAGTCTCATCGGCGCCCGGTCGGAAGAAGTGATCTTCACCGCCAGCGGATCCGAGGCCAACAACATGGCGATCAAGGGAATCGCGCTGGCCAACCGGGTCAAGGGCGACCACGTCATCATATCGGCGATTGAGCACTTGTCCGTTCTTCATTCGACAAAGACACTGAGGAAGCTGGGGTTCAAGGTTACCGAGGTGCCGGTGGATGGCACGGGTCTGGTGGACCCGGACGCGGTCACCAAAGCCATCACAAACCGGACGAGCCTGATCTCGGTCATGCACGCCAACAACGAGATTGGAACCGTCGAGCCCATCGAGGAAATTGCCCGGATTGCCCGCGGCAAAGAGATCACATTTCATACCGATGCGGTGGCCAGTGTGGGCTCCATTCCCGTCGATGTCACCGCACTGGG
>JAGLYR010000015.1 GCA_023132135.1 Candidatus Eiseniibacteriota bacterium | reverse complement strand
ATCTGGGATCTGGCCATCGTGCTGAGGACGGCCAGAGTGGTTCTCTTCGGCTACGGGGCCAAGTAGCCCGGAGCGGATCCGTACAACTTCCCGTTGCTCCTGCACCCTAAAAGGAGATCCGCCGTGTTGGGACCGCTTGTGGCCGCGCTGCCTCGAGTCGCTCGGGTGGCCGTGGCTCTGGCGCTTGCCCTAGTAATTTTCCCGGGCACGGCAGCAGCCGTTGAGGGCAATGTGCCCACGGATTCCTGGATTTACGATCTTGTCCGGGAGCTGGAGCTCCGCGGCCATCCGCTCGTGGATTTCGGGCATGCCCGGCCCAGTTCCACGCGGGAGATCGTTGATCGTCTGGTTGCTCTGCGGCGCGAGATATCCCGGGGAACTGCGCAGCTGTCCACCCGCGAGATCTGGTTGCTGGAAGCGCTGGAGCGGGAATTCGGTCCGGAAATCGAGGCGCGCCGGTCGCCCGCTTCGACGGTTTTCCTCCTGGCAGTCCGGGGAGATGGGAGCTTTGTCCGGGATGACCAGGGAACAGATCAGTGGCGTGGACAGGGCATCGGAGAAGCGTCTCTCCGGCTGGGAGCCCACACCACCCTGTACCACCGGTCCTGGATAGACACGCGGCCGGAGGCGGATGTGGGGGTCGTTGGGAGACCGTGGAAGGGTAGAGTCATGGGTGTCACGGACCCGGCGTACATCCTCTACCAGTCCACCCGGTGGCGATTTCTCGCGGGCCGGGAACGGATGGAATGGGGCCCGGGCGAACATGGGGGACTGCTTCTCTCTTCGTACGGGCCGCCCTTGGACCAGCTGAAGGCGGAGGCGAGATTCTCGCGCTTCCAGGGCACGGCCTTCACTGCGGTTCTGGATGAATTCGATGTGACCGATCCCAATGGGGATTCTACGGTGCGGGCGTCCCGCTACCTTGCCGGACACCGTCTTGCATGGCGCCCTTGCCACTCCATCGAAGTGGCGGTGTCCGAGGTGATTGTCTACGGCGGCGAGAACCGGCGCCCCGAAATCCGGTACCTGGTGCCGGTGTTTTTCTTCTACGGCGAACAGTGGAACAGCGGGAGCGATGACAACCCCTTCTGGTCAATAGACCTGTCCTGGTACCCGCGCAGCGGCCTGCGTCTGTACGGGGAGTACCTTGTGGATGATTTCCAGTACGACCCCGACGCCGAACCCAACGAAATCGGTTTCATGGTTGGGGGCGAAATGGCGGATCCCCTGGGTCTTGGTGGCTCGGTTCTGGGACTGGAGTATGCGCGCATCAACCGGTGGACCTATGGGCAGGCAGTGCCGTGGAACCGGTACCTCAACCACGGTCTCTGCATGGGCCACCCGCTGGGGCCGGATGCCGACGGGCTGTGGGTCCGGTGGAGTCACCAGATTGCGCGGACCGGGCGGCTGCATGTAGACTTCGGCCGGACCAGGAAGGGAGAGGGTTGCATAGAAGACGAGCGAACGTCGGTTGTGCCCTTCCCCGATGATTTTCCCTTGGGTGTGGTGGAGAAGCGCTCGACTCTTGCCTGCTCGTGGGAGTTTTTCCCTTCGGCGAACCGGTGGTTCCTTGTTGAGATCGGGTGGGCCCGCACGACCAACCTCGGGCACGTGAAGGGGAAAGACATGGATGAGCTGACGGCAGTTCTCCGCGCCCGCATCGGAATCAAATGCTTTCGACTGCTGGAGTAGAGGGTCAGTACCTTGGCACAGTCCAATATCCTCGAATAGGATGGGTGCCGCAAAAGCTCTCGGAACCTATCAGTGACGCTGGAGATCCCAATACCTCCTCAGCGAGCGAAGAGGTAGCCATCTGACTGCCGCTAGGGAGGATTCATTCGCAACACTCAGCCGGTTCTTGCTACTTTGGCAGTGATATGAAGTCGTGTGAAGGGAGGTACAGGAGAGATGAAGGATCGCTACCTTGCTCTGTCAATTCCACAAGATCTGCAGGATCCCGAAAGACAGCCGTTTCTCTTTCGTGAATGGTTTCTGGGAAGCCACGCGAGAAAATGGATTGAGTATTTCAAGCGACCTGTCGAGGCACTTGAGCAACTTGGTGTCAAGCCAGGCCACCGCGTGCTAGACGTAGGGTGCGACTGGGGATACACAGCGATGCTCCTTGGATCTCTCGGTGCCAAAGCCTACGGAATTGAACTTGACCTCATCAGCTTACGTTTTGGCACGCGGCTGATCGAGGCGAATCCCGGTGTTGGGGCAAACCTGTGTTGCGCGAACGCGGTGAGTTTGCCCTTCAGGAGTGAGCAGTTTGACCATGTCACTTGTATCGAGGCAATTGAGCATTTCCCTAGGGAGATAAGGCACAGTTCCATCTCCGAGATGGCCCGCTGTCTGAAGCCTGGCGGCCGGCTGGTGATCTCGACGCCTAACCCTCGTGGTATCGCGGAGATCGGCAAGAGGGTACTGGGTTGCCTGCAACTGCTCCGGCGACTGAGTCGCCACACAATATGGAAGCCCAGTAACGTCCCTTGGACCCCGAAGGGTTATATGAGTTCGCAGGTCCAAGTGAACGACGTGGTTCCAAAGGACGAAATCGAAAGACACTGCGCTGGCGTCGGGTTGAGACCAGTGCGCGCAAAATACCACCTTTTTCTTTTGAAGAACACGCCTAACTGGGCTTTCATGGCACTGCGGCGTGCCAGCCAGTTGGCTGAGCGCTTGCCGTTGTCCAATCGGTTTGGTGCCACAGCTCTGTATGTCTATGAGAAACCCGTTTCCTAGAGTCTTCAGTCAATCTCTCTTTGGACGAGTTCCCCTCCTCTGGTTGAGGACTGGCTGAATCCGATGTGTGCTCCAGAAGGAAAGAGCCCATTTAGTTGGTTCTTAGAGGGGCCTTGACACTTGGCGGGGCTCTCGAATAGGATAGAGAACATTCGGATATTGGGATCTCGGATGAGACCGGGATCCCCGGTACGTGTCGGGGGGAGACTATGGTTCGATTGCGAGCACAGAAGTGGGGTTTTCCCGCACTGGCCGTACTGGGACTCATCGCCCATCTGTTGGTGGCTATCCCGGTGACGGAGTGTGTCGCGCAGAGTGAGGCAGGCGCTCGTACCGGGGAACTCCCGGTCGGCCTGAGCAAAGAAGATGCTCAGAGGCTTGTAGAGTCGGGCATCTCGCCTGGGCAGGCCCGAGGCATCCTTCTGGAACGAGGGTATTCCCCGTCGGAAGTTGATGGGGCCCTGGCGCCGTTCCTGGAAAGCCAGATCACGGTTGGGGATTCTGGCCGCGCGGGGATGAGCCCGCTTCCGTCGTACCAGGTTCCCGCTCCTGCTGAACCCTCGAGCCGGGCAGAAAAGACGCCGGTCAGTGAGCTGCTCCCGGGGCCGAAGGAAGGGGAAATCCAACCATTCGGATACCGGTTGTTCGGCCAGGGCCCGTCTTCGTTCGTTCCCCCGGAGCGGGTTGCCGTCGGGCCGGATTACCTTCTGGGTCCGGATGATGTAGTTGTCATCAACACCTGGGGTGCGGCGGAGCTCAACTACAGTTTGACCATCAGCCCGGAAGGGCATGTTGTGATCCGGGAAATCGGCGTGGTCTACCTGTCGGGGACAACTCTCGCCGACGCGCGACTCGAGCTGAAAGGACTCTTCAACAAATTCTATCCGGGTATTCGTATCCATGTGACGGTAGGGCGGCTCCGCACGCTGCGTGTCTACGTGGTCGGCGAAGTGGTTCAACCCGGCGCCTACACGGTGAGTTCTCTCTCGACCGTTCTCACCGCCCTCTACTATGCGGGTGGGCCCAACGCTCTGGGCTCTCTACGAAACATACGCTTGATACGGGACAACGAAGTCCTTGGGATCGTCGATCTGTACGAGTATCTCCTGAGGGGAGATCGGACCTACGATCTCCGTCTGGAAAACGAAGACACCATTTTCGTTCCGCCGGTTGGTTTTCGCGTCACACTTCGGGGCGAGGTGAGACGTCCGGCCATCTACGAGGTCCTGCCCTCCGAGGACCTGGACGATGTGATTCGGATGGCGGGTGGGGTTCTGGCGACGGGGTACCTGAAGCGTGTCCAGATCGACCGGATTCTGGACAATGAGAAGCATGTGATCATGGATATCGATGCCGTGCCGTCCGACTCTCTGGCCGTCGCGTTCAATGTGCCGCTGTCCGATGGGGATGAGATCAGCGTGCTTCCGGTCCTCGAGGGGTACGAAAACGCAGTCTGGATTCGCGGGGCGGTCAGGCGTCCGGGGCGCTACGAGCTCAAACCGGACATGACTCTCCTGGGCCTCATCACGGCAGCCGAGGGGTTGGTTGGAGAAGCATATCTCCCGAGGGTTGAAATCCAGCGAACGGAACCCAATGAACAGATCCGGTTTCTCGCGCCGGATCTGGGCGCCATTCTCCGGGGAACGGAACCTGACCTTCCGCTGGTTCCCAGGGACTCGGTCCGAGTGTACTCGGCCTGGGAGATGAAAGATCGCGACGAGGTCGAGATCTTCGGGGAGATCCGGAGGCCGGGCCGGTACGCGCTGGGTTCCAACATGACCCTTCGCGACCTGGTTTTCCGGGCCGGGGGACTCCGGGAGAGCGCCCACCTGATGCGGGCGGAAATCTCCCGCACCCGGCAACCGACAAAGGACGATCCTCGAAGGAATGATGTGATTCCTGTGAAACTGACGGATGTCGTCTCCGGGCGTGGGGACGACAGTCCAGGGGTTCTCCTGCAGGCCGGTGACAAAGTGTTCGTACGTCGCATCCCCCAGTGGGATGTGCCGCATATGGTGGAGATCACGGGAGAGGTCCGCTTTCCCGGAACCTACGTTGTCTCCCGTGCGGACGAGACCCTTTCCGAAATGTTCCAGCGGGCTGGTGGGGTGGGGGAGTGGGCTTTCCTGGACGCCGCCGTTCTCGAGCGTGAGAACGTGGGACGGGTGGTGGTGGATTTCTCCAAGGCGGTGCTGGATAGGAATGAGCAGGACGACATCATCCTTGAGGATGGCGATCGGATACACGTGCCAAGGATTCCCGAGACGGTGGAGGTGAGGGGTGCGGTGTTTCAACCTTCGAGTCTCAAGTTCGTTCCGGGGAAGACGGCCGGGTACTACGCTCAGAAGTGCGGCGGGTACCTGGAACGGGCCGACAGCGGGAAGGTGCGAATCACGCGGAGCAACGGGGCCGTCGTGACATCCCGGCGTTTCTGGTTCGATCCCAGCGTTGAGCGGGGCAATATCATCGTTGTGCCTTTCAAGGAAGAGAAGAAAGCGATCAACTGGGAAAAGATAGCGGATGTCGCGCAGGTTATCGCCAGTCTGGCTACGACGGTTTACCTTTTCGACCAGGCATTCGGGCGATAGCTGGAAAGTTTGTGGATGATGCAGGATACCACACGGCAAAGTGATGAGATGACCATCTCGGTGTCCGAGCTCGTCTGTGTGCTGCTGAGATCGGGGAAACTGGTCATGGCGGCGCTCGCCGCCGGGGTCGTGGCGGGTGTCGTGGTCAGCCTGCTGCAGTCTCCCGCCTATCTGGCGCAGGCGACCTTCCTGCCGGAGAAGGTATCGGCGGCCAGCTCGATCTCGGCCAACGTCTCGGAGCGCTTCTCTCTCTGGCCCATGTCGTCCACATCTGCCGGCGTTTTCTACTCAACCATTCTTCGCAGCCGGGCCGCAGCGCAGATGGTGAGCGAGCGCCTGGGGTGCGCGGAGTGGCTGAAGGGTCCCATGTCCGGCTCCGACCGTGAACAGCTGGCGATCGACGGGCTTCGGGAATCGCTTCGCGTGACCGAGGAAGCCGTAGGTCGGTTCTCCACCGGTGGCGGTCTCATCACAGTGAGTGTCGAGGCGGATGATCCGGTCGCCGCGGCGGACATCGCCAGCACGTATGCGCTCGTGCTGGATGAATACCTGACCGAGAACACCGTGACCTCGGCGTCGCGGGTCCGCCGGTTTCTGGAGGAGCGGCTGGAACGAACCAATCAGGAGCTCGAACTGGCGCAGGTTGAGCTGCAGCAGTTCCAGGAGAAGCATGGCGCTATCAACATCACCGCACAGGCCTCTGCCACAATCCAGCTCATCTCCGAACTGGAGGCGAAGCGGGTTGGACTCTCGGCCGAGAAAGCGGCGGAGGAGGAGCGTTACTCCTCCGCTCACTCATCGGTTCGCATGCTCCAGGCCAGGATTGGTGCTCTCCAGAAAGCTATTGACCGCCTGACGTATTCCAGGGAAGAGAAAGTGGCCTACGAGCGGGAGGGGAATGTGGAGTTCTACGTTCCCCTCCAGAAGATCCCCGAATTGAGTTTCGAAGCGGGCAGGAGAACCCTGGCGCTCAAGTCGAAGGAGGAGATCGTCAAGCTGTTCACCACACGGCTCGAGCAGGCCAAGATTGATGAGGCGAGCGATCTGCCCAGCGTGAGCGTTGTGGATCTGGCTCGGCCTGGAATCCGGGTTCGCCCGAAGCGGAAGTTGAATGTGGTGATCGCAGGATTCATAGGCCTCATCGTGGGGTGTGTTGTTTCGTGGGGACAGTATTACACGAAGCGGGCCCTGGATACTGCGAGCGAGGGTTCTCCTCTCATGCAACTCATGCAGATGGGAGAGCAGTGGCGGCGAAGCGCGCGGGAAGCCGTCGCTGTTGTAACGGACAACTACGCATCACTGTTGCGTCGAGGTGGGAGCCGGGGAGCAAAGGATGACGTCCGTAACGGCTGACGGATTGAGTCCCAGGGACAGTTCTACCCAGTGTCGGGCTCCGGGACCGATGCCGAAAAAGCCCTGCGAGGTGGCAGCGTAGGAATGGCCTTGCGCCGCGGCCAGCGCCAACACCGCAACGTCGGACAGATTGCTACCCTTCCTTCTCCAGCGCTTGTCCCCGGGGGATCTCTCGTAGATGCCTGAGGCAGTCCCCGCCAGGATTCGTCCATCGGACCGGTCACAGGCCATACAGGAGACCGTCGAACGGGGGAGTCCCCCGTCGGCCGGTTCCCAGGCCAGCCCGTCGTTGCCGCTGACCATGAGACAGGACCCGGTCCCCGTCCATCCAAGTGCCGCGTAGACCACACCTGCCTCGGGCAGGACCAGCAGATCCCGCACATCGAGACCCGAGAACGCCGGGACCTCACGCCAGGTCCCCTGTTGCTCCCGGGCAAAGAGCCCGGCACTGGTCCCGCAATAGATCCGGGACGGGTTGCCTGGATCGCCCTCAAGACAGTTCACATGATAGGCTGTCAGCCCGTCATTCCTCTGCGTCCAGGTGTCCCCGCCGTCGCCGGATGCGAAAACGCCGTCCCCCCGGGTTCCGATCCACAGCATACCTTCCGGAAGATCGAGATGGAGAGCGCTGATGTTCTCGGATTTGGGCTCGCGGTTGATCTTGACGTACGGGTCGTTATCCCGCGCGAGGCAATAGAGTCCGCCGCCTGAGGTGGCAACGTATACCTCGCCGTCGGGCCCGAGGGCCAGCATCTTCCGGTAGGCTCTCAGTGGCCTGGGATCCGAACCAAGGGAGAGCCAGTTCTTCCCGCCGTCAAGGCTCCGAACCACAGCGCCTATGTAGCTGGCGGCGTAGATCTCCAGCGCGGGAGGCGCCCACCCGGACTTGTCCGTCCCGGAACAACTCACCAGGAGGAGGACGACAAGGCCCGATGTCCTGCCCAGATGATGGAGGATCCCCGCAAACAGTCTCACGGCTTCTTCTCCTCGACTGTCCTGGTTTTGACCCACCCCTCGACTCGCACCCGCATCCACTCATCCCGGATTTCCAGAACCTCGACGCGAGTTCCCTTTTCCATCCGCCCGGTCTTCCCGTCCTCGGGATTCCGGTATAGGTCCGTGCGCTTATTGACCTGGGTTCGATAGGGAGAAAACGGGAAATCGGAATCGGAGGGCTTTGCCCGCGCGAGCCATGACTCGCGGGCTGCTGCCATTGACTCCGGCTCGAAGACCACGATCCTCGCGTCGCTGATGGGCAGGAGACCCGGATCCGACACCGGATAACCGGCGATGGTGTCCGTGGCGGCGAATTCGATGAAGACTTCCAACAGGAGGGGGACATTGGGAGGGGATGGCATGTCAAGTCCGGCCGCCGTGGACCGGTGCCGCGGGTGCTCAAGGTCTGCAAAGCGGTGTTCCCGAGAGAACCCGCATTCCGCCAGTGGGCTCGCCTCGATGACGTGGCCATCCCGCAGGACATACACACCGAGGACGGGAAGCATGTATTGCAGATCCTGCAGGGGGATCATCGCACCTTGATATACGAACGCAGTCAGGGGCCCGGGCGAATCCAGGACTCCGGAAGTGAACAGCTGCCCCCGGTCCCGGTTCTCCGGTTCGACCTCGCGCGCGACCATCCGGCTCCAGCACGAAATCCGGTGCTCCAACCCATCCCGGTCCACAATGTAGCAGGATGGGTTGGCCTGGACGCTGACGACCGGGAAGAAGAGCGCAACCAGCATCGCGATCCAGCACTTGTGTCCCATGCTCCTCTCCCCGAGTTCGAGTTTCCGCCTGGCCCGCCGATTTCTGGATACGAATCCAGGCGGTCAGTCTAGCAGAGGGATCTGAAACGGTCAAGATCGACGATGTCTGGCGGGGGTTCTTTACAGAGTTCCCCGGAAAGCGTAGAATGCGGCAACACCGCAGTTCACGGGTGGGTCCATCTGAACGCGTGAGGGAAACGTGAAAATCGGTCACATCTCTACAGGGTACAAACCTGTAATCGGCGGACAGGAGACGTACATCGCCAATCTGTTCCGCCTGCTGGCAGGGGACGGACATTCCCAGCGCGTGTACCAGGAAGACACGGGCGCCGGTGATCCGGAAATCCGGCCCGTTCCGAAGCTGCCTCCGTGGCTTACCCCCAGGGCCCTCCGGCTCTATGCGTACAATGCGCTACTGCTCACCCGGTTCGCGGATCTGCGCTCTGAAGATCTTCTGATTGCCCACTACGGTTTTCACGCGCTCCCCGTTCTGTGGCACCGTCGCCTTGTGGTCGTTTCCCACGGTGTCGAGTGGGAGGTTCCACCCCGGAAGCTCCATCACAGGATCCGCAGGTGGGCATCGCAAGTTGCTTTCGGACGGCCCTCGGTGAGATTCGTAGCCAACGACACGAATTTCTTCCGCCAGATGGGGGCGGACGTTCCCCCGGCGCAGGGGTTCTTCCGGGAGGTCCTGCCCGGTCGATGGTTCATTCCCAACTGCGTGGACGTCGAGCGATTCCGCAGGACCGATCCTGTACCCGAACTCTCGGCCCTGGACCCTATTCTGGTGCCGCGCAACATCGTGCCCAGGCGCGGTCTACATCTGGCGGTGGATGCCTTTGCCGAATTCGCCCAGTCACATCCGGCCACTCACCTGGTCATCGTGGGGGGATATGAAGCCCCCGGGTATCGGAGGGTTCTGGAGGAGCGGATTACGGGACATGGGCTCAAGGCCCGGGTGGTCTTCTGGGGCCACGTGCCTTGGGAACAGATGCCGGCGGTGTTCTCTTCCGGGGTGATGACTCTCGTCCCCAGTTTGTTTGGGGAGGGCACCTCTCTCTCGGCCCTCGAGAGTATGGCCTGTGGGACGCCGGCCGTCGCCACAGAGGTGGGCGGCTTGGTCGACCTTCCATCCTGCAATGTGCGACCCGACCCCGGGGCTCTCGCCAGGGGGATGGAGGAGGTCTACCGCCGACGCGACGAGGTGAGCCTGCATCAGCAAGAGGCCGTGCGTCAGACCTTCAACCTGGAGCGATGGCACGCCGCGTGGCGGGAAGTGATCGGGAGTTCCGGCTAGCCTGCCAGGCACTGCAACAAGAGATCTGCGGTTTCTCTCGCCTCGGAAAGAAGACGATCTCTGGCCGCCTCGATTGCCTTTCGGTTCTCGGCTGGTGAGGAGAGGATTCTTCGGATGGCTGCCGTCGCTATGGCGGGATCGAAGGTCTCGATGGCCAGGCAGTTGTCGCTCTGTCTGATGTCCTTCATGAAATTCGCCACCTTGGGATCGTACGCCACGGCGATAGAGGGAACAGCGACGCGGGTGGCGAAGATAAGAGAGTGAAGGCGGGTGCCGACAAGAACGTCGCACAGCGAAACCAGTCCCATCATCTCTCTTGGGCACAGGCGATGGGAAGCCACGCGGATGTTCCCTGTTTCCCCGGCTTTCCTCCGGATCTCCCGGCAAACGGGCAGGTCTTCCTCGCGATCGAAGGGGAGGAGAAGGACCCGCCCCTGCATCTCCTCGACGACATTCGAAACAAGAACACTCATGTTCTCCACGTACCGGTCGCGCAATCCGGCGCCGTCGGGCCAGATGTCAGCGCGGTGGTACCAGGGTCTGGGGCAGACAGCCACGACCGGACCCGGGGCCGCCTGTTCATCCGGACCGAAGATGCCGTGGGTCTTGGCCAGAGCCAGTGCTTCGTCCCGGGGAATCGGATCGAGCAGAACTGCGGGGTCCACGCCCGCGTGGGCCTCGACCTTGCCGCGGGTAATCTCAGCGACCAGCTGAGCGGATCCCAAGTCGCGCACAGTCACAAGATGCGCCGTCCTGAGAGCTCGCCCGCTGATCCACCGTCCGTACCTGGTGTGAAGAGGCCCCACACCCTGCCCATAGACGATGACCCGGCATCCAAGTGCGTGTGCCATCAGCATGAGCAGGGAGTATCGCGGGGCAGGACCCTGGATCAGGTGATTTGGGAAGGTGTCCTGAAGGAGTCCTCCTCCCCCGCAGATCAGCAGGTCAGACGACTGGAATAGGCGGATCTTCTTCAACAGATGACGACGCCAACCGGCGAAGACCGAAGAGACCCCATGCTCGGCCGCGGTGGTTTTCTCATCGTTCGAGAGCACCGTGATCCTGATCTCGGGATCTGCGTGCGCAAGGGTGGCGAGGATGGATTCAAGAATTGCCTCATCGCCTACGTTCGTTGTCCCGTAGGCGCCGAGGACAAGGACGTTGCGGGCTGCAACAGGTCTCTCTTGGCCGCGACCCTCGTGCACGTTCCACCTCATGGTGTATCCTGTGGCGGCTGGAGAGGCGAGCTCGCGCTGCTCTTCGCGGTCACCGACCACACCTCGCCGGAATGAACCTCCAGCCGAAAGAGCCCGGGGAGCCCGGGGATTGCCTGGACGTCCGCTTCACGCCCCGATTCGTCACGTACGGAAAGAGCCTCGCACGCCGGCCGCACGCTGAGAGTGACGGGTCCCGATCCGAATACGGCCCGGAAGCTAAGATCGGAGGTGTCCCTGTCCGGGGACGCGGGCGGGGCCGATTCCTGGACGACCCACATGGCCCATGGTGCGACGAGTTGGACAGTCCGGCCCGGTGCAGCGTTCCGCGCGCTCAGGATTTCTTGTTGGAGCATCAGGGCTTCGGCGAAGAACTTCGTGCCCCAGACGTGCAACTGCCCATGGATTTCCCCCCGCGGTTCGCCGGTGGGACCCGCGTACTGATGGAGACCCCCTTCGGCCCCTTGGGCTGCATGCCCCTGGACCCGGGCAGCGTACAGGAGAAGCCGATCAGCGGTCTTCAGGAATTCCTCCTCGCCCACCAGTTGCCAGAGGCGGTACAGCACCCAGGCATACTGGGGTTCACCGCTCACGTAGCTGAAGCCTGTGACCGGGGCGTGCTTCCCATCAAGAGATACTCCGTATGGAAGGTACCCGTTGTCGTCGACCCAAGGCAGCACAGAGGCCTTCACGATCCGGCATGCTTGTTTGAGCGACCGGGGCTCTCCCGTCGCCAGGAAGTCCTCCACCAAGCCGCGAACCACGTAGGCCCCCGGGTGGCTGTAGGTTGCGCGTTCCGGCAGCTTGGGCCGCCGGAAGGGGAAGAGGGAACGAAGACGTGAACGACCATCGGCCGGCCGGCAGGGTGGGAGCATCCCGTGCGGATAGAGTTCGTTGATCTCGCTCAAGACCCACTCCCTGCAGGACACGGCCATCCGTGCAAATCGGGAGTCGCCCGTTGCGCGGCTCAGGGCATGCCACCCGGTCGAGCCGCGAAGCTGGATGTAGCTTCTCCGGAGGCCCCAGTCCTCATCGCCGCGAGGTGTGTAGGGCTTGCCATCGATCACTGCTGGAAGAAAGGAACCCTTGGGTTCCTGGAGTGTCAGGCAGAACTCACCGGCCCGCACGGCCCCGTCGAGGAATTCTGAGTCCGGCGTATGGTTGTGCAGGGAGATCAGGCCCTCGAGAGCCTGGGCAGTGTCGAAGGTGTAGTACTGCGGGAGAAGATCCGCCGCGGGTACCGCTCCTGTTGCCGGGCCCTTCAGCACCTGGAGCCTGAGCAGAGCCCGGCCCATCTCCAGCGCGGCTCCGTGCAGACGATCGTCCCGAAGGATGCGCCCGGCCTCCAGCATGCCCCGGATCGCATAGCCCGTGACCTCCGGGTAGGGCTTGACCCAGCTACCCTTTGCCGGATCGAATGATCTCAGCATGCCCCGGTGGATGGCCCGCGGGTCGTGGTCGATGCCGGCCAGAACGTACGCCCATGCCCGGCGCATGGCGATACCCGTCGGAAGATGCGGCGAAGCCGGGATGCCCGGCGTCACAATGGTCTCCCCCGTTCCCGGATGACTCTGCGGTAGAAATCCAGCAGATCCGGCATGTAGTACTCCATGGTGTACTCTTCCCGGAAGGGTACTTCGAATTCCTCGTTCACGCGGTCCAGGATTTGCTCCGGTTCCTCAACGGAGAATCCAACACCGCGTGATTCCACGAAATCGGAGAGCGAACGGAAGGGTCCCACGATCACGGGCAGGCCAGCGACAAGATACTCGAAGATCTTGTTGGGCAGAGAGGTCTGGAAGATCTCATCTGTCGCTCCGCGGTACCAGAAGATCACACCGAAGTCGTACTGCGTGAACTCCAGGAGCAGGCGCCGGTAGGGAAGCGTGTCCTTCCAGTGGATGAGTGGCTGATCCGAGGATACCTTCCGCAGGTCTGCCAGTTCGGCGGGATCGCCGATGGGGTAGATATGCACATGAAGACCAACCCGGGCCGCGTCCAGCAGCTTCTCCAGCTTGGGCTGGTTCATGTCGCCCACGTAGACCAGATGGCGACCGCCCTCGGTCTTACTGAGTTTTGGAAGGCGCTCCTCGGGAACGTCCTCCGCCAGGACGGCGTTGGGCACAATCACGGTCTCGCAGGAGATCCTGTAGATGGACCGCGCGTAGTCCAGCATGTAGGAAGAGGTGTAGATCAAGCCGTCCAACTCCTCGTGCGTGTATTTCTCCCAACGCAATTGCTTCCGGTACATGTACTGCTCGCGAAACCTGTACCGGACGTTTCTCTGGTCAGTCTGGCGGCGGGGGAAGATGGAGTAGAGGTCGTGGACGTCGTGGACAACGGGAACGGAACCGAAGCGGTGTGCAAAATACCCGAGGCGATCCGGTCCCCGCGAGTTGACCAGATCCGCAGCGGAGTCCCGGATTATCCCCTGCAGTCTCCGCCCGGCCAGGCGTTCGTCCAGCACGAAGTAGCGGATTTTCTCGATCAGGGTGCGAGGGAGGTGTTCCCGCCAGTAGGCGGGCTCGGCAAACACATATCCGAGTTTTTCGAACCGCTGGTCGTACCCCTTGGCTTCAAGAATAAGATCGTAGGTGAGGTCCGCGTCTGCGTTGAGCGCTGCCCGGCTGATCTTGTAACTCCGGCAACAGGGATTGATCTGAAGCGTCAGGATTTTCACAGGAGATCTCCAGTCCCGGGCACGCGACCTGCCATCAGCACCCAGTACCCTCCGCGAGGAACAATCACTTGAACGATTTTCTCGAGAGAGCGGCCAAGGGCCGTCCGGGTGAGCATGAAAGAGACCACGCGGCCCAGGATACGGATTTCGCCCAGCCCGTCCAGCGGGCCGAACCTTTCGACTTGAATCTCGCTGAAACCACAGAACTCAAAACTCTCCAGGATCTCGGACGAGGGGGATTCATACTTCCCATAGGGCCACTGCGCCCCTGCTTCAAGACGTCGCCTTCTTCGCCGGTACAATGCTCCTTCGGTGCGGGGAACGATGACGGCTACCCAAGCACCGGGCTTGGTGACCCGCTTCATCTCCGCCAGCAGCTCTCGCTGGTTTTTCGCCGGCACCGTTTGGAGTACGCCCGCATTCCAAGAGAGGTCGAACACACGGTTCCTGAAGGGGAGCGCCCGAATGTCGCCTTCAACGAAATGCCCTTGGATACCGGTCGTCTGGAAGTCGTCTCTCCCCCTCCTGAGTGCTTGGCGGACGTAGTCCACCAGATAGCACTCCTGGTTTTCCCCGGTGAGACGATGGGAGATGTGGCCCGCTCCGCTGCCGGCCTCCAGGAATCGTCTCGGGCGATTGTCTCCGGAGAACCTCCGCAGCAGATTCAGAAATGTCTCGTCCGTATGTGTCCATCTCGACTGGAGGGGGATCGACTGCCACGCGTTTTCCCAGTCTTGCCGTCCTGTGCAAACGCCCGACCTTCCGGGATCCGGCATTGGTCAACCCTTCCGCGCGGCCGTCACCAGGAAATACCCGGGGAGAAATCGGTCCAGAACCCCCAAGCCGGACTCCATCCACGCAGTCAGGCGGGGAATCACCCTCACGACGGGGATGTAGCTCAGGAAATGAACCTGACCCCAGAAGCCGATGGTTTCCTCCCTGGCCACCGTGAGCCCCGCGGCCAAGAACTCAGGTTCCATCGTGGGCAGTGGTTCTTCACGTCCAAAGGCCCATGTTCCGCGTCTCTCAGCGTACCACTTGCCCAATCGATAGAGATGGGCGCCTGCGTAGGGGGCGAAAGTCACGACCCATCCTCCTTGACGGCACACCCGGGCCATTTCCCCGACAATCTGTTTCCTGGTGTTCGCATCGAAGTGTTCTACGACTCCTTCGTTCCAGACGATGTCGAAGCAATTGTCGCCGAATGGAAACTGGAGAATGGATGCCCGGAGGAAGGATCCCAGGGCACCCTTTTGGCGAAAGGATTCTCTGCTCAGGCGGATGGCCTGGTTGCTGAGATCCACAAGACAAGTCCGGGCTCCCTCAAGCGCGAGGACCCGGGAGATCTTCCCAGACCCGCTTCCCGCCTCCAGGAGGGATCTGCTCTGCAAGGGGCCGCACCACTCTTGGAGAACTCTGAGAACCGCAGCGTCGACGCTCGTCAGCTTGCCGGCGAGCTCGGGGCAGTCTCTCCAGTACCGGTCCCAGCCGGCTTGGCCCAGTGGGGGTTCCATTTCGTTTCCTCTCGGGCTATTCCCACTCACACTGGCAGACCGTCCGTGGTTGCCGACCTGCCCAAGACCCCGCGAAGGACGAAGCCGATGTCCTCGCGGCTGATGAGCCGGAGTCTCCAGACGGCACCTGCATAGAGCAACAGCAGCAGAGCTCCCAAGGCGCCAGTCTGCCAGAGGCTCTCTGTCACAAATCGCCAGGCGATCAGCATGAGTCCGAAGTTGGCGCACGCGAGCAGGAGTGTGCGCCGCGGCATGAACACCCGCAGGATTGAATACACCAGCCAGGAATCGAGAATGAGAAGACAGACCAGGTGGGCTGCCTTGCCGACTGCGGCTCCCAAGGCTCCCAGTTCGGGAACGAGCCACAGGGAGAGCAGAACCTGCAGGGTTACGGCGATGGCCCCATTGAAGAGGGCCCGGCCCACCCGACCTGCCGCCACCACCAGAGCGCCGTTGATCGTGGTGATTGCGGACAGCGTGAATACTCCCGAAAGAAGCACAAGGCTTCCGCGACTTGCACTGAACTCCTCTCCAAACAGCCGCAGCAGCGGGACGGAGAAACAGACCAGGGCAAGTCCGATTCCTCCCACCAGGACGGAGGTGTACCGGATCAACCGAAGGTAGGCCCGTTTGACCTGCCCGTCGTCTCCCTGTGGCAGCAGGTTGCAGAAGAACGGAAAGATCGTCTGAAGGAGGATCATGGGGATCCAGCGAACGAATTCGGCGGACACGAGAGCAGCTTTGTAGAGCCCCAGGTCGTGCACACCCAGACGGTTCGACACAATCACGAGGTCCAGGTTTCCGAAGGCGAAGGCGATGACAGAACCGGTAAAAGCAAACAGCGTGAAAGCCCAGAACCCGGCCGGTGAGAGTGAGCCCCCGCGGGCTGTCCAGGATCGCACCACGGCATAGGAGCGGACGGCAGCGACGGCCACCGACGGCAGATTGGCGATCACGACGAACGCCAGGATGGCGATCGGCAGATGGGATCCAGACAGAGCGGCGGGGCGAAACACGAAGAGAACGAGAGCCCCGACGAAGATGAGGAAGGGCGTGATCTTGGTAGCGATAGCCATCCCCTTGATGTCCATCTCCGACTGGAGAACAGCTGCCAGCAGCTTGAAAATCACAACCACAGGAACCAGAAACACGAGGAAAGGGAGAATACGGGTGGCCGGCCCCGTCTCGGACCCGAAGAGCAGAACCCCGACAGGCTTGGGGTAGGTTAGGAGAAGGACGAGCATGCTCACGAGCAGAAGACCGGGAAGTTTACCGTAGGTGGCCAACAGACGCCCTTTTTCCTGGACGGGCAGGCGGGGGAGATAGCGAACCAGAGCCTGTTCCGATCCAGGAACGAGGAAAGTCATGCAGGCCATCTGAAACAGGACGATCAGGCTGTAGGTCCCCAGGGCATCGGGTCCAACCCGGCCGAGGAACACGGTCGTCAGGTAAGTCAACGGGAGAGAAAGCGCGCCCAACAGAAGGGTCCAGCGCGCTCCGGTCACGGAACGGTCAAGGAGCACGGTCGACGCATCGGCAGGCTTCGGATCGGCGTCTGGTTCTATCTCGACAACGTGTTGCACGACCTCACCCCACCTGCCCAACGGGCCACACACATCGTGTGCTGCTCAGCAGATCATAATGAAAGGCGTCGAAGTTCCAACGCCCGGATCCCAATGCCGTATGGTCACAAACGCGGCAGGAGTTTGCCACCCTGCGCCCGCCAGATCAAGAGGTTTCTTCGCGCCACCGGGTTCCGTTGACACTCCCCGGAGCCGGTGATAAAGTGTGGATCTATTCTTGCCGAAAGAGTGTGAACAGAGGGAAGAATTGCCAGTTGCACCCTGCAGGCGCGGGTGTCTCCGAGAACAGGCGCGGTCCGAAGGAGAGGTTGAGGTGGGGTCTACCTTCGCAAGGTCCTTGTTTCTTCTGGTTATTCTGGGTGTTCTTGTGATTCCGGACGGAGCGTGCGGCGACGTGGTCAAGACCCTTGTCTACGACCCGGACGATCTCACCATCTCCGACTTCCAGGGCTATGACCTGGTGGAATTCGGAACCCTTCCTATAATAGGCGAGCGCGGAGAACCGTCCCTTCCCGTGGAGGCGGTGACGTTCGAGCTGGCTCCCGGAGAGGTGATCCACGGGGTCGAGATCATCGACCTCACCCAGGAACGGATCCCGGGTCCCTTCAACCCTCCGCCGGCGGAGCTCTACCTCCTGAACCGCGCTCCCGATGGACTGAAACGGCCCCAAGGCCGGGACCCATTCCCCATGCTGCCCGTATACACCGGTGGCTCCGGCAATCTGCAGGGGATCCGCCTGGGCAGCATATTGGTCTACCCCGTTCAGTGGGTTCCTGACGGGGGAGACCTTCTCCTCACCCGGGCGATCACCGTCCTGGTCCGGACGCGACACGCGGAAGGCCTGGATGCTCCGGTTCAGCAGCGTGGGACGCTGGCGGTGGGGCCGGGCCGATCATGGAAGGATCTGATCCCGGGCGGCGCGATGGAGAAGGGCGTCTTGCGGGGAGCATCGAGCGCGGGCGGGCCGGCTGAGTTCAGGCGTCTGGATGATGAGAGCGCGGAGTACCTCATCGTAACCAACGAGGCGATGGCCGGGGAGTTCCAGCGGCTGGCGGACTGGAAGACAGCGCGCGGCATTCCGGCCAAGGTCGTGACCATTTCCTGGATCCTCTCCAACTATGCCATGGGTGTCGACACACAGGAATGCATCCGGGCGTGTCTCCGGGATGCATACCAGAACTGGGGAACCCGGTGGGTGCTCCTGGGGGGGGACTCCGGCGTGTTGCCGACCCGCATCTGTCATTTCACCGACAATCCCTTCCGGACCTACGAGGAGGGTCTGGTTCCATGCGATCTGTACTACGCGTGCCTCGACGGCACGTGGGACGGGGATGGTGACGGCATCTTCGGTGAGCGATTCAGTTCCCCGGGTCTCGATCTCTACCCGGAGGTATTCCTGGGACGCGCACCCGTGAACACAACGAACGAAGCTCGGGTTTTCGTCGACAAGATCTTTCGGTATCGCAAGGAACCGGCCACGGATTATCAGAAGCGGGCTCTTTTCATATCCCATCTGATCATCCCGTCGCCGTGTCCCGGGATGCTCCATGGCTCCACCTATCTCGAGGGAGCCATCCGGTGGGTGCCTGAGGATTTCGAAATCACTCGATTGTACGAGTGTTCCTCCTACTACGGAGGCGACCATGAGCTCAACCTGAACCAGGCTTTCAACAGCATGGAAGAAGGCTACGCGGTCGTCGGCCAGGTCGGGCATGGCGATGAATTCAAGATGGACTGTGCATCCGGTTTCTTCCGGCGGGTTCACGCGGACTCGCTGGCCAACCTTGATCGGCTATCCCTGTTCGTCTTCCTTAATTGCTCGACCAACAACGTGGACGTCGATTGCCTTGCCGAGCATCTGGTCCGGTCGGAGCGGGGCGGAGGTATTGGTTTCGTCGGGAACACGGGCTATGGTTTCCCTTCGACCGCCTCACCGTACATGCAGTATTTCTTCAAACTCCTGTATGCATCCGGAGTGACCACGCCTGGAGAGCTGGCGGCGTACTTCCGCTTGCAATACGTCCCCATGGTGTCCAGGTCAGAGTACCACCGCTGGACGCAATACAGCTACATGCTGCTTGGCGATCCGTCCGTGGATCTCTGGATCGATACTCCCAGGAGCCTGAGTGTATCCCATAGCGGCTCGATTGCGCTCACCGACTCAACCTACGAGGTGACGGTGGAGTCCGACGGAGCGCCGGCCTCCGGCGTGCTGGCATGTCTGTGGATGAAGGAGACGGGCGCGTATGCGCGGGGCCTGACCGGGAGTGACGGCATGGTTTCGCTGTCCTTTTCAGCGGGAGCGACGGGCGAGGCCGGTCTCGTTGTGATCGGGAAGGGATACCTGCCTGCCGAGGACGTCGTAACAGTGACCGGGAGCGGTCGGGTTCACGTCGACGAGGTTACCGTCGATGACGTTTCCGGGGGAAACGGCAATGGCCTGCTGGAGGCGGGTGAGCACGTGGATCTCCTGGTCACGCTGATCAACGACGGGGACGCGGCTGTGAACGGGGTGAATGCCACTCTCGGTCTGATCCCTGCCGGCCATCTGGATGTCGATATCCAGATCAATGGCGTGCAGGATCCGGCCGGGATCTGGGTCGGCGCGTCCGGGTGGCAGCCCGCGGCGGTTCCGTTCCGCCTTGAGACCGGTGGTGAAGAGGTCCTGGGACAGCCTCCTCTTGGGCAGGAGTCCCGCAGCGGTGTGTGGATCTGGCTGGATGCGGGAGGGTGGCATGTGCGCTGTCGATCGGATGCGGATTCGTTGGTGGCAACCGGTACCCTGACCAGCGACGGGGGCATGCTGGAAGCTCTTCCGCTGGAATTCGAAGGGAACGATCTGCTGGAGATAGCGGGAAACGTCGTCCAGTTCACCTGCGTGATGGACACGTGTGATTTCGAAGACCGGATCGATCTTCAGCTAGCCGACAGCGCCGGTGTTCATGTTCTCTCGGGCACTCAGTCCGTGGGGGACATTGCAGCAGGATCCGGAGGGGTCGCCGGGTTCGCGGTGGAGAGCGACGCGTGGGTCCCGGACCGCCGCCCTGTGTGGTTTGTCCTCGATCTGGTGGCGGAGGACAGCGCCTGGAGCGAGTGGATCCGTGTGGAGCTGCTGGCGTCCCGCCTCGAAGTGCTCTATGCCAGAGTCGATGACTCGGCTGCCAATGGGAACGGATCGATCGATCCGGGCGAGACTTTCGACCTTTTCCCCTCCGTGGTCAACTGGGGAAAGGGACAGGTGGGAGGAGTGGATCTCATCGTCCGTGCCGTTTCCGGAGCTGCCGTGTCCGATTCCCTGATCCACATGGGGGAGGTGACGCCGGGCACCGTGATAGAGGCCGGGGAAGGATTCCGGCTCACGGCCACCTCCGCGGCCCCGGTCCTGGAAGTGGAATTCCTGGCCGGAGCGCGGTCCCTGGGGCGGAGTTCTCTGGAGCTGGGAGCGCTGGCTGCTCCGGACAGTCTCTGGCTCGAACCCGGATGCGAGCAGGTACACCTGTTCTGCCGCGCGGACACTGAAGCCAGGGTCCGGGGCTACCGGTTTCTCCGGCGGGACCCGGGGAGTGGAGCCTTCGAGTACCTGGATACCGTTCTGCAATCCGGGGCCTATGTGGATGATGGTCTTGTTGCGGATCGGTCCTATGAATACGCGGTCTCGGTGTTCGATAGCGCCGGTGCACTCTCACCACTGTCGGATCCTGTCACGGGCAAGGCGAATCCCCCGCTGCAGGAGGGATTTCCAGCCGATGCTTTCGGCGAGTCCTACGGATCGCCGGCGGCTGCTGATCTGGACCGGGACGGCGACCTGGAAATCGTCGTCGGCACCAAGGATGGCCGGATCACGGCTTTCCATCACGACGGGACGATTGTCGGAGGCTGGCCGCAGTGGGTGGAAGATGAAATCTGGGGCTCACCGGCCCTGGGGGACCTGGACGGCGATGGGGATCTGGAGGTGATTGCCGGAGACCGGGATGGGTACCTCTGGGTCTGGAACTGGGATGGTTCCCTGTTCACCCCGGGTAACAACCCTGATCTGGCCCCGGATGCGCCGGGCTGGCCTCGCGAGACAGCGGGGGAGCTCCGTTCGGCTCCGACGCTGGCGGATCTGGACGCGGACGGACGTCCCGAGATCCTCGTCAGTTGCATGGCCAATGCCGTTTATTGCTGGCGATACGACGGGGTCGGATACGCAGACACGACGGGCGTTTTCGCAGGGACCTCCGCCGGCGTGTGGGGATCTCCGGCCGTGGCGGATTTGAATGGTGACAGCGCGCCGGAGGTTGTGGTCGGCACTTGGCTCACGGGCGGTCTGGCACACGTCTGCGTCTGGAACTGCGATGGGACAGACTATCTGGGGAGCAATCCCTTTGCCGAGCCCGCGGGTATGATCTGGACGTCCCCGTGCATCGCGAACATCGACAGTGATCCGGAGCTGGAAATTCTCCTGGGAACAGACGCAGGAATTCTGTACGCGTGGAATCACGACGGCACCGGAGTGCTGGAGGCTTCCGGTGTGTTCGATTCCCTGAAGGATTCCGGGCAGATGTTCCGGTCTTCCCCGGTGGTTGGAGACCTGGACGGAGACGGGAACCTGGAGATCATTGCCGGGAGCGACCACGCCGACAGCCGTCGCGACACCGTATACGCTTGGCGCCACGATGGGACCGGCGCGATGCCCGGTGGGTCAAGGGTTGTGGGTACCGTCGCCGAGGCCATCGAACGCGGCTACATCCCGTCTTCTCCGGCCCTGGCGGATATCGACGGGGACGGGGATATCGAAATTCTGATCGGGGCTCCCGACGGGCGTGTCCACGCGTGGGACAACGATGGAACTCCGCTGGACGGATGGCCGGTCCGTACACGCCTGTCCAGCTATGCCGCGCCCGGCGTGGCTGATCTGGACGGCGACGGAGACCTGGAAGTTTTCTTTGCCGCCTACGATGCCCTGGTTCATGTCTGGGATCTTCCCGGCGATCCGGCCGGAGTGGAGTGGGGGACGTTCCAGCAGGGACCGTGGCGCACGGGGCTCTATGGATTCTCTCCACCCCCGGACACCACAGCGCCTGTTCTTGAGATTGGCATTCTTCAGAACCCGGTGCTGGATCGGAGTCTCGATTTCTATGTCTCCTCCACGAAGAATCTGACCGGCTCGCCGAATGTGGCTGTCCAGTTCGGAGGCTCGGAACCCGACACGCTGTCCCTTGCGAACCTCGCGGCCGGGACCCGGGACCTGCACCTGTGTCACGCTGTTCTCTGGGCGGACGAGGCGCAAACGGGCGTGGCCCAGATCACAGGTTGGGGACATGACGTCGATGGAAACAGCGGCGAAACCCAGCGGCAGTTCGTATTCAAAAAGATGGTGGCAGGCGAGGGTGGATGCGTCGATGCCGTGGATGGTGGCGCTTCCCTCATTCTGTTTCCCGGATCTCTGCAAGAGGACCTGCACATTCTTGTTGCTTCGGCAGCGGGGCGCGCGTCGGCTGGTTGGACGAAGGCTCTGCTTCCAACTCCACTTCCGGGTATGGCGACACGGTCTTCTGTGGGAGTGCGATACGTGATAGGCCCTCAGGGGAAGGCTCTGGCGGAAGAAGCGGTCGTTCTTCTCCGGATCCCGGCCGAGCAGACGCACAGCGAAGAACCGCTGTCCGTCTGTCGGCTGGATGAGAACCGGTGGATTCCGCTTCCGCCCGAGGAGGCGCCGGCGGGCTGGGTCGGAGGCCGCACAGGGCATCTTGGCGTCTTCGAGTTATGCTTCAATCATGCGCTGCAAGTAATGGCACGCACAGAAATTACCAGCAACTACCCGAATCCGTTCAACCCGGAGACGACCATCCGCTTCGACCTGGCCCGGGGTGGCCGGACTGTCCTGACGGTTCATGATGTCCGGGGCCGATTGGTGGCGACGCTCATCGACGAAGACCTGCCTTCGGGTGTTCATCACGTCCGGTGGGACGGGGCGAATGACGAGGGTCGGTCCGTGGCTTCGGGAATCTACTTCTGCCGTCTCGCAGGGGACGGGGGAGACTCCAGCACGAAGCTGGTTCTGCTGAAATAGGAGGGACTCAGGTGGGACGGTCATCGGGGCGCCGGACCGGACGGGCGGACTTTCCGGTTCATCGACGGGCATGTGGGGTTCTGGCTGCGGCCATGATTCTCACGGGCTGTGGGGGTGGGGGTAACGGGAATGGGCCGGACACGACGCCTCCCACGATTACCCAGGGCCCGACGGCCACCGCGCGGGCAGACACCGTCCAGATCTGTTGGACGACCAACGAGGCGGCCACCTCCACCATCCGGTACGGGCTGGATACGTCCTACGGGGAAGAAGTGATCCAGGCGGATCTGGTGGTGGAGCATGAGGTTCTTTTCACGGTCATGTTTGTGGATACCACGTACTACTACGTTGCGGAATCGGTGGATGCGGCAGGCAATGGGCCAACAGTATCCGACGGTGGCACCTTCGTGACTCTGCGCACCGCGGGGCAGCTGGTGAGGGAGGGGTGGGCGATCTTTGAGTCCGGAGACTACTCGGGAGCCCGTGCGCTCTTTCTCGAGGCCCAGGTGCGGGATGCCATGCTCACCGGTGGGTGGACGGGGGGTGGGTGGGCCAGCCTGCGATTGGGGGACCGGACCCAGGCTCGATCCGACCTGGAACAGGCGGTGTCCCTTGACGCGAATGGCCTCGATGCCGCCGTGGGTCTGGCGGTGGTCCTGGCCTCTCTGGGAGAGAGTGCGGAGAGTGCCGAGTGGTGCCGGGCTGTTCTGGAAGCGGAGGGTGGTGGTACGTACCAGTTCGCGCATGATGCCAGCGTGACCTCAGCAGACGTGAGAGTTATCCTGGCCGGGGACTACGTCCACCTGCTGGAACTGAATCTGGCTCTGGAACAGGTGCAGATCCTGGATCCCTCAGTCAGTCTCGATCCCGCGGACCCCGGGAGTTGGGGCGGGTATCCTACCTTTGCCGCCGCGTTGTTTGCCGAAATCGAGCGTCTGGCCCGCATTTCTGACGGATAGCTGCGGTTGTGTTCTGGTTTCAATGAATTCTGGATTCAACGAATTCGGGACATAGGGCTTGACTGAGGCCGGGGTTCGGTGGTAGAATACTCAAGCGTAGACCGTTGATATTGTCGCAGCTAGCGACTCAGCAACGGTGATGACTCCGTGTCAACATCCCGCACTGCTGCCCGTCCAGGACGCAGCCCTGTTCCCCTTGGGTGTTCTCTGCGTCTTGGCTTGTTTTGTTGTGACAACCAGCTATCAATAACAACTGAGGAGGAGAGAATGACCTCTCGTCGGCTTAATCCCCCGGCGCATTGGCGCCTCTTGTGGATCGGGACCGTCATGGGTGTGACAGCGGTGCTCGGTCTAGCGTCCCCACCTGCAGCATTGGCAGACTGGACGGAGACTTTCTCCTTCGATCCCGGCGATCTGAGAACCTCTACGCTTCGAGGACATACCGAACTGCGGCTCCCGGGATGTGTCGTGGATGCCGAGGAGGGAGCGCCCCGTCTCCCGCTGTTTGCCTACACTGTGGCTGTGCGGGAGGGGGAAAAGGTGGTCGGCGTCGAGGTCATGGAGATCGTCACGGAGAGGATACCGGGGCATTACGACATCCTTCCCGGTGGCGGGGAAATTCCCGGGGCAACCATCGTCAGAGATCCCGCGATCTGGTCCGGCGCCGGGCCGTACCCCGAGCAGGTGGTATCGCTCGGTGGGGCCGGATTCATGGGCGGAGCTCAACTGGCTTCGGTGATAATTCATCCTGTCCAGTTCATCCCGGCAGAAGGTGCGTTGCTTTTCCACCGTGAGATTCGGGTGCGGATGGTGACGGCTCCGTCGACCGAGGTGGGCGTGCACAGCCGGCGGTCCCCGGTGTGCCCGGCATCATCGCGTACCGTTTCCGGGCGAGTGGTCCCGGGCCGGATGGTCGAGAAGGGGCTGCTTTCGGGAACCTTCCAGCCGACTGAGTACCCGTCTCTCGACGGGAGTCTCGTGGAATATCTGATCATTACAGTGGACGAGCTGGCGGCCGAGTTCCAGCGCCTCGCCGACTGGAAGACCTCGTGCGGCGTACCGGCCCTGGTGAAAACGCTGCCGTGGATAGAAGCCAACTATCCCGGCGGTGTTGATCTTCCGGAAAAGATCCGGTTCTTCATCCGGGATGCCTACGAGATGTGGGGCACCGAGTGGGTCCTGCTGGGTGGGGATGTGGATCAGATTCCCATTCGCCTCGCGCACAGCGACTACTACGCGCCGGGGGACTGGCTCATCACCTGCGATATGTACTACCAGTGCCTGGATGGAAACTGGAATGCCGATGGGGACCATCTGTTCGGCGAGGGGTACCAGCACGGGGCCGCGCCCGGAGACAGCGCGGACTTCTATCCTGAAGTATTCCTGGGGCGCGCGTCGGTGCAGGATGTGTCGGAAGCGTCCAACTTCATTGACAATGCCATGGACTATCGGAAGGATCCGGATCCGGGGTATCTGACCCGAGCTCTGTTTCTTGGTGAGGTCGTGTTCCCCATCGGGTGGGATCCCGGCGACCCGATCTACCTCGACGGCTCGGATATTTGTGAGCAGTCCGCCCAGTGGTTCCCCAGCGACTGGGACACGACGAAGCTGTACGAGATCAATGGAAACGAGAATCACGATGCAATCCTCGACGAGATGAATGCGGGTCACGGTATTGTGGTAGTGGTCAACCACGGGGATGCCTTCAAGATGTCCACGTCCGACGACCTATACCTGTATCTGTCGGACATGGATTCGCTTCAGAACCACGGCAAGACGGGTTTCATTTACACCTCCAACTGCAACCTGTCCCAGATCGAGATGGATTGTTTCAATGAGCACCTGACGCAGAACCTGGACAGGGGCTACATCGGGGCCATTGGAGCGACCCGGTTCTGTTTCCCCCACGCCGGCCGCGACTTCCAGGAGGAGGTTTTCCGGTTGCTGTTTGAGGCAGGGGTGACGCGGATCGGCGAGCTGCAGGCGTTTCACAAGGTTCCATTCGCTGCCGTGTCCACATTGGACAACTCGGCTTACCGCTGGACAGTGCTCTCGTACATGCTTCTGGGAGATCCGGAGTTGTCTCTCTGGGTCCATGAGCCGGAGACACTCAATGTGACCCACGCCGGATCCATGAGCCTTGGAGACAGTATCTACACCGTTCAGGTAACCAGCAGCGGTTTGCCCGTCGAGGGGTTGACCGTGTGTCTCTGGAAGCAGGACACGGGTGAGTATGCCCGGGCCCTGACCGATGCGGCCGGGCAGGTCGAGGTGTCCTTCGAGCCCGGATCTGTGGGAAGTGCGTCGTTGGTCGTGATCGGAGACGGACACGTTCCATACGAGGCATCGGTGTCCATCGGTGGATCGGGCCGCGTTTACGTGAGTCAATGGAGCGTGGATGATTCCTCCGGTGGAAATGGGGATGGCCAGTGGGACGGAGGGGAAACCGTCGATCTGGATGTTACCCTCTACAACAATACGACCCAGGGTTTGGGCAACGTGACGGCTGTGCTGGGGCTGGTCGACGGGTCAACGGTGACTCTCGACATGACCTTTGACGGTCTGCCTGCGCCCGACCTGCTCTCGCTGGGTTCCGAAGGAGTTCATCCGGGAAGCCTGCCGGCGGTGTACTCCGTCGTCGACGAAGCTCTGCTCGGCCGGCCCCACTTCACCGGCGTCGCCCAGCCCGACACGGGTGTGTTCTTCTGGCTGGACGCAAGCGGCTGGCATGTCCGTACGGTCGGGGGTCTCGAGGACCATGAAGTCTGGGTGAGTGTGTCGACCGATGGCCGGGCCCTGGATGTAGAGGCATTTGGTCTGGAGAGCGCGGACAGCTTGTGGGTGGGGACCCAATCGTTCGAGATCTTCTCCGATCTTCACAGCGCCGACTACGAAGACGGGGTGGACGCCGTCTTTGCCGACACGGTGGGGATAGCGGTTACCAGCGGGAGCGCTTCCTACGGTACGATTGGAGCGGGGCAGGGACAGACACGGTCGTTCTCGCTGAGTGCTCTGCCCCATCTGCCGGACCGAACGCCCGTCTGGTTGATTCTGGACGTCAGTTCCGGAGCCGACACGTGGACCGAGTGGATCCGGATGGATGTTCACGGACCGGATCTGTGCGACTACTACCACGGGGTCGACGACAGCACCTATGTCGGCAATGGAAATGGAGAGGCGGAGGTAGGAGAGATTGTGATTCTCCGCTGCGGGATTCTCAACCGGGGGACGGGTGCGGCATCGGCAGTCACGGCCACGCTGCGCGGTGTCGCCGGTGTGGATGTCACCGACAGTACGGACGTAATCGGCAACATTGGGCCGGGCGATCTGGTTCAGGCATCAGGGGGGTTCGTGTTCACGTGTCTCTCGCCCTCGATGCTCGTATCGCTGGAGATCCGCGACGGAGAAGGGCGGAGGTGGTTTGAGACCTTCGAGTTGGATTCGCCGTCCCCTCCCACGGAACTGGAAGCGAAACCTGCCGCCGAGTGGATCGATCTGCTTTGGGAACCCTCTCCCGAGGAGGACGTGTTCGGATACAACGTCTACAGGAGCGACGGGGGCGGACCGTTTCAGCGGGTTACCGAACGGTTGGACGAGGGGTCTTCGTGCCACCGGGATTGCGGTCTTGCGCCGGAGAGTCATTTCGTGTACCGGGTGACGGCCGTGGACACCTCGGGCAACGAATCGGCGCCCACGGGTACACTTGATATCTGGTCGGCCGCGCCGCAGCAGAGCGGTTTCCCTGTGACATCCATGAACAGTTTTTTCTCCTCGCCCGCGATTGCGGATCTGGATCTGGACGGCGATCTGGAAATCATTGTGGGCTCCAAGGATGGTTTCGTGTATGCATGGCACCACGACGGGCAACTGGTTGCCGGTTGGCCGAAAGATACAGGAGGCGAGGTCTGGTCTTCTCCGGCTCTCGGCAACCTGGACGAAGACCCGGAGCCTGAAGTTGTGTGCGGTACTTGGGACAAGAAGGTGTTTGCGTGGAATCACGACGGAACAGGTCTGCTGTCCCCCGACGGGGTGTTTGCCGAGACACCATCGTTCGTACGATCCAGTCCCGTGATCGAGGACGTGGACTCCGACAGCTGGATGGAGGTGGTAGTGGGCTGCGGGAACGGCAGGCTGTACGCCTGGAACCACGACGGAACGGGTCTGCTGCAACCCGACGGCGTCTTCGCTGTGGTGGGAGGGGGAGAGATTGCTTCGTCCCCGGCGGTTGCCGACATCGACGACGACCATTTCCATGAGATTATCGTGGGCTCGCTCAACGGGAACCTGTATGTGTGGAACAGCGATGGGACCGGGTACCTCGAAGCCTCCGGGCTGTTCGCTGAGACTGGTGAGGGAATCTGGAGTTCTCCGGCAATCGGCGATGTCGATGAGGACGGTGACCTGGAGATCGTGGCTGCTTCCTGGAGCGACAGTGTCTATGCATGGCACCACGACGGTACCCGTATGACGGGTTGGCCCGTGTCTGCCCAGGATGACGTGTGGTCGTCCCCGGCCCTGGGGGACCTGGATGGAAACGGCGACCTGGAGATTGTGATCGGTTCGAACAACTGGAAGGTCTTCGCCTGGAACCATGATGGAACCGGCTATCTCTTCCCCAACGGCAAATTGGCAAGTACGACGGCCAGTGTATGGGGCACGCCGGCCCTGACGGATCTGGATGAGGACGGGAAACTGGACATCGTCGTTGGATGTGAGGACGGAACCCTCTATGCGTGGTCCCGCATCGGGGTGCTTCTGCCCGGTTGGCCCGTGACGGCGTTTGAGGCCATTTACTCGTCGCCCGCCATCGGGGATCTGGATCTGGATGGGGACATTGAGGTCATCTCTGCGGCCTACGACGGGATGCTGTACGTGTACGATCTCGGAGCGACACTGGATGCCGATGCCGCGGACTGGCCTATGTTCCAGCACGACCAGTACCGCAGCGGATATCACGGCTGGAGCGGATTCCTCGATGTTGATACGGAAGACGCGGTACCGTTGGTGAGTGCCGGACTGGATCAGAATTATCCTAATCCTTTCAATCCCCAGACGATCATCGCCTACCGTGTGGGATCCGCCGAGGAAGTCGAGTTGGCGGTTTATGATGTGTCGGGACGTCTCGTGACCACGCTGGTGTCCGAGAGGCAGCGGCCCGGTGTGTACCGTGTCCGGTGGGATGGAGAGAACGCGCACGGCGCTTCCGCGGCCAGCGGCGTCTACTTCTATCGGCTCCGCGTGGGAGAGGAGAACTTCTCGAAGAAGATGGTTCTGATGAAGTAGAAACTGTACCAAGGGGCGACCCACCGGGTCGCCCCGGATTACCCCATTACCCCATCACCTCGTCACCCTGTCACCTCGTCACCCCCCCCCCGATTCCCCTCTCGCCCTCGCCCTGTTGCCCCCTCTCGCCCTCTCGCAAGCGTTTGATTTTTTTTGCGGTTGGAGGGGTTTTTTCGTTGACAGGGGGGAGCCCAGTGGGATACTGTTCAGGCGAAGTGGGAGAAAGTGGGACGTTGTGGGGAAGACCTCTTCGTCGTCCTAACGCAACCCGCTGGGGGGCAATTAGATGGCGGGATTCATCGGGCGCTACCTGCACTCCATCGACAGCAAGAAACGGCTGAGTTTCCCTTCCAAGCTCCGCAAACTGGTGCCAAAGCGGAAGGGCTGGCACAAGTTCATCACCACGAAGGGCCTGGATGGATGTCTGTACGTGTTTCCTCACGTGGAATGGACGGAGATCGAACGACGGCTGAGGGAACGACCCCGTTTTGACAAGACCACCCGGAACTTCATCCGCGAGATCATGTCCAACGCTGCCCCGACGGACCTGGATGCACAGGGGCGGATCCCAATCCCGCAGTACCTGCTGGAGATGGTCGGCATCAAGAGCGAGGTCCTGATCATCGGTGCCATGGACCGGTTGGAACTGTGGGACCCCGAGACCTACCGGATTCACAGGCAGCAGTCGGGGCAGACCTTCGAAGACGCGGCAGAAGAGCTTCTGATCTAGCGAAGTCCCATCCGGTACCTGGAGGTTCGCTTGAATGGTCCGGTCGATCACATCCCCGTTCTCCGGGACACGGTTGTGGAGATGCTGGTCCGGGAGGAGGATGGGATCTACCTCGACGGGACCATCGGGCTGGGAGGCCACGCGGCCGCTATCCTCGACTGCGCTGGACCGGGAAGTCGCCTCTTGGGCGTGGACCTGGACCCAAGCTGCGTCGCCACGGCAAGGAGGCGGGTGGCCGCCTTTGGGGAACGGGCCGTGGTGCTTCAGGGCGACTACACGGCGCTTCCGGCCCTGGCTCGCGAGCGACACCTGGTCCCTGTTGACGGCATTGTCCTGGATCTAGGTATATCCAGTTGGTTGATCGAGTCTTCGGGGCGAGGTTTCAGCTTCCAGAAGGACGAACCCTTGGACATGCGTTTTGACCCGACACAGGGACAACGGGCGGAGGATATCCTGAACTTGGAATCGGAGAGACATCTGACCCGCATTCTCAGGGAATACGGCGAGGAGCCCTTGGCCGCACGCTTGGCGCGGGCGATCGTGTCGCGGCGGAAACGCTCGCCGCTGCGGTCGACCATGGACCTGAGGACGCTGGTGACAGAGATCGCTCCCCGCTCCCGGGTCAACAAAACGCTGGCCCGCGTTTTCCAGTCCATCCGTATTGCCGTGAACAATGAATTGGGGAAGCTGCGCGATGCGCTCCCGAAGCTGGTGGATATTCTGCGTCCCAGTGGCCGGCTGGCGGTCATCTCGTTCCATTCCCTCGAGGATCGTGTGACCAAGACCACGTTCCGCCGGTTGAGCGGTGAGTGCGTGTGTCCGCCCCGGCTTCCCGTGTGCGGCTGCCATCCTGTGAGGCGACTCCGCCTCGTCACAGGGGCCGTGCGGCCGGATAAGGATGAGGTGAGCGCCAATCCGAGAGCTCGCTCCGCGGTGTTGCGCGTCGTGGCCCGGATGCCCGAAGCCAATGGCGCGGGGGAACAGACGTTGGGAGGAACCCGGTGAGCACGAGGCGCAGAGGCCGCAGGTCCCGGGTCCCGGATTCCCTCGGAGGCAAGCTCTTTGGGGGATCCCGCCGGACGGCCCGGGCATTCGTTGCCGTGGTTGTGCTGGTGTTCGCACTGGTGGGGGTCCTGGTTCTCCAGACATGGCTGCGGGTCGAAATGGTGGAGACCATGCAGGAAAACCGGCAGATCAGACGAGACCACAGCTGTCTCAGCAACCGGGTGATCTGCCGGGAGGTCGAACTGGAAAGAAGCATGGCCCGGGACCGGATTGTCGGGCGTGCACAGGATGATCTTGGTCTCCACATTCCGGAGCCGGATGAAGTGGTTTTCGTGCCGGAGAGCGGTGCGTGCATCTCCCCGGCGCAGAACAGCGCAATAGCGGCACGGTCCCGGGAAGGAAGGGCCCTGTGATCGGCGACACCCATCGCTTCCGCGTCAAGGGTCTGTTCGTTGCCGGCATAATCCTGTGGGCGATTCTCCTCGCCAGGCTGGTACAGGTTCAGATTGTCGACCAGCCTACGCTTGCCGAGGCGGCGCGGTACAACCATGACTGCCGCCAGAGAATCCCGGCCCGGCGCGGGGACATCCTGGATCGTGATCTGGAACCCCTGGCCCGGACGGTGTCGGGCTATGCTGTAAAGTTTGTGCCGAGCGAGGCACCGGGATCTGGAGATGTACTTCCCCGACTGGCGGAACTGATTCGGGTGGATCCGCAGGTACTCTGGCGCAAGGCCGATTCGGGTCGGCCTTTCATGGCCGCGAGAGGGATTCTCATAGATGACGATGGAGCCGGGGTGTTGAGTGCCATGGACGGTGTGCATCTGACACGCGAGCAAGCCCGTGTTTACCCGCAAGGACGGAACGGGGCCCACATCATCGGTTTCGTCGGTGTGGACAACACGGGGCTTGAAGGGACCGAGCTCCAGTTCGAATCGGTGCTGAGCGGAGTTCCCGGATGGGCCGTCATAGCCCGTGACGGCAGGGGCAGAGGTCATTCCCTGCCCGGGGAGTTCTTCCGCCCGCCCGACGATGGGCGCCGGATCGTGCTGACTCTGGATCGGGATTGCCAGGCCATTGTGGAACGGGAACTGCAAAGAGGGATTGAGGAGTCCGGGGCGCGGTGGGGCGTGGTGGTGGTAATGGACCCGAGAAACGGGGACGTGGTTGCTATGGCCAATGCACCCGGGTTCGATCCCAATGATCCCTGCGAATCCCCTCAGGGCGATCGGAGGAACCGCGCGATCACCGATTTCTTTGAGCCGGGATCGACATTCAAGATTGTCACCTTGGCTGCGGCCGTCCGCCACAGGGTCGTACAACCCGACACTGTCCTGAATGGGGACAATGGCTGCGCCAGGTTCGATGGCTACTGCATCCGGGATCATGACTCCTACGGGGAGATCACTTTCCGCGAGGCCGTTGAGCACTCCTCGAACATCTGTTTCGCGAAGGTCGCGCTCGGAATCGGGCGCGAACGGTTGTACCAGATGGCGCGCGACTTCGGGGTGGGCTGCCCTACGGGTATTCGCCTTCCGGGGGAAACGGGTGGGATCCTGCGGGCGCCACGGGAGTGGTCCCGGCGATCCCTGGCGACTATTTCCATCGGGCAGGAGGTAGCGGTATCGGTTCTGCAACTGGCCAATCTGGTCGCGGTTGTCGCCAATGGCGGTACGTTGATGGTTCCCCGTATCGCGCTGGGGGTGAGGAATTCCCACGGCGATTGGGTGGCGAGGTACGACCCCGTGGAAATCCGCCGCGTGCTCACCGTGGATGAGGCCGCCCAGGTAACGGACTATCTGGTGGGGGTCGTGGAGCGGGGGACGGGATATCGGGCCCGGATTCCCGGGATTCCCGTGGCCGGCAAAACAGGAACGGCCCAGAAAGCCGAGAACGGAGCCTATGTCGATGGCAAGTACATTGCGTCCTTTGTGGGCTATCTGCCGGCGGACGATCCGGCGGCCGTGATCGTGGTAGTCTTGGACGAGCCCCGGGAAAAGTTCTACGGGGGCGAGGTCGCTGCTCCCGTGTTCCGGAGTATTGTCGAGCGGATGACTACAACCAGTGGTGTCTGCCTGGGCAACGATATCATCCGGTGGCGGATCAACAATGACGTGCGTCTTGCGTCCATCGACGCGTGTCCATCGTCAAACGGAGATGCGGGAGGAGCCCGACACTGAGCGTGCTGACCACTCACGTCGGCGCCCCGCAGAGGGGCATGGAACGGGCGGGTACCCGGATGGTCCCGGCCCGGGGAGTGCGGGACGGCAGGATGAGGGAACTGAAGGGCCTGTTCGAAGGGATTGACTGTTCGGTTGAAGGTGCGGGTCTGCCACCGAGCGTGGATGGAATTGCCTACGATTCCCGGGCGGTGAACCCCGGCGACGTTTTCTTTTGCCTGAGGGGCTCGCGCCGTGACGGGCATGAGTTCGCTGCGGCCGCCCTGGCGGCAGGCGCTGCGGTTGCCGTGGTCGACGGAGACGCGGCCCTTGGCCCCGACCAACCCGTTATCCGGGTTCCTGACGCGCGCCGCGCGATGGCAGCCGTCTCGGCCCGGTACTACGGTTTCCCATCGCGGGAAATGCAGGTCATCGGCGTTACCGGGACCAATGGCAAGACAAGCACGACCTACTTCACCTCATCCATTTTCGAGAAGGCGGGCTATCCGTCGGGTGTGATCGGGACCCTGGGCCACCGCCTGGGGGATGTATGGCACTCGGCCTCGATGACCACACCGGAGTCGCCCGACCTCCAGCGGTACCTCCGCCATATGGCGGACGCGAAGGTCCGGTGCGTCGCGATGGAGGTTTCGTCCCACGCGCTGGAGCTCCACCGGGTGCGGGGCACGGAATTCCGGACGGTGGTTTTCACGAATCTGGGTCACGACCACCTGGATTTCCACGGGACCCTGGAGCGGTATCGCGAGGTGAAGGAGAGTTTGTTCCTCAGCAGCCGCGATGGAGAAGACCCGATGTCCTTCGGGAGGGGACGGATTGCCGTCATCAACAGCGACGATCCCACCGGCCGTGGGATCCTTGCGAAAACAACGCTGCCGACGGTGACCTACGGAATTGAGCGGGAGGCCGATGTGCGGGCCGAGTCCATCCGGCTGGAGCCCGGCGCCACGTTCCTGAAGATCCGGTTTCCGGAGGGAACCGTTCCGGTCCGGCTGGCAATACCTGGGCGCGTCAACGTCTACAATGCGCTGGCGGCGTCGGCCGCCGCGGCCGCCTCTCTTGTCCCACCCGAGAAGATAGCGGAGGGCCTCGAGGCCCTGACGCATGTGCCGGGTCGGTTGGAGTCGGTCCGGTGCGGGCAGCCCTTCGAAGTCCTGGTGGACTACGCGCACAATCCGCCGGCCCTGGAGTGCCTGCTGTCGGGCGTTCGGGAGATGACCCGGGGGCGGGTCATTCTGGTGTTCGGGTGCGGTGGCGATCGAGACCGGGCCAAGCGTCCGGAGATGGCCAGGATCGCTCAACGGTTGGCGGATTTCGTTGTCGCGACGTCGGACAACCCCCGGACTGAAGATCCAGCGACCATTCTCGAAGACATCCAACGGGGATTCGATCCCCAAGCCCGGTACGTGATGATTCCGGACCGGGCCGAAGCCATCCAGCGGGGCATCGACGAGGCCCGGAAGGGTGATGTCGTGATTATCGCGGGCAAGGGGCACGAAGACTACCAGATTATCGGGCGGACGAAGATCCATTTCGATGACCGGGATGTAGCCCGGGAGATTCTGGATCAGTGGTAGCGGCGGGAGCGGGGAATGTACGGGCTCATTGAGATTGCCGAAGTCACGGGGGGCAAGATCTGCATCTCTGACACGACCCGGGGGCTGGCCGTGCTTGCGGGTGTCTCCATCGACACCCGCAAGCTGCGGCCGGGTGAGATCTTTTTCGCCATCCGGGGAGCGGAGCGGGATGGGCATCGGTTCATCCAGGATGCCTTCGAGAGGGGCGCTCTCGCGGCTGTGGTCTCGAACACATGGTTCGACGAGACCGACCAACAGCCCGGGGGGTCTCTGATCCGGGTGACGGATCCTCTGTCCGCCCTGCAGATCCTGGCGGCTCACTACCGGCGCTCCCTGGCAATTCGAGTGGTTGCCATCACAGGGTCCAATGGCAAGACCACAACCAAGGACATGGCGGCACAGGCTCTCTCGCGGCGGTACCGGACAGCTCGGACGGAGGGCAACCTCAACAACCATATCGGCGTGCCGTTGACGCTGCTGGGCATTCCGGCCGACGCCGAAGTGGCCGTGGTGGAGATGGGCATGAATCACCCGGGCGAAATCGCCCGGCTTTCAGAAATCAGCCGCCCGGAGGTCGGGGTGGTCACAAACGTGGGCGAAAGCCACCTGGAGTTCATGGGTTCGGTGGAGAACGTGCTCCGGGCCAAGGGCGAGCTTCTGGAGTACCTGAAGTCCGGAGACACCGCTGTTCTCAATGCAGACGATCCCCACCTCATGAGTGGTGGGCTCTCAATCCGGGCCGGCACAGTGACCTTTGGCATCCGCCAGCGGGCCGACATTCGGGCGACGGACGTTGTGGCCGTTTCGGGGGAAGGCGCCCGGTTCCGGATTGGCGGACACACGGTGCGATTGGGTGTGCCGGGGGAGGAATTCGTCTACGACGCTTTGGCCGCGGTAGCCGTGGCCGTGGCGCTGGGCGTGCCCGAGGGGGAAGCTTGCGAGGCCCTCGAGGGGTTCCGGCCATGCGGCATGCGGATGGAGCAACTCCGCCTGGGGACGGTCACCGTGATCAACGACGCGTACAACGCCAACCCGGTGTCGACAAGGGCCGCGCTCGTGACCCTGAGCCGGATTCCCGGCAACGGTCGCAAAGTGGCGGTTCTGGGCGACATGCTGGAGCTGGGGGCGCAGTCCCCCGCGCTGCACCGGGAAATCGGCGGGCATGCTGCGGCCTCGGCAGTGGATTTGCTCTTCACCGTCGGGATCCTTTCCAGGGACATCGATGCCGGCGCGCTCGCCGCCGGAATGCCGGCCGATCGGGTCCGGCATTTCGAGGGGAGGGCGGAGGTCCAGGAGGCCCTGCGCCGCCAGGTGGAAGAGGGAGACGTCGTACTGGTCAAGGGCTCGCGGGGATGCCGGCTGGAAGCGGTGGTGAAGGATCTGGTGGAGTACCTGGAAGGCAGGAATCAAGACGTAGAGCGCAAAACGTAAGGCGGAATAGGCCATGCTGTATCATCTGCTGTATCCGCTCAGTGAGTACCTGTCGGTCCTGAACGTGTTTCGCTACATCACGTTCCGAACCGCCTACGCCATGGTGACGGCCCTGGTGGTGGCGTTTGCTCTGGGACCACCGCTCATCCGCCAACTCCGGCGCCACTGCATCCAGGACGGAATCCGGGAGGATGTCCCCAGAACTCACCAGGTCAAGAAAGGAACGCCCAGCATGGGGGGGCTTCTGATTCTGGCGGCCGTCATCGTTCCCACCCTCCTGTGGGCGGATCTGGGGAATCGGAACATCCTGCTCGTGCTGACCGCCACCGTGTGGCTGGGTGTGGCGGGGTTCATAGATGATTACCTGAAGATTGTCCGGAAGCGCCCCAAGGGATTGGTGGGGCGCTACAAGCTGGCCGGCCAGATCGGGCTGGGTCTGGCCATTGGCATCGTGCTGCAGTTCTTCCCCGACAACCCGGACATTGCAACACGGATCGGCGTGCCTTTCCTCAAGAACGCGTATGTCAACCTGGGATGGTTCTACATCCCCTTCGTAATCCTGGTGATAACGGCCACCTCCAACGCGGTCAACCTGGCCGACGGACTGGACGGGCTGGCGGCGGGAATGCTGGTGGTGGCAATAGTAACCTTTGCCGGAATCTGCTACGTGTCCGGAAACGTCAAGTTCGCCGACTACCTCAACATCTACTATGTGCCGGGCAGCGGGGAACTGGCCGTCTTCTGCGGCGCGGCCGCCGGCGCGCTGCTGGGTTTCCTGTGGTTCAACAGCCATCCGGCCCAGGTGTTCATGGGCGACACCGGATCGCTGGCTATGGGCGGCGCGCTTGGCACACTGGCCATTCTGATCAAGAAGGAATACCTGCTCCTGATCATTGGGGGGGTGTTCGTTCTGGAAGTGCTTTCGGTGGTCATTCAGGTGATCTCGTTCAAGTGCCGGGGGCGGAGAGTATTTCGGATGGCGCCCCTGCATCACCACTTCGAGCTTCTCAACTGGGCCGAGCCCAAGGTGGTGATCCGATTCTGGATTGGAAGCGTGTTGCTGGCACTTCTGGGCTTGAGCACGCTGAAACTGCGATGACGCGGGCGACGGCGATGGCAGCTGCAGAGAGGACAATTCCCGAGACGCTCCAGGGGACCAGGGTCCTGGTGATCGGTTTTGGCCGGAGTGGGCAGGGGGCGGCGGAGCTTCTGGCGGCGGAAGGCGCCCGGGTGACAGTGGTGGACGACGATGCCGTGGTCCGGCGGAACGTGGATGTGCGGCGGTGGGCACAGCAAGGGATCCCCGTCCACTTTGGTCCCATCGATCCCGAACGGGTGGCGGGGACCGATGTCATGGTGGTTTCACCGGGGGTTTCGCCTGCATCCCCATGGATGAGCTGGGCGCGGAAGCTCGGCATACCGGTCGCGGGAGAGATCGAGGTGGCTTTCTGGACAGCGGAGGCGCCCATCGCCGCGGTTACCGGGACCAATGGCAAGAGCACAACGACCGAGCTCCTCGGAGCCATCGTGCGGGAAGGCGGCATGCCTGTGGAGGTAGGGGGCAACACCGGCCGGGCCCTCTCGGGCTTCGCACACCGGGTCCCGCCCAACGGATGGATTGTCGCCGAGATCAGCAGCTTCCAACTCGAGACCATTCACCGCTTCAGGCCGCGGGTAGCCATTTTCCTGAACCTGACTCCGGACCACCTGGACCGGTACCTGTCGCTGGATGAGTACCAGCGGGCCAAGGAACGGATGTTTGAGAACCAGACCGGCGACGATCTAGCGGTTTTGAACCGGGATGATCCCCGGTTGCGCAGTACGGGGGACAGAATCCGTGCGGAAGTTCTGGAAACCAGCCTTCGTGTTCCTGTGAACGAAGGGGCGTGGGTGGAGAAGGGGCGGATTGTCGCCAGGATCTCGGGACGGAGGTTCGAGGTTTGCCCGGCTGCGGAGCTTGTTCTCCGGGGTCCCCACAACCTGGCCAATGCACTCGCTGTCGTAGCCGCCGCTCTCTGGATGGGAATTTCCCCCGAGGTAGTGGCCGGTGTGCTTCGCAGCTTCGGAAGTTTGTCCCACCGGATGGAATTGCTGGGTGAGGTGGGAGGTGTGGAGTTTGTCAACGATTCCAAGGCTACCAACGTTGAGGCCGTTGTCTCGGCTCTGGTCAGTTTCACGGCGCCTGTGATTCTGATCGCCGGTGGTCTGGGAAAAGGTCTTGATTTCGCCGCCCTGGCGGAGGCGTCCCGCGGGCGGGTGAAGCGGGCCATTCTCATGGGCGAAGCGCGGGAGGAGATCAGCCATGTACTGGAGAAGGTCACGGATGTCGAATTCGCAGGCTCCATGTCAGAGGCCGTCGACCGGGCGATGGATGTGGCAGATCCAGGTGAGATCGTGCTCCTCTCACCAGCATGCGCCAGTTTCGACATGTTCAGGAACTTCGAAGACCGGGGCAACGCTTTCCGGGCGGAAGTCGAAAGACTCAGGGACGGCAGCGCATGAACACGGTATCGCAAGGCAGTCGTAAGCCAGACATACCTCTCTTCGGAGTCACGCTTGTGTTGATGGGGCTGGGCGTGGTGATGGTGTATAGCTCCAGCTGCGTGATCGCCTCGGAGAGATTTGCCTCGAGTGCCTTCTTTGTCAAGAGGCACGCGGTCCGGTTTTCTCTGGCCTTGGCCGTGATGCTGGCCCTGAGATGGGTGGACTATCACGCTCTTCTCAAGGGCGGGCGGGTGTTCGTGGGCATCGGCCTGGGGCTTCTGGCCCTGGCCGTGGTTCCGAATCTGGGTTTGAGCGCGGGCGAGGTGCGGGGCGCCAGCCGGGCTATCCGGATCGCGTCGCTGTCTATCCAGCCGGCGGAAGCCGTGCGGCTTGCGCTCCTCATCTACATGGCGGGAATCCTGGGCCATCGGCAGATCGAGATCGGCGATTTCAGGCGGTTCATGGCGCCGCCCCTGGTGATTCTGGCCGTCATCGTCATTCTTCTCCTGGCCCAGCCGGATTTGGGGACCGCGGTGGTGACCATGGCCGTCGTGTTCGGCATGTTCTTCATCGCCGGAGCGGGCCTGGGTCCGCTGGCCGTCTCGGTCGGCGCCGGTGTGCTTGCGGGAGGTGTGCTTGCGGTGGCGAGCCCTTACCGCCTTCAGCGCGTCCAGACCTACTGGGATTTCATAACGGGCAATCCTGATGTTCTGGGATCCGGATGGCACGTGAAGCAGTCCCTGATCGCACTGGGCTCGGGCGGTTTGCTGGGTGTCGGGTTTGGAGAGAGCCGGCAGAAGATGTTTTTCCTTCCCGATCCTCACACCGATTCCATCTTCTCCGTAATCGGGGAGGAGTTGGGTTTTGTGGGGGCGGCGGTTGTGCTGGTGCTGTTCCTGTTCTTCGTGTGGCGTGGAGTGCGGATTGCGCTCCGTGCACCGGATCTGCCGGGTCTGCTGTTGGCCGGGGGCATCACCATGTCGGTATTCATTTACTTTGCAGTCAATGTGGCGGTGACCATGTCGTTGCTGCCGGCAACGGGGCTTCCCATGCCCTTTGTGAGCTACGGCGGCTCATCGTTGTTGTTCAACGCTGCGGGCGTGGGCATTCTGCTGAATATCTCGCAGCAGATGACACGGGCCCAGGCGCGGCCGTCGTGGCAGAGGCGGCGCCCGGCGCGGCGCCGGGTCAGGTCGTCGCGGTGAAAAGGATCCTGATTGCCGGGGGTGGAACGGGAGGCCATCTGTATCCCGGGTTGGCCGTTGCAGAAGCTCTGAAGGACCAGAAACCGGAGACGGAAATCATGTTCGTTGGCACCCGACGGGGAATCGAGACTCGAGTCGTTCCCGGGGCGGGATACCCTCTGAAGCTGATGTCGGTCCGGGGACTGCCGCGGAGTCCGTCGTGGGGTTGGGTGAGCTTCTGGTTTTCCCTGTTGAAGGGTCTGGTGGAGGCGTGGAACCTCGTGCGTTCCTGGAAGCCGGCCGTGATCGTGGGTACGGGTGGGTATGCATCGGTCCCGACAGCCTGGGTGGGGCTGGTGATGAGGATCCCGGTGGTGCTGCTGGAGCAGAACCGTATCCCGGGGCTCGCGAGCCGGGCCATAGCCCCCTGGGCGGAGTGCGTGTGCCTGAACTACGAGGATTCCTCGGATCGCTTCATTCGCAAAGGCAATCTGAGGACGACGGGCAATCCTGTCCGCAGGCAGGTGGCGGAGGGACCGCGTCGGTCCGACGAGAGCGGGTTTGTGAAGGTTCTCGTCTTTGGCGGAAGCCGGGGCGCACACCAGGTCAATGAATTGCTGGCCGGCGCGCTGGCCCAGCTTCCTGCGTCCCTCCCGGTGGAGTTCCTCGTTCAGACAGGGACGGACGACCGGGAGTGGGTGGAGGAGCGTCTGAGGGAGAGCGGGTTCGGGGGCTCGGTTCAATCTTACATCGATGAGATGGGCGAGGCATACGCGGATGCGGACCTGGTGGTGTGTCGCGCTGGAGCGACGACTCTGGCGGAGATCACGGCGAGGGGGCTTCCCAGTATCCTCGTTCCCTATCCCCACGCGACGGCCGGCCACCAGGAAGCTAACGCCGGGGTTCTGGTAAAGCATGGGGCCGCGGAGATGCTGAATCCGAAGAGGGCGACGGCGGGGGATCTGGCCGACGTGATCCGGCGTCTGGTGGAGGACCGGCGGGAGAGGGAGCGAATGGCGGCCCGGGCAAAAGCAATGGGGCGAACGGGCGCGGCAGCGGAAGTGGCCGAGATCGTTCACTCATTAGCCGAAGGCACAGTACGAAAAGCGTGAACCACGAAGCGCACGAAGGACACGAAAAGTGAAGGCAACGATGTTCGGCAGAATTCGGAAACTGCACCTGATCGGGATCGGAGGCGAAGGGATCTCCGGTATCGCCGAGGTGCTCCTGAACATGGGCTACGAGGTGAGCGGTTCGGACCTTCGCACGACCGACATCACGCGACGGCTCGATGGCCGTGGGGGAAGAATCGCTCTGGGCCACGATCCGGCGAACCTGGAAGACGCGCAGGTGGTGGTCGTCTCGTCGGCAATTCCAGCGGACAATCCCGAGGTGACGGAAGCTCGGCGCCGGGGAATCCCCGTGATCCCCAGGGCCGAGATGCTGGCGGAGCTGATGCGCATGAAGTACGGCATCGCTGTGGGAGGCGCCCACGGCAAGACCACGACAACATGGCTCATCTCCCTGGTGCTCGCCGAGGGTGGACTGGATCCCACCATTGTCGTCGGAGGCAAGCTCAAAGGCCTGAATGCCAATGCGAAACTGGGCGGCGGCGACTACCTGGTGGCCGAGGCGGACGAGTCGGACGGTTCTTTCCTGAAGCTCTCTCCCACCATCGCGGTTGTGACCACTGTGGACGAGGAACATCTGGATCACTACAGCGGGCTGGCGGAAATCCAGGACGCGTTCGCCACATTTCTCAACAGCGTGCCCTTCTACGGAACGGGGATCATGTGCCTGGATGAGGAGAACATCCAGAGCCTGATGCCGAGGATGGAGAAACGGGTGTTGACCTACGGGTTCTCTGCGCAGGCGGACTTCACGGCCTCGGACGTGCGGGGGGATGGGTTGGTGACCCATCTGATGGTATCGAATCAGGGTCGTGTTCTGGGGCCCATAGAGATCCAGCTGCCCGGGCTGCATAACGTGTGCAATGCTCTGGCGGCTGTTGCCGTGGGGTGCGAGCTGGGAGTCGATTTCGGGAAAATCCAGGCGGCTTTGGCAGGATTCCGGGGAATCGCCCGCCGGTTTGAGATCAAGGGCGAGGCGGGGGGCGTCGTGGTCGTGGACGACTATGCCCACCACCCGACGGAGATCGAAGCGACGCTCCGGGCCGCGCGGGAAGTGTGGGGGCGCCGCATTGTGGCTGTGTTCCAGCCTCACCGGTACACAAGAACGGCCGCGCTGGCGGAGCAATTCGGCCGGTGTTTCTATGAAGCCGATGTGCTGATGGTAATGCCCATATACCCTGCCGGCGAAGAACCTGTTGCCGGAGTTCACGCGGGGCAGATCGTGGAGGCCGCGAGCGAGCGCGGTCACCGCAACGTTGTCCTGTGCGAAGAGCAGGACAGACTGGCGGAGAATCTGGAGTCGGAAGTCAGGCCTGGCGATGTAGTCATCACTTTGGGGGCCGGGGATGTCTGGAAGGTGGGGGAAGATCTACTGGAGAGGCGCAGGCATGCGTCATAGGCGGAACGGGAAAAGCAGTGGCGGGCGAGGATGGCGCGGCGCAAGAACTGCGGGTCTGGCAGTGCTGGTTGTCGCTGTGCTGGCAGTGCTGGGAGTCCTGGGGCTTCGGGTGTTTCACTGGGCTCATCGGTCGCCGCAGTTCGCCTTGCGGCAGGTTGAGATTGCCGGGCATGGAACTCTGGGATCGGAAGAGATCCAGACCCTCTATCCAATTCCCGACGGGAGTGGCCTTCTCGAGATCGACGTCCGGGACATGGGCCGGGCGGTGGAGCAACATCCCCGTGTGCTGAGGGCCGTGGTCACGCGGCATCCGCCGGATCGCCTTGCCGTGCGTGTAGTTGAGAGAACTGCGGTTGCGCAGGTGCTGTCGGATCGCTGGTACGAAATCGACGAGACGGGGATGGTTCTGGGCCCGACCCGCTCCGAGTTCCGGCATTCCCTGCCCAAGTTCTTTGGAGTGGGAACGGGGCAGGCGCTGATCGCTGGTTCGGTTCTTGGGAATCCCGTGATTGCCCGGCTTCTGGCGCTGGTGGTTGCTATGGGGCGCCCCCCCCTCGCGGATCGGCATTTCGATCGAAGATTCTCCATGTTCCTGATTTCGGAGGACGGGAGCCTGATGATCCCCGCGGGTTCCAGCCCGGCGACCCTGCTGGTGGGACGCAAGGACTGGATCCGGCGGCTGGAAAAATTCGCTGTAGTCGAGCCTCACCAGGAGAACACGGAGACCGGACCGGAGTGGATCGATCTTCGTTTCGAGAGTCAGGTTGTCATGGGGCCCATGCCCCGGTGGGGGAGGGAGCTGGCCCAGGCATTCCCTGGGGTGTAGGTGGAGCCGGGCGAAGCCGGGCTCCGGCAGAGTGAGGTGACATGATGCTGGCCAAAGACATTTCGACCGGACTGGATATTGGGACTGCAAAGGTCTGCGCGGTCATCGTCGAGCGGGGTGAGCAGGATGTGCCCAGGGTCATCGGTGTCGGCACGAGCCCGTCCCGGGGCATGCGGAAGGGTATTGTGGTGGATCTGGACAAGACCGTCCGGGCCGTGGTGGATGCTGTGGAACAGGCCGAGCAAATGGCGGGGGTCGAGGTCGATTCCATGTACGTGGGCATAGCGGGGGACCACATTCGGAGCTTCAACTCCAGGGGTGTGATTGCCGTATCGCGTCCCGATCGGGAGATCACCGAAAGGGACGTGGGCCGGGTAGTCGATGCGGCCAAGGCCGTGGCGATTCCGATGGACCGGGAAATACTGCACGTTCTTCCGCAGGAGTTCGTAGTGGACGGCCAAGACGGCATTCAGGTGGCTCTTGGAATGACGGGGGTCCGCCTTGAGGTCGAGGTTCACATCATCACGGCCGCATCCAGCGCCGCGCAGAATGTCATCAAGTCCGTGGAGCGTGCGGGATTTGGGGTTGAGGAGCTGGTGCTCCAGCCGCTGGGCATCTCCTCGGCGGTCCTGGATTCCGACGAGCGTGAACTGGGAGTGGGACTGGTGGACATCGGCGAGGGGACGACGGATGTGGCGATTTTCCGCGATGGCTGCATCCGCCACAGTTCGGTGCTTGCTCTGGGCGGCGGAAACGTGACCAACGATATTGCAATCGGGCTGCGAACTCCCCTGTCGAAGGCCGAGGAAATCAAGATCAGCTACGCGCAAGCTCTGGCGACGGAACCGGCTGCTCGCGGTTCCATCCAGGTTCAGGGCCTTGGGGGACGGAAGGACCGGAGTGTCTCGGAGGCCCAGTTGGGAACCATCGTCGAGGCCAGGATGGAGGAATTGCTGGCTCTGGCCTGTCGCGAGATCGCGAAGACGGACTATGCCGACCTTCTTGGTACGGGCATTGTACTCACGGGGGGCACGGCTCTGATGGATGGGATTGTGGAGCTGGCTGAGCGGATCTTCGCACTTCCGGTCAAGGTTGGCATACCTTGCCACATTGGGGGGCTGGAGGAGAATGTCAGGGATCCCCGCTATGCTGCAGGGACGGGACTGGCGCTCTACGGTCTGGATGGAGGAGTGCAGGCGAAGAGAAACGGAAAAGGTCACAGGAGCGCCGTCGGGCGACTACGGCGATGGGCAGGAGCATTTTTCTAGCCCGCATCTCTCACCAGCAATGCGGGCTGGATTCGCGGGGGGCGAGTTGTCAAGAGGAGGAGGGCAGGATGCTGGAGTTCGAATATGACCATGACTGTTTCGCTAAACTCAAAGTGATTGGAATCGGAGGCGCCGGTGGAAATGCCATCAACCGGATGATCGATTCCTCGCTCAAGGGAGTCGAGTTCATTGCTGCCAATACGGATGCACAGGACCTGGCTCGTTCAATGGCGCCTCATACCATCCAGGTGGGAGCGCGGTTGACGAAAGGGCTGGGTTCCGGAGGGAATCCGGAGACCGGCCGCAAAGCGCTGGAGGAAGATCGTGATCTCATCGCGGGCGCCCTGGAAGGCGCGGACATGGTGTTCGTGACAAGCGGCATGGGCGGGGGAACGGGAACCGGCGGGGCTCCGGTGGTAGCGGAGATCGCGCGGGAAATGGGAGCCCTGACTGTCGGCGTGGTTACCCGGCCCTTCGTCTTTGAGGGACGGATCCGCAACCGCCAGGCCAATGAAGGGCTACTGGAGCTCAAGGAGAAGGTGGATACCCTTATTGTGATCCCGAACCAGAAGCTGCTGGAGATCGTCGATCCCAGCACGGCCCTGGTGGATGCCTTCCGGGTAGCGGATGACGTGCTCATGCAGGCGACCAAGGGAATCTCGGACCTTATCACGGTGCCGGGCCTGGTGAATCTGGACTTCGCCGACGTCAGAACCATCATGATGGAGATGGGAGATGCCATCATGGGGACCGGTTCGGCCGGCGGTGAGGAGCGCGCAGTCAGGGCGGCGCAGCAGGCGGTGTCATGCCCGCTTCTGGAAGAGGTGTCCATCCAGGGGGCGCGGGGTATCCTCGTCAACATCACGGGCGGCGAAGACATGACTCTGAAGGAAGTGAGCGATGCCACGTCGATCGTCTACGAGGCGGCGGGCCCTGAGGCCAACGTGATGTTCGGCGCGGTGATCGATCCGGAGTGGTTGAGCGATGAACTCCGCGTGACAGTGATCGCCACGGGAATCGGGACAGGTGATGGGACCGGCGCCTCGGTCGAGGAACGAAGGACAATAACCGCGCGTCGGTTCAAACCTGAGGATTTGACTACGCCCGCGTTTGTGCGGAACGAGCGGAAGGAGCACGAGAGAGAGACTCTCTTGGATCCGGGGGCACTGGTGAGGCATTTTGCCGAGGACGATCTGGATGCGCCCGCGTACCTGCGCCGCGCATCGAGATAGCTGAGAGGGCGCGACAGGGCGAGTGCGCGACAGGGCGAGGGCGCGAAGCCGATTGTCATTCCCGCGCACGCGGGAACCCAT
>JAGLYR010000149.1 GCA_023132135.1 Candidatus Eiseniibacteriota bacterium | reverse complement strand
GGGGCGCTCTGGTTGAGAAAGGGAACCCGGATCATGCCTCTGGTGGATGGAGGCATCCAGGAAGCGGGCCGGCGGGCCGGAACGGAGAATGTTCCCGGGATCGCTGGAATGGGGAAAGCGGCGCAGCTGGCGGCGGAATCCCTGGACCGGAGGCGGGATCACCTGATCCTGGTCCGGGATGAGCTCATCCGCCGGCTGACCACAGATATCGACGAGGTTGTCCTTACCGGACATCCGGAGAAGCGGTTGCCCGACCATGTCAGCATCTGTGTGGAGGGCGTGGAGGGCGAGGCGATGCTTCTCCTGATGGCCCAGGAGGGGATCTTTGGATCCAGCGGTTCGGCATGCACGTCCAGGGCCCTCAAGGCTTCCCACGTTCTTCTGGCTCTGGGACTGGACACGGCACTGGCCCAGGGATCCATCGTGTACAGCCTGGGTCAGGACAATTCCCTGGACGAAGTTTCCTATGTGATGGATGTGATGACTAGAGTAATCCAGAGGTTGCGGGAGATGTCTCCGGTCTATCGCTCGAAGGAGCAAAGGGACAAGAACTGATTCCGGAGGAACCAGCGATGGCCATGATGTACAGCAAGGAAGTCATGGAGCACTTCACAAAACCCAGGAACGTCGGGGAGATTGAGCACCCGGATGGCGTCGGAGAGGTGGGGAATCCCGTGTGTGGAGACATGATGACTTTCCATATCACGGTGAAGGATGGGAAGATCGACAACGTCAAGTTCAAGACCTTCGGCTGCGGGGCTGCAATCGCCGTTTCCAGCATGGTCAGCGAAATGGCCATGGGCAGGACGCTGGACGAAGCGCTCAAGATTACCAAGAGCGACGTCGCCAAGAAGCTTGGGGGTCTGCCCACGAACAAGATGCACTGCTCCAACCTGGGAGCGGATGCTCTTCACGAGGCTATAGCGGACTACCTCCAGAAGCAGGGCAAACCCATCGCACTGCTCTCGAAGTCGGAGGGGGAAGAAGCGGAGGTGCGCGAACCCGTGGCCGGTTGCGCCTGTCCCTACTGCGACAGCCCTGTGGATCCGGAAGGTGCCACCTGCGCGCCTTGCGGCAAGAGCTTCAGGGTCTGCCCGGAGTGCGGCAAGCCCATGCGGGCCGAATCTGCGGAGTGCCCGAGCTGCGGAGCTGCCGTGACGGGGTAGTGAAACAGCGAACCTGGTGTTTTGTCTTGAGGTACACTGAAATGCCGGACAACAAGCGAATCTACCTGGACCACGCCGCCACGACGCCCACCCGGCCGGAAGTGGTGAAGGCAATGAGACCATACTTCACCACTGCTTTCGGTAATCCCTCCAGTTTCCACTCGGATGGCCGGGATGCCAGCGAGGCCATCGAGTCGGCCAGGGGAACTGTGGCCCGGCATCTCGGCGCCCGGCCCCAGGAAATCGTGTTTACCTCCGGGGGAACGGAGGCGGACAACTACGCAATCGAGGGAACGGCCTACGCCTGGGCCGAACACGGAAACCACATCGTCACAACCCGGATCGAACACGAGGCAGTTCTGGAGACATGCCAGTTTCTGGAAACACAGGCATTCCGGGTTACCGAGCTGCCGGTCGACAGCTCGGGCCTGGTCGATCCTGACGATGTGCGCAGTGCGATTACCGACGAGACGGTTCTGGTGACCGTCATGCATGCGAACAACGAAGTTGGGACCATTCAGCCCATTTCCGAGATTGGAGCCATCTGCCGCGAGCGCGGGATTCCCTTCCACACCGATGCTGTTCAGACCGCAGGTCACATGGCCGTCCGGGTTGACGATCTTAACGTGGATCTCCTTTCTCTCTCGGCCCACAAGTTCTACGGGCCGAAGGGCGTCGGAGTCCTCTACATCCGCGAGGGGACGAAACTGACGCGCTTCCTCCATGGTGGGGGGCAGGAGATGGGGCGCCGGGCCTCCACAGAGAATGTGCCGGCCATCGTTGGTCTGGCCACTGCCCTGGATCTGGCCGCTGGGGAAATGGAGGGGGAAATCCGACGACTGACCGGTCTCAGGGACGACCTGTGGCGGGGGATCGAACAGAACAATGACCACGTGTTCCTCAACGGTCACCCGACCCTCCGTCTACCCAACAACGTGAACTTCTGCATCGAGGGCGTGGAGGGGGAGGCGACCATGCTGGCCTTGGACATCGAGGGGATCTCTGTATCCACTGGCTCGGCCTGCAGTTCCGGAAGCCTCGGGCCTTCTCATGTGACCCTAGCTCTGGGATTGTCCCCGGAACTGGCTCGCTCTTCCATCCGGTTCTCCCTGGGTCTTGGGACGACAGAAGAGGATGTCCGGAGAGTGATCGAGACTCTGCCGCCGATTGTTGCTCGTCTGAGAGCTGTCTCGCCTCTCAATCTGCGGTGAGGGCAATGCCTCTTCCCCTCGTCCTTGACTTCCGGCCCCCCTTTCTCGTAACATGCGCCCTGAGCGCCGATGTTTGTGGTTTTTTGCGGATATTGATGTGGCGCGGTGCGGTGGTGGAGTGTGAGCATTCCGCGTGGTCACAGGAGGCACCCCATGGGGGACAATATCGTTCAGAAGATTCTCTCGGAGCATCTGGTCTCGGGTGAGCTGGGATCGGGGCGGGAGATCGGGCTCCGGATTGACCAGACGTTGACACAGGATGCCACCGGGACGATGGCGTACCTTCAGTTCGAGGCGATGAAGGTCCCGAGAGTGAAGACGAAGATTTCCGTGAGCTACGTGGACCACAACACCCTCCAGACGGGGTATGAGAACCCTGATGACCACCTGTTCCTGCAGTCCGTTGCTGCGAAGTACGGGGTCCGTTTCTCGCGCCCGGGCAACGGCATCTGCCACCAGGTTCACCTGGAGCGTTTTGGGATCCCCGGAATGACCCTCCTGGGTTCCGACCATCACACCCCGACAGCCGGCGGGATCGGGATGATCGGCATCGAGGCAAGTGGTCTTGACGTGGCTGTGGCCATGGCGGGCGAGCTCTTCTATCTCACCGTGCCTCAGGTTGTGCTGGTTAGGCTGACGGGAAAATTGAGACCTTGGGTTTCGGCCAAGGATGTGATTCTGGATCTCCTGCGCCGTCTCACGGTTGAGGGCGGGGTTGGCAAGATCTTCGAGTACGGTGGGCCCGGAGTTCAAACACTCTCGGTGCCCGAGCGGGCGACCATTGCGAATATGGGAGCGGAGCTGGGCGCCACGACCTCCGTGTTCCCGAGCGACCGTGCGACCCGCACATTCCTGGCCGGGCAGAAGCGAGTCAAGCTCTGGAAAGAGCTGGTAGCCGACAGGGATGCGGAGTACGACGAGGTGATCGATCTCCAACTGGACAAGATCGAGTCCCTCGCAGCCAAACCCCATATGCCGGACAGAGTGGTTCCCGTCCGGAAGCTAACGAAGGTAGGGGTCAGCCAGGTCTGCGTCGGCAGTTGCACCAACTCGTCCTACCGGGATCTCATGACGGTTGCAGGGATTCTCAAGGGCAAGACGGTGCATCCGGGCGTGAGCCTCATCGTGGCTCCAGGGAGCAAGCAGGTCTTCAGCATGATTGCCAAGTCGGGCGGCTTGGCGAGTCTGATTGCCTCGGGCGCCCGGATTGCAGAATCGGCCTGCGGATTTTGTATCGGGATGGGCCACGCGCCGGGCAGCGGCGAAGTCTCGGTCCGGACCAGCAACTGCAATTTCGAGGGCTGGTCGGGGACGAAGACGGCCGCGATCTACTTGGTATCGCCCGAGACGGCAGCTGCCACAGCGCTCAAGGGCAGGATAACCGATCCCAGAACGCTTGCCGGCCGCCCTCCGCGGGTTGCTATCCCCAAGACCTTTGTCGTCGATGACAACATGGTGATCAAGCCGCCGAGGGATGGTTCCAAGGTGAAAATCCGCCGGGGCCCAAATATCCAGCCGCTGCCGCGGAAGGAGACCTTGCCGGAGACCCTGTCCAGCAAGGTGCTTCTCAAGGTAGGCGACGATACTACTACGGACGACATCATGCCGGTCCCCGCCAGTATCATTCCTCTCCGGTCCAACATCCCCGCCATCTCGGAATACGTCTTCAGCAATGTTGATCCGACCTTCGCGCGCCGCGCCAGGGATCACGGTGGGGGATTCATCGTCGGCGGGTTCAACTACGGGTTGGGATTGTCCCGCGAGCATGCCGCGTTGGCCCCGATGTATCTGGGGATCCAGTTCGTGATGGCGAAGTCCTTCACCCCGCTGCACCTGGCCGACCTCATCAACTGCGGCATCCTGCCGTTGGTCTTCCTCAACGAGCGGGACTATGATGTACTGGATCAGGAAGACTGGCTCGAGATCCGGGACGTGCCCCGGCACTTGGGGCGGAACGAAAGATTCCTGGTACGGAATCATTCCAAGAGCACCCAGTTCGAAGTGGACTATGACTTGTCCGACCGCCAGAAGGAGATTCTTCTCGCCGGCGGGCTTCTGAATTGCACGAGTGCGAAGGCGAAGAAGGCCGCGAGAAAGAGGAAGTAAGAACCCCGGCCCATGCTTTGCATGATCGACAGCGCGGGGGTCGTCTGAGCCGCCGCGCCATACACAATGGCAGGTGGACCGCGCGGACGGGGAACCAGAGTGGTCCGGCTTCAATTCCGGAGTGCACCCCGCGTTCCCCGCCAAGTGTTTGCTCACTCACCTCGAATCCTCGGAAAGGACTCGCCGAACCGCCTAGGGGAAAACCCCGCGCTCCTTGTAGACGGTTTCCAGGCGCCCGAGGGCGCAGATGAATGCGGCCGTCCGCCAGTCCGTCCTGTACCTCTTCGCTGTGTCGCGGACCTTCCTGTAGGCGTTCACGATGATCCTGAGAAGCTTTCCATCCACTTCCACCAGCTCCCAGTACTCGCTCCGCTTATTCTGGAGCCACTCGAAGTAGCTCACGACCACACCACCGGAGTTGCAGAGAATGTCGGGAATGACATCAATCCCTCTCTTGGCGAGGATGGCATCTCCGTCCGGATCCGTGGGCCCGTTTGCGCCCTCCGCAACAACCTTGACATCCAGCAACGGAGCGGTGGCGCCTGTGATGGTGTTTTCCAGGGCGGCCGGGATGAAGATGTCCGCCTTGGTCCGCAGGAAGGTCGTGTGGTCGATTTCCTTGGTCCCGGGATAGCCGGCCACTCCGCCGTGTTCCACGACGTACTTCGCAAGACTGTCGGGATCAATCCCATCCGGGGCGGTGATGGCCCCGGTGACATCCTCGACGGCAAGCAACTTCGATCCGAAGCGTTTCATCAGCCTCGCAGCCCAGGAGCCAACGTTGCCATACCCCTGGACGATGAAGGTCGCACTGCGCAGATCGACCTCATGGTCTTTCGCCCACTCCCTGAGAGTGAACGCCACGCCCTGGCCGGTTGCCTTTTCCCGTCCCAGGCTGCCACCGGATTCTATGGGCTTGCCGGTGACCACGTGGGTGCAGCGTGACCGCTCGTGAGGGGGCATCGTCGACGCGTATGTGTCGGCGATCCATGCCATCGTCTGGGAGTTGGTGTTTACGTCCGGGGCTGGAATGTCGAACTCAGGACCAATGGTGTCTCCCAGGGCGAAAGTAAAACGGCGCACGATCCGCTGGATCTCATCCGCCGAATATCGGGATGGGTCCATCCGGATGCCGCCCTTCGCACCGCCGAAGGGGATGTCGACGACGGCGCACTTGAGAGTCATCCACATGGCGAGAGCTCGAACCTCATCTATATCCACTGCCGGATGGAAACGGAGCCCACCCTTGTACGGGCCCAGCGCGTTGTTGTGCTGGACGCGGTAGCCCGTGAAGATCTCGATATTGCCTTCATCCATCCGCGCCGGGAAATGGACCTGGATCTCGTTGGTGGTTGCCGCCATGATCTTGCGGATCTCCGGATCCAGACCCATCAGATCCGCGGATCTGTCGAACTGCCAGATGACGTTATCGTACAGACTCTGCTTCTCTATGACGGTTGAGGTCGTTGGGACAGGGACAGCCATCTCTTCCTCCCTTCTTACTGCTTGATGACGAACTTGGTTGTTACCTACTCATACTCCTCGCACCACCACACGCCGTCCTCGGGCCTCGACAGGGTACATGTTGCGCGATGCTTGCAGTTTCTGCACAGGCCCGCGTAGATGGCCGAATCCTCGTCCTCCACGGCGATGTTCTCATCGAATCTGTGGAGGCTCAGGTGGCTGTCCGTTATATCGAGTTCCGTGTAGGACTCGTGTTCCTCGCAGTGCCACACCGGACCGCGGTTCTCCCGCATGTGCATGCAGCCCCGCGCGTGGTTGCAGGTTGAGCAAATCCCGGCGGCCCTGGCCTCTGCGGGCGCGTCACGCAGCTGCGTTGCCCGTGCGGCGTTTCCCTTGGTTCCCATGGTCGTGCCTCCTTCCTCAGGTTTCGGATGATAGCTTCCACTTCTCTGGCTAACGCAGTCTTCGTGCCAGTTGCCTGCACCCGGCGCGCGGTAGCGCGAGTTACTGAAGGAGCCATGGAGTAACTCGTAATAAATCAAGGCAGTACGGAAATCCTCGGGGTTTATTATTGCTGAGACCGGTTGAGGTTCCTGAGGTCTGCCAAGGGTTGGTTTCGGGGAGAATCGAACCACCGGGGAATTCTACCCCAGCCAGCCTGCATTTCTCACCAGCCTGAGTCGGCGGAGACCGCAAGTGATCTTGCGGCAAGGGTTATCCATGGTATTGAAGGCCCCGCGGCACAAACACGGTGTCGGGTGGAAGGGTAAGGATTCTGACTCCGGCAACTGGCCAGGTTGCACGCTTCGGACAGTGAGAACTCGTGAGGATCCAGAACCCGGCCGTAGCCA
>JAGLYR010000148.1 GCA_023132135.1 Candidatus Eiseniibacteriota bacterium | reverse complement strand
CCCTGCGGCAGCGGCAAGAAGTACAAGAAGTGCTGTGGAGTGGGGGATGCGAAATAGCTTGATCGAGAACGCGGGGGTGTGTTAGCTTATGGCATCGACAGACCTGAACGGACAGACCTGAACGGTAGGAGATACCCCGATGGATGATCGGACGAGCCGGTTGCTGATGCAGATGATCGATCGGATTCTGGCGGAGCCCGGGTCCGTCGAGGACATGGATTCGCTTGTCGAGTATCTCTCCATGCTCGGTTTCAGCACCGCCGAGGTCGGACATGCGGTGGGTTGGTTGTTGTCTGCCCGGGCTGATACCGATGAGAAGTCCCGCGTGCTCCGGGTGGGCCGCGCTCCCGGGTCCGTCCGGATGCTGCACGAGTCGGAGATCTGCCTGCTCACCACCAGGGCTCAAGGGTATCTCCTTCAGCTCAGAGAGCTGGGGGTTCTGGACGACATCATGATGGAGAGGGTCATCCAGGCGGTGGTGGTTGGGGGAGAGGAAGTCCTGGACCGGGAGGACATCGCGGAGCTGGCCGCGGGTGTGATTCTCACCTCGGGGGGAAAGTCCGCCCTGGTTTCCCTTGGGGCGCTTCCTGTCGACCAGGGAATGCATCTTATTCACTAGTGGGTGGTGGGGCTTGAGGCTATCGGATACGTCGAGTGGCCGTCTTGACAGGACGGCCTTGATTTTGTGGGAAGAGGAGTGGACGGGTGGGTAAATCGCTGGTCATAGTGGAATCGCCGGCCAAGGCCAAGACCATTGCCAAGTACCTGGGCAAAGGATTCGAAGTAAAGGCTTCGATGGGGCATGTTCGTGACCTGCCTCTGCGGAAGCTGGGGGTGGACCTGGAGAACAACTTCGAACCCAGCTATGTGACCATCCGCGGTCAGGGAAAGACACTCAAGGCTCTCCGAACCGCGTCCGCCAAAGCGGACGAGATCTTTCTGGCCCCGGATCCCGACCGCGAGGGTGAAGCTATTGCCTGGCACCTGGCTCAGGTTCTGGGTAGCCGGTCGGAGAAGATCCGGCGGGTTCTGTTCAATGAGATTACCAAGAATGTCATCCGCGAGGCATTTGCCAACGCGGTGGAGGTAGACAAAAGGAAGGTCGACGCCCAGCAGGCGCGCCGTGTGATGGACCGTCTCGTCGGGTACAAGGTAAGTCCGCTCCTGTGGAAGGTGATCCGGCGGGGGATCAGCGCGGGGCGCGTGCAATCGGTGGCCCTCCGTCTGGTTTGCGAACGTGAAGAAGAAATTGAAGGATTCGTCCCGGTCGAGTACTGGACCATCGAGGTAGACGTGCAGGTTCCGACGGGGGAACTCGTTCGAGCCAAAGTCTGGACGCGCGATGGAGAAAAACTGGAAATCCATTCGGAGGCGGAGGCGAAGGAGATCGTCCGCGAACTGAAATCGGTTTCCCTTGTCCTCGGCGAGGTGACTCGGAAGGAAAGAAAGCGTCGGCCCAAGGCTCCCTTTATCACCAGCACTCTTCAGCAGGCAGCATCGCGCCGGTTGGGAATGAGCGCGCGGCAGACCATGAGTGTGGCTCAGGAGCTGTACGAGGGGTTGGAGATCGGTCAAGGTGAGCTGGTGGGGCTCATCACCTATATGCGGACCGATTCGACGCGGGTATCTGCCGAAGCATCGCAGGAAGCCCGGCAGTACATCACCGGGCGGTTCGGGAGTGACTATGCCTATTCCCGCCCGCCTCTGTACAAATCCCGGAAAAAGGTGCAGGACGCGCATGAAGCGATTCGTCCGACCTCGGTGAACCGCGCGCCGGAAGATCTCAAGGGGTTTCTCTCACTTCGCCAGCACAAGCTCTACAAGCTCATCTGGGAGAAGTTCCTGGCTTCGCAGATGCAGCCTGCGCGCTCTGAAATAATCACCTTCAACATCGAGGGGGGCCGGTACGGGCTCAGGGCCTCCAATTCAAAGCTGATGTTCCCTGGCTTTCTGGCGGTATACAAGGAAGATATGGACGAGGAGGAAGACGGCCAGGGCTTGCCGGGGACCCAGGCGGGGGAAAGCCTGGTGCTCAAAGACACGCTGCCGGAGCAGCACTTCACCGAGCCGCCCCCGCATTACAGCGAGGCGACCCTCATCCAGGAGCTGGAGACCAAAGGAATCGGGCGGCCCAGTACCTATGCCAGCATTATCTGGACCATTCTTCATCGGAGGTACGTGTCCAAGGAGAAGACCGCGCTGGTTCCCACGGATCTTGGTAAGACCGTCTGGGATCTCCTGGGAGACTGGTTTCCGGACGTGTTCAACGTGGCCTTTACCGCGAAGATGGAGTCGGAACTGGACCGGATTGAATCGGGCGAAGACGACTGGGTGAACGTGGTCCGCCAGTTCTACGACCCCTTCAGCAAGGACCTGGAGACTCTCTCATCGAAGACCGCCGAGCTGAAAAAGAGCCTGCAGACGGAGACTGATGAGAACTGTCCCGAGTGCGGGAAGTCGCTGGTGGTCAAGTGGGGTCGGGGCGGGCAGTTCATCGCGTGCAGCGGTTTTCCCGAATGCCGGTATTCCCGATCACTCCCTGGAGAGGAACCCCAGCTAGAGCCGACGGACGAGGTCTGCGACCAGTGCAACGCGCCCATGGTGATCCGCCGGGGCCGATTCGGGCGGTTTCTCGCTTGTTCCCGGTATCCGGAGTGCAAGAACACGCGGGCTGTGAGTCTTGGAGTCTCCTGTCCCGAGGAAGGGTGCAAGGGAGATCTGGTGGAGCGGCGGACGCGCCGCGGAAGAGTGTTCTACGGTTGTAGCAATTACCCGAACTGCAAGTTCGCCAGCTGGCATCGGCCGGTCAAGCAGACGTGTCCTGAGTGCGGCAAAGGTCTCATGGTGGAGAAGCAGACCAAGGCGAAGGGCCCGCATCTGAACTGCTTGAGCTGCGGGGCGGAGATTCCCCTCCCGGATGATGATGGGTAGCGAGTGAGGCAAACCCATGCATGTCACGGTGATTGGCGGGGGATTAGCAGGATCGGAGGCCGCTTGGCAGGCGGCCGAGAGTGGGGTGGACGTTACCCTCTTCGAGATGCGCCCTCACCTCCAGACTTCCGCTCACCAGACAGGTGAGCTGGCGGAGCTGGTCTGCAGCAATTCCCTGAAATCACGGCTGCCCTCTTCGGCGGCTGGTTTGTTGAAGGCGGAGCTGACGCTTCTGGGTTCGGTTCTCCTGCAGGAAGCAGAGACCCATTCTGTCCCGGCCGGATCGGCTTTGGCCGTGGACCGGATCCAGTTTGCCAAAGCGGTCACGAAGCGACTGCATGAACATCCGCGGATTCGCGTTGTCCGCAAGGAGATCAAATCATTGCCCCCTGAGGGGGGGGTGACGGTGGTCGCGTCCGGTCCGCTGACTTCGCCCTGCCTCGCGGATTCGCTGAAGAGTCTGGTAGGGGGCGAGTATCTCTACTTCTACGACGCCATTTCGCCCATCGTGATGGCGGACTCCGTTGACACCTCGGTGGTCTTCCCGGCAGCCCGGTATGAAAAGGGTGGGGCTGACTATCTCAACTGCCCGTTCACCCGCGAGCAGTACTATGAGTTCATCGACGCGCTGGTGGCCGCCGAACGGTTTGAGCCCCATGCCTTCGAACGGGGCAAGTTCTTCGGAGCCTGTGCACCGGTGGAGGATCTGGCTGGCCGCGGGCCCGATACTCTCGCCTTCGGCAGCATGCGTCCCGTTGGGCTGGTCGATCCGCGGACCGGCGAACGCCCCTTTGCCGTGGTGCAGCTGCGGAGCGAGTCCCGGACTGGTTCGATGTTCACCCTCGTGGGGTTCCAGACCCGGCTCCGGCAGGGTGAGCAGCGGCGAGTGTTTCGTATGATCCCGGGATTGGAGAGCGCCGAGTTCGCCAGGTATGGCAGTCTCCACCGGAACACCTTCATCTGCTCGCCGCGGGTTCTCGGGGAAACGTTGGAGCACCGGTGGCGGGAATCGGTGTTCTTCGGCGGCCAGCTGACGGGGGTCGAAGGCTACGTAGAATCCATTGGGACTGGCTGGCTGGCTGGGCAGAACGCGGCCCGCAGGGTGCAGGGCAGGTCGGCGCTGCTTCCACCCGAGACGACGGCGCTTGGGTGCATGGTCCGGTGGCTGGCGACTGCATCGGCGAAGAACTACCAGCCCATGAATATCAACTTCGGGTTGCTGCCTCCCTTGGGAAGCCGGGTGGGTTCGCGGAAAGAGCGGTATCGCCAGATCTCCGAGCGAGCTCTGGCGGCCATGCGTCGGTGGGCACAGGCTCTGGCCCCGGTGTCGGGCCGGGGCGAAGGGGTGGCGAGGGTTGAAGGCCGGGATTGAACGATTCCTTGAGTACCTCGATGGCGAGAGGAATGCTTCCCGCCACACCATCGCCGCGTACCGTACGGATCTCGCGCAGTTTGAGGAATTCCTCAGGAGGGAAGCACCGCCGGCGGCCAGACGTGTGGAGCGAGTCGATCGTCACCTGATCCGGCATTTCCTGGCGGAGCTGGGGGCCGGGGGCTGTTCGAGGAGCACCCTTGCCAGGAAGCTGGCTACGGTGCGAACGTACTTCCGGTTTCTCTGTCGGGAGGGGTACTGCACCTCGAACCCGGCCCGGTACGTGTCCAGCGCGCGCCGTCCAAGACAACTTCCCGAATTCGTGAGTGTGGAGGAAGCCGAGCGTTTGATGTCCCTGCCGGCGCTCGATACGCCTCTGGGCTCCCGCGACCTGAGCATCCTGGAAATCCTGTACGGGTCGGGATTACGGCTTCGGGAGCTGACCGGGCTCAACCTGCTGGATGTGGATTTTTACTCCCGTACTCTCGTGGTGCGAGGGAAGGGGAGAAAAGAACGGGTTGTTCCCTTGGGGCGGATGGCAGCCCGCGCTCTGGAGGGATATCTCCCCGAACGGGAGAGGGTACTCCGGTCGCGAAAGGGCGGGGATGATGAGCGGGGTGGTGGGCCGCTGTTTGTGAACCGGATGGGAAGGCGATTGGGACCGCGGGGCGTGCAGCTTGTCGTGAAGAAGTACCTGGGCCGCATATCCGAGGCCCGGGGAACCCATCCTCACGTTCTTCGTCATTCATTTGCGACGCATCTGCTGGACCGGGGGGCGGATCTGAGGGCCGTGCAGGAGCTTTTGGGGCACAGCAGTTTGTCATCCACCCAGATATACACGCATGTGTCTGTGCAGCGACTGAAGAAGGCGTACGATCAAGGCCATCCCCGGGCGTAGGAGACACTGACCATGACCAGGAAGAGGGGGATGTTTCGCTCGACCACGGTGCTGGCCGTCCGGAGAAACGGGGAAGTGGTGATGGGTGGCGATGGGCAGGTTTCGTTAGGGGAGTCCGTCGTGAAGCAGGGGGCGAACAAGGTTCGACGGCTGTACCATGGGAACGTAGTGGCCGGGTTTGCGGGAACAACGGCCGACTCTATGACCCTGTTTGAGAAGTTCGACGGGTACCTGGAAA
>JAGLYR010000147.1 GCA_023132135.1 Candidatus Eiseniibacteriota bacterium | reverse complement strand
ATACAAGGGAAACCTGGCGCGGGGCGCCATCGAGATGGCCAAGGAGTGGCGGACCGACCGGGTGCTGAGGCGCCTGGAGGCCCTGCTCGTGGTGGTTGACAAGGAGCAGTCGTTTCTCATCTCGGGCTCGGGAGATGTGATCGAGCCGGACGATGACATTCTCGCTATTGGGTCCGGTGGTCCGTATGCCCTGGCCGCGGCGCGGGCCCTGATGAAACGCACGGAGATGTCGGCAAGGGAAATTGTGGAGGACGCTCTGAGAATTGCCGCGGGAATCTGCGTGTACACGAACGATCAGATCACGATCGAAGTTCTCTAGAGAGCCTGAACAGCGAAGAGCACGAAGGAAACAATCGAGGCGGCACAATGGAAATCAAGCAGACGGATGTAGATTCAGAATCGCTGGCGCGCCAGCTCACGCCCCGGCAGATTGTCCAGGAGCTGGATCGCTATGTCATCGGTCAGGCCAAGGCCAAACGGGCCGTTGCCATCGCGCTCCGGAACCGCTGGCGCCGCCAGCAGGTCGAGGGAGATCTGAGAGACGAGATTCTGCCCGCCAACATCATCATGATCGGATCAACCGGCGTAGGGAAAACGGAAATCGCGAGACGGCTAGCCAAGCTGGCTGGGGCGCCCTTCGTGAAGGTCGAGGCGTCGAAGTTCACAGAAGTGGGGTACGTGGGGCGTGATGTGGAATCAATCGTCCGCGATCTCACCGACCTTGCGGTGAACATGGTCCGGGCGGAGATGGCAGAGGAAGTACAGGAAGCGGCCGCGGCGGCCACCGAGAGCCGGCTGCTGGATCTTCTGGTACCCAGGGCCCGGGTCTTTGAAGCCGCTGGCGAGAACAGTTCCGAAGTGACGAACTCCGGCGCAGGCGAAGAGGACCGCTGGCAGCGGACTCGGGAGAAAATGCGGGAGCTCCTGCAGGGCGGGAGGCTGGAAGAACGGATCGTGGAGCTGGATGTGTCGAACAAGGGACTGCCTCTGATTGAGATCTTCTCCGGTCCGGGGATGGAGCAGATGGAGTTCGGCCTCCGCCAGATGCTGGGAGGTATGATGCCCCAGCGGGGCAAGCGCCAGCGGCTCACAGTGGCGGAAGCGCGGGGAATTATCTCGCAGGAGGAATCCGAGAAACTCGTGGATATGGAAAAAGTGACGGCCGAAGCAATTGAGCGAGTTGAGAACACGGGCATCGTGTTTCTTGACGAGCTGGACAAGATTGCCGGGCCCGGGAATAAGAGCGGACCTGATGTGTCGAGGGAGGGTGTCCAGCGGGATCTTCTGCCGATCGTCGAGGGCTGCGCAGTTCCCACCAAGTACGGGATAGTGAAGACCGATCATGTTCTTTTTGTAGCCGCCGGCGCGTTTCATGCGTCCAAGCCGTCGGACCTGGTGCCCGAGCTTCAGGGACGATTCCCCATCCGTGTGGAGTTGGAAAACCTGACAGAGGAGGATTTCGTCCGGATTCTGACCGAACCGGAGAATGCCCTCGTGCTTCAGTACGAGGCCCTCCTTCAGTCGGAGGGGGTGAAGTGCGAGTTCACGGAGGATGCCATCCGGGAAATGGCAGCCGTTGCGTATGCCGCCAACGAGCGGATGGAGAACATTGGAGCCCGGCGGCTCCACACCGTGATGATGGCTCTTCTGGAGGATATCCTGTTCTCCATCCCCGATTCCGGCGAGCGATCCATCAGGATCACGGCCGAGACCGTTCAGGAGAGACTGAAAGACATTATCGAGGACGTGGACATCAGCCGGTACATTCTGTAGCGCTGTGGATGAGAAAGGAGCCACCATGCACCTTCTGTCAATCGCCGATCTCACCGGGGACCGGATTCACTGTATTCTGAACAAAGCGGTGGAGATGAAAGCGGAAGTCCGCGCGGGGATCTTCGCGGATGTCCTGAAGAACAAGGTGCTGGCGCTCGTGTTTCACAAGCCGAGCCTGAGGACCCGCGTAAGCTTCGAGGTAGGTATGTCCCAGCTGGGAGGCCGGTCCGTGTACATCACCGACCAGGAAATCGGGATCGGCGCCCGCGAGTCCATTGGCGATGTTGCCCGCGTGCTCTCGCGTTACGTGGACGGAATCATGATCCGGACCTTTTCTCACCAGATCGCCGTGGATCTGGCCCGGGCTGCTTCCGTGCCCGTCATCAACGGTCTGACTGATCTCCTCCACCCGTGCCAGATCCTGTCGGACCTTCTCACGATCCAGGAGAAGCGTGGAGATCTGGAGTTCCTCAAGGTGGTTTACATTGGCGATGGCAACAATGTGGCAAACTCGTGGTTGAACGCCGCCTCCGTTCTGCCCATGAGCCTGACGATTTGCACCGTCAAGGGGCAGGAGCCGGACAAGAAAATTGCGGCCAATGCCAAAGCCTTTGCCGGAAGCAAGGTGGAGGTCATCTACGATCCGGCCGAGGCGGTCCGGGACGCGGACGTGATCTACACCGACGTGTGGACCAGCATGGGCCAGGAAAAGGAGCGGGGGAAACGCCGGAAGGGAATGACCTCCCTGCAGGTGAACGGGGCGCTGCTGCGGAAGGCTCCTGAGGACGTTATCGTGATGCACTGCCTGCCGGCGCACCGTGGCGAGGAGATCACGGATGAGGTGATTGACGGGCCGAATTCCGTTGTCCTGGACCAGGCTGAAAACCGCATGCATCTTCAGAAGGCGATCCTGACTGGGCTCATCCACTAGGCCGCAAGATTCGTGCATGACGCGGGCCAGTCTGGAAGGATAAGGCTGGCTCAACAGGGGAATGCTGATGTGGGGACGCGTCAAGAGGGTAGCTGGAATGGGTGTTGGTGATTCGCGGCCGGTCCAGGCCTGCTCCCGCGACGAGACGGCCGGGTATTCAGGTGCGCGCCTGGTTGCTTGGTTGGCAGCGGCAGCTCTGATGGTCGTGTTGAGCTCCTGTGCCAAGCAGGCGGCTCCTCCAGGCGGACCGGTGGACAAGACCGCGCCCAAACTGGTGGAAAGCGAGCCGGCCGCGGGGACGAGGGGGTTTCCTGTCACCGGATCCATCCGCCTTGTGTTCTCCGAGAAGCTGGACAAGCGTTCGTTGGAAAAGGGATTGTGGGTAAATCCCCGGATCCGCGGGGGCAGACCGTCGTGCTCGGGGGCAGTGGTGACTCTGGCCCCTCTCGATTCCCTCTACGCAGACACGACCTACGTGGTAACCCTTGGAGCGGCGGTGCAGGACCGGCGCTCCAACCGGATTGGAATTCCGGTTGCCATTGGATTCTCAACGGGCCCCAACCTTGACGAGAGCGCCTTGGTCGGACGCGTGCTCCGGTCCGGGAAATCCGTAGCGGGCGCCGGCGTGTTGCTGTATGTCTGGAAGGATGGCAGGGAGGCGGATCCGGAGGTGGACGTTCCCTACCGGCAGACCGAGACCGACCCCGATGGCAACTTCGTGCTTCCCTTTCTACGTCCGGTATCCAGGGGGTATGAGCTCTTCGCTTTTCTGGACCAGAACCGGACGGGAGCTTTTGAGGAAGGGGATCCGTCGGGGTTCTACCCGGAGCCGGTCAGCGTGGCCGCGTTTCCGGACACAATTGGCGGAATCGAGATTGAAGTGTGGGATTCCAGGAAGACCGGCCTCGTCATGGGTTGCGTACTGGGTGACTGGGATCCGGAGTTCCCAGTGTGGGTGGAAGCGTCTGTCCCGGGGGATTCGACGGTTGCCAGGAGCACGAGGATCAGCCGGCCTGGTCCATTCCGGATGGGCGGAGTCCCCGCGGGGAAGTACTTCCTGAGCGTATTCCAGGATATGAATGGCGACGGGCAGTGGGATACGATCGAGGATCTTCCGGAGCCTCGGGTCACGGTTGCCGACACCCTGGAGGTTGAGGCGGGTGCCGTGGTCCGGGACGTTGAGATCCTGAGGGAGATGGAGGAAGAGTGAGGCTGCCTTTTGTCAAGATGTCCGGGGCGGGAAACGATTTCGTGATGATCGATCATGACCTCGTCGGCGGGTTGGAAGATGGAATTCTGAGCCGCCTGGCCGCGGATGTCTGTCGCCGAAGGCACGGCGTTGGGGCGGATGGGCTGGTGACGGTTCGATCGCTGGGCGGCGACCGGGCAAGGATGGTGTACCTCAACGCGGACGGTAGCCGGGCCGGGATGTGCGGCAATGCCGGCCGCTGCGCCTCTCGCTACGCTTTTCGGAAAGGATGGGTTGGCGAAAGCCTGATCCTCGAAGCCGACGACGGGGCGCACCGCGCCGAGATCCTGGCGGATGGAGTTTGTCTTGGGATGCGGGATCCACAGGTTTGTGAAGGAAAGATAGAGCTCTCGCACGAGGGTCGGGTCTTTGTGGGTATCTCACTCGATACCGGTGTTCCGCACCTGGTTCTGTGGGTGGATGATGTGGATCGGGTGGATGTGGAGGCGGTGGGACGGGTCTTCCGGTTCGATCCACGGTTCCAGCCTGAGGGAACCAACGTCAATTTTGCGGAGGTCCTGGGACCGTCCGTTCTCAGGCTGAGAACCTATGAGCGGGGCGTCGAGAGGGAGACTCTGGCATGCGGCACGGGCGCGGTAGCCGCGGCGGTGGGAGCGTGTCTGCAAAAGGGTGCAGGCTCACCTGTGGAATTGAGAGCGCCGGGGGGAACGCTGAGGGTGAAATACCGCGTGGACGGTGAGGGTGTTCGGGGGGTGACTCTGGAAGGGGACGCGAAGGTTGTATATGAGGGGGTCCTGGAATACCAGACCAGGACGGCAACCGGTGCAGGAAAGCAATTGACATGACAGGAACACCTTTGCTACCTTTGCCCTCAGGAGCTCGAGTAGACAAGGATCCTGGACGGACCGGGGAGTAGCTCGCGATGTGAGAGGAGATCGGGGCCATGACGAAGGCTGATCTGGTCGAGAGGGTCGCGGCGAGAACTGGGCTTACCAAGAAAGACGTTGCGGTTATCACTGATCATCTTCTTGAGGGGATCTGCGAAGCGCTCGTCAAGGGTGGCCATGTGGAGATCCGTGGGCTCGGCAGCTTCAAAACAAAGACGAGAAAAGCGCGCCAGGCGCGCAATCCGAGGACCGGCGAATCTGTTTTCGTACCCGAGAAGGTGGTTCCATACTTCAAGGCTTCGAAAGAACTGAGGGCGAGAGTCATACAGGAGCAGGAGAGCGCGGAAAGGACTCCGCCGGATTCACCGCCCGTGTTGTAGACTAAGGAGGTACTGCCTATGCCTTGTGGAAAGAAGAAAAAGCGTCACAAGATCGCTACCCACAAAAGAAAGAAGCGGCTCCGCAAGAACCGCCACAAGAAGAAAAACCGCTAGCCCGGAGTATCCATCCTCCTGTCTACCTTTACCTTGGTAGTCTTTACAGATGAGCCGGGCTAGCGCATTTCCGGGTGAGAAACGCAGGCTAGTCCACTTTTCTCCCGCTGCTTGTCGGACGGGCGTCTATTCGGTCTCCGTGGCGTTGGAGCGGGCCTTTGCCACTGGGGCCGGAGACTCCGATGACCTTGAAGCTGAAGGGATAGGACTGGCGTTGACCCCCGACAATGAGGGGAATAACTACGGTGAAGTTCTTCCCGACGACCAGGTTTGAGAGACTCTTGGTCTCGATCAGCTCGATGCCCTTGGGAAGAAGCAGGGGAGCGGTCTCCCATTTCCCGGGGTCCTTCTCCGATTTGGAGATGTGATCCTTTGGGATGATTTCCCCCTGGATCCTCTTCTTGGGCGGGACGGCGGTGGGTTCCTGCGGTTTGTCCTTGTCCGCATAGCTGGTTCCCGAACGAAGCACCGAGTGATGGTGGCCCTCCACATCCTCGAAGATGATCTGGTCCCACAGGATCTCAATCACACCATTCGTCTTGTTCTTGAGATCGAAGGCAAGATGATCCCGACCCGGCGTGAAGCGAATCGCAATCGACTCGTCCTCGTAGACCTGGATAACCGCATCCGTAGCGTTTTCCATCGCGATGTCATAGACAGGCGCGCCGGTCGCGCATCCTCCGATCATCGCGAGCACTCCCAGCAGACACAGGATCCGCATGAGGATCACCTCCTGTGGCAAGGATACGCAACAAGTGGCAGGAGATCAAGAACAAAGTCCAATGGAACAATCGAGTAGTGGAATGACCGTGGCCGCCGGTTTTCCTTTGACACCTGCTCTTTCGTCTGCTACCCAAGTATCTGATTGCCCGACAACCCCTGACAACAGGAGGGAAGACGATGAAGAACCGAACCAGTGTGGCCATTCTGGCTATCGTTGTCGTTGGCATTTCCGCATCGCCGGCGCTTGGGTTCATCAACTTCGGCGCGAGGATAGGAGTTGACCATACGACTTGGGATGCTCATGAAGTCGCCGGCTTCACACTTGGGACCGGTACGGCCACACTGGTGCGCGAGGCGATCGACCGGCCTCTCCTCCTTGGTGTGACTCTCGGGACAGGGCTCCTGCCCGTGCTGGATCTGGAGATCGCAGCTGAGGCGGCTTTCAGGAAGTACCACTTCGACTACTCAACGAACGAGGGACAGGCCGCGTCGGACGACATCTACTACAGTCGCATCAGTGTTCTGGCAACGCTCAAGAAGAATCTCCTTTCCTTCCCACCTGTGACATCGGTGGTCAAGATCTATGCGGGAGGGGGACTGGGGCTCCACTACGTGAGCCCGGTGATGAACAAGAACCTGATCATGGACAGTTTGAGTGACGCGACGGATACTCTGGATCCCAAGGAACTCATCGACAAGGATCTTGAGGTCGGTTTCCACGGCTTGGGAGGCATCAGGCTGAAACCCCCGGCTTTGCCCCTGGCCCTCTACGGTGAGGTCCGCTATCTCATCAAGTCCGACGAGGAGTTCGGAAAGCCGGGATCCCACTGGTCCTTCTATGGGGGGGTTACAGTGGGTTTCTAGCAGCGTTGCGGGCGAAAGCCGGCTCAAGTTCTTGGCAGGAATTGCCGTTCGTTGGGTCTGAAGAGCAGAAGGGGCAGACACACCCGTGTTGCCCGAAGGATTCTCAGCCCAGCAGACGGGGAATCGTGCCACATGAACTTGTCCAGAAGGACCAATATCAGTCGCGAGCCGGTCCCGGGATGGCACAGGGTCGGCGCCTTTGCTCCCATCGTGAGGAGGAACGGCAGGGTATGGCTCGTTCTGCCCGGACTCCCGCCGATCATGGGACCGATCACAGATGGGTTGGGGGAATCACCATGCGACACGGAGGGCCGGGAAGCGGCTGTCTACAAGCAGGACTGCGGGATTCTGGAGTTGCCATTCCCGGAGATGGAGGTGCCGGAGTACTCCGGCACCGAGTAGGCATGCAGTTGCTCCACCACTCACTATGAAATACCACTCTGGATCACTACGCTGACACTATAGTCTCCCACGCATAATCAGTATTCTACAGAGTGCGATTATCCAATTCCTGTCAAGTATTGACTCAGAGGGCAAAACATGCTACAATTCGCACTCCGTTGGAGTGATTTCCACCCGAATGGAAGGAGTTCGGATATGAGACAGGGATTGCTATTGCTGACGGTGATGGTCGCGCTGGTAGTGCCCGCATCAACGCTTGCGGATTGGAACCCGGAACAACCGTACAAGTGGGTCCAGTATCCGGATCTCAGTCCGATGGGTATCGACGTCAATGCGTCGACGGATGCAGCCGGCGAGGGGTACATCCTGGCCGACGATTTCGAGTGCACGCTGCCTGGCCCGCTCACGGGCATTCACATTTGGGCATCATGGCTGCACGACTACCTGCCTGGCGGCGGCAACCCGAGGAATGTGACGTTCACGCTGAGCATCCACCGGGACATCCCGGCCTCGCAGAGCCCAACGGGCTACAGCATGCCAGGGGAACTGCTCTGGTCCCGGACTTTCCAGCCAAGCGAATTCACAGTCCAGGTCTGGCAGAGTGAGATCGTTGAAGGCTGGATGGATCCTCCCGAGAGCTATGAGTTCCCCGCCGACTGGACTTGCTGGCAGTACAACTTCTTCATCGATCCGTTGGAAGCGTTCTATCAAATGGGCACTCCGGACAACCCGATGGTGTACTGGCTGGACATGCAGGCGAGCCCCGGGGATCCGGAGGCGAAGCTTGGCTGGAAGACCTCTCTGGACCACTGGAATGACAACGCCGTCTGGGGGCAGGGGATGGAGCCGTACATGGGGCCATGGTACGAGCTGATCTACCCGCCGGGACACGAGATGCAGGGACAGCCCATCGATCTGGCGTTCGTGATGGTGGGGGAGCATCAGCCGCAGGATCTGGACTTCGGTGATGCGCCCGACGGCGCTGCGGCCCCCGGCTATCCAACGCTGCTCATCAACAACGGCGCCAATCATATCATCTGGGGGCCGTGGTTGGGTGACGACAACGACGCTCCCGACGCGGAGCCCGACGGGCAACCGACCCTGGATGCCAAGGGTGACGACAACGACGGCAATGACGACGAAGATGGGGTGTTGATGCCGACGCTGGTACAGGGCCAGTTCTCGACGATCATTGTGGAAATCAACGGTGGCGGCGGTGTCTTGGAAGTCTGGATCGATTTCGACGGCAGCCAGTCCTGGGAGGCAAGTGAACAGGTGTTCGCCGGCTCACTGCTCGACGGCACGCACTCATTCAATGTCGCCACACCCGTGACCTCAATTGTCGGGCAGACCTTCGCCCGCTTCCGGATCACGACCTATGGCGGGTTGCAGCCCGACGGCCCGGCCGACGATGGAGAGGTGGAGGACTACGAGGTGTGGATTGAAGCTCCTCCGGAGGAATGGGACTTCGGCGATGCGCCCGACTTCATAGGCGGCCCCAACTATCCGACGCTGTTAGTCAGTAACGGCGCCCGACACATGATCGGCGGTCCGTTCTTCGACGACGTTTCGGGTGTGGGAGGGGATTCTCCCGATCCTGAACTCGATGGACAGCCTGACTCCAACGCCTTGGGCGACGACAACGATGGTAGTGACGACGAGGATGGCGTTCAGATCCCGGTTCTTGTTGAGGGCCAGACAGGTGAGATCAATGTGACGGTGGGCGGCGGCGGTGGTGTCGTCGAGGCCTGGATCGACTTCAATGGGGACTATATCTGGCAGGGGGTCGAGCAGATTTTCGCCGGCTGGTTGCCCGATGGAAATCACACGATAGCCGTTACCACTCCCGTGGGCGTGGTCGTCGGCCAGACCTTTGCTCGCTTCCGCATCAGCACGGCGGGTGGATTGACACCTGTGGATGCCGCCTGGGACGGCGAGGTCGAAGACCACGAGGTCCGGATCGAAGAGCAGCAGGCATACAAGTGGCTCCAGCGGCCGGATCTGTCGATCATGGGAATTGACGTCAATGCGACACAGCCGTATATCCTGGCCGACGATTTCCTGTGCACGGAGGCCGGGTACATTACCGATGTCTTCGTCTGGGCGTCCTGGAGGTACGACTACCTGCCGTTCGGGGAAGATCCCGAGGCGGTTACCTTTACCTTGAGCTTCCACAAGGATATCCCCGACTCGATGAGTCCGACGCAGTACAGCATGCCGGGCAATGTCGAGTGGTTCCGCATGTTCGGGCCGGGTGATTTCACCGCCCAGATCTGGCAGGACGACATTCAGGAAGGCTGGATGACCCCGCCGGAGGAGTACTTCTTCCCAGGGGACACCGTCTGCTGGTTGTACAAGTTCGAGATCCCGCAGCCCGAGGCTTTCCGTCAGGAGGGTACGGAAGACCGGCCGCAGGTGTATTGGCTGGATGTGCAGGCGGAACCCCACGACCAGGAAGCGTTTTTCGGGTGGAAGACATCTCTGGAACACTGGAATGACGACGCTGTGTGGGGTCATGGGGTGGAACCGTACATGGGGCCGTGGTACGAGCTGATCTACCCGCCGGGACATGAGATGCAGGGACAGTCCATTGACCTGGCATTCATGCTTCGGGGAATTCCGGTGACTGATGTCGGGGAAGAGACCAGCACCCCGCGGAGTTTCGGTCTCGAGCAGAATGTGCCGAACCCGTTCAACCCGGTGACGGAGATCCGGTACCAGATCCCGGCGAGCAGCCGTGTGAGTCTGGAGGTGTTCGATGTGGCCGGCCGTCTCGTCTGCACTCTCGTGGATGAGGTGCGACAGGCGGGTCTGCACGCGGCGGTGTGGAATGGTCGGGATACCAACGGGCGGGACGTTCCGTCGGGCGTCTACTTCTATCGACTCCGGACGGATGGACTCGAAGACACCCGGAAAATGCTCTTGCTGAAATAGCACTTGAGCAGGACAGCAGGGGCGACGCGTGCGTCGCCCCTGCAAAGCCGGAAGACCCTCGCCTCGGGAGATGTCGGAGGCAAGGGTCTTCCGGCTTTGTCTTCATCTGCATCAATTACCCGCCCACGTACCCCAGCGCCCTGAGCTTGTCGTAGAGCTCTTTTTCCGCCGCGGATTGCCTCACGGGCATTATCGAGGCCCGCGTCTCGTAGGTCGCGGTTGTTTGCACCGGATGCTCTTCGAGAAACTCGGGCCGGATGATCTCTTCGATGACGCGGCCGTCCATGTCGCGGGCAACCGGCATGCCGGCCAGGGCGAGGAGTGTGGGCGTGATGTCGTGGACGTGGGCGCCGGTCACGCGAAGGCCGGGCCGGATAGCAGGACCAGCGGCGATCAGAATGCCATCCGGACCCCCGTAATGACCGGCTTGCTGCGGTCCTCCCCGGTAGGCCGGGCTGAACCCGTGGTCGGACAGCACCATCACGGTCGTGCTGTCCCCCGCTATCCTGAGAAATTTGCCGAGCAGGCTGTCGGCCCGGACGTACTCACCCTCGATACTACCCCCGTACCTGGAAAGATCGGCTTTGGTCACTCCTGAATAGTACTGGGGCTCCATCCATTTCCACCGGAAGTGCTGGGTGCGATCCGGCTCTTCAAAGTAGATCGTGAAGAAGTCCGGGCGGTACTTGCGGTAGAGGTAGGGCCCAACCGCCTCCCGCCAGCGGGCTTCCTGAAGGAGGAGCTCGCATACACCCTCCTCGAGATCCGGTGGATGAAAGAGCTCCGCGGACAGGAATGAGCCCCGATCAATCTCACCGCGTCGAACCTTCAGGGCAATGTCTCCGGTTGTGCTGCTTATGAGGAAGGGTTCTGTCTGCGATGCGGGCCAGCTCACGAGCGGGCCTATGACCCCGGCGGAGCGGCCCGCGTCATTCATGATTTGCCAGATGGGGGTCACGCGGCCGAGCGTGCGGTTGGCGATGAGGACGTCAATCCAGCTCCGGTGGAGACAGAATCTGAGAATGCGCGAGATTCCCAGGCCCCGCCAGGGCGGAACGACGGGCCGCTTGAGTCCCGGCACGACGTAGTAATCAAAGCCATAGATCCCATGCCGGCTCTTGCTCTTGCCGGTATAGATGCGGGTCCAGATGTCCGCCGAGACCGTGTGGGATGGTGTCTTGAGGTTCCCGCTGGCCCCCCGCTCGATCAGCTGCCGGGTGTTGGGCATCCTGCCGGCCGCAAGAAGGCGGTCCATCACAGACCACGTAGCCCCGTCCCACCCGATGAGGACGATCTTCGGGATGGAGGAATCCCGTTCCACAACCGGAAGGTGAGTTGCCGTTGTCCGCGGAGGTTCCCGGTTTGCAATGTTGAGGAAGAGACCGCCGCCGGCCACGACAATGACCAGTCCGAGAACAACCCGTTTCGGAGCACGGCAACCGAGCCGGAAGATGCTCCAGGCTCCGGCGGCCGCGATTGCCAGGATCATGACCGACCGTGCGGCGAAGAAGAGCTGCATCCCGCGGTACGAATGGATGAAGGAGTAGTCGTAGAAGTAGAGGTCGGTGTTGTAGAGCCGCATTCCTGAGAGGAAAACATAGAGACCGAGGACGGCGCCGAGCGAAGCTGCAAAGACCGATTGCGCGCGTGCCGGGCGGCCGAGGAGAGCCGCGAGGGAGAAGAGGAGACCAAAGAGAAGTCCCACACCCAGGCCGACCAGGCCATAGATGAGGACGAAATAGACACCGAGCAGGAAGCCGTCGGAGCTGAGCCCGATGACGTTCATCGCCACGGTACGGGTGGCCATGACATACCCGGCCAGGCAACCGACCACAGTTCCTGCAGCCGCTCCCGCCAGCAGGCGGGTCCAACTGGATCCGAATCGAGTCTTGTTCGTAGCCGACGCTCCTCTCTGTCTCAATATATGGAGAGGCCGGGTGCCTGTCAATCCGTTGCGCAAGAGCCGTGCCTTGGCCCGGGTTATCCAGGTTAACGGTAGAGAGTCTTGAGCGACGACCAGCTTGCCTGCTCCACTGCCGTTGGCAGACCGCACTCACAGCCAACGTCATACGCGCCGATGAGCCCGCAGTCGCAGCCGTCGGGGTGATTGCCCACAGCGCAGGGAGAGCAGTTCTGAAGATGGAAGTCCCCGTTCTGCGAATCGCAGAACAGCGGGCACTCCGAGAAGTTCCCGTCAACACCGTGCTGACCGGCGATGCACCCTGTCCAGTTGCCGCCCTCGTTGCCGTAGACATCGCAGCAGCTGAGGGTGGGACTGCTGCCGCCGAGGCAGCAGATGGCTTCCCCTTCGGTGCTGAAGGCGATGATTGTGTTCTCCAGAGCAGGATCGCAGTAGATGTCGCAGAGTATCACGCCGCCTTCAGGACCTGAATTCCCGCAGAAGGTACAGCCGGTAATTGTGGGATTGGAGAACTTGTGGAGTCCCATTGCTCCGCCGCCCCAGCCGTAGGCGGAGTTGCCCGAGAAGACGCAGCCGGTGAATACAGGAGAAGAGCCCCAGCATTCGACAGCGCCGCCGTCCGCTGCGGAGTTGCCGGAGAAGGTGCAGTTGGTGAATGCAGGAAGACCTCCCCATATGCAGCTCAGGGCCCCGCCGCAGTCGGCAAGGTTGTCGGCAAAGGTGCAATTGGTGAGCGCGGGGGAGGAGCCGTTCTCGCAGTACATACCACCCGCGCCGCCCGCCGAGTTACCGGAGAAGGTGCAGCCAATGAGTGTTGGGGAGGCGTACTGGCGGCAGTAAATTCCGCCGCCCATGCCTTGGGCGGAGTTGCCGGAAAAGGTGCAATTGACAATCAAGGGAGAAGAAGCCTCGCAGTACATGCCTGCCCCGCAACAGTCGGGGTATTCTCCCGTGGCATAGCCACCCGTGATTGTGAACCCCTCGATGCCGGGCGTTACGTCCAGGCACTTGCAGTAGAAGATCCTGCCCTGCTGCTGGGCATGGATGGTTGCGCAGTCGGCCTCGCCCGTTTCACTCCTCAACAAGACGCCCGGTTTCATGACGATGTCATATTCGTGGTACGTGCCGCAGGCAACCAGCACGGTGTCTCCGGCGCTTGCTGAATCGATTCCGGCCTGGATGGTCGGACATTGAGATGGGACGTTCCAGCTCGCGGCCAGGGCGGGGGCGGATATGGTGAGGAACGAAGCGAGCAGGAAAACAGCAATAGCGAGCCTCATGGTTCACCTCCCGGCAAGGGGGACAGGTGCCTGGACGAGACTGGACAATCGCGAGCGACACCGTACGCTGCGCGTGTCCTGCGGGTTCTTCTTGCTCTACATCACTTGAGAAGCGTCATCTTCTTCGTGTCTGTGAGATCACCGGCGCGCAATTGGCAGAAGTACGTTCCGGTTGCCACGGGCCGGCCGGTGGAGTCCTTGCCGTCCCACTCGATGACATGGTCACCGGCCCCAAACCGGCGGTCCAGCAGGACGGCCACGCTATGGCCCGAGACGTCAAAGATCTCCAGGTGGACGTGCAGGGCAGCCGGCAACCGGAAGCCGATTGTCGTGGATGGGTTGAACGGGTTCGGGTAGTTCTGCTCGAGGAAGGAGGCTCTGCCCGAAGCCGGCGCGGAGGCCGCCTGGACCGCGGTCGTCGGATCCCAACCGGACACCCTCGCCATCATCCACCAGAAACCTTTGCCCTTTTGGTAGCAGTTGAAGCAATGGGAATGGGCGCACCCACAGGAAGGACACGGATGAGAAGCGCACCACACTGAGCACCAGGAGCAGTTGTCGGACTCGTCGGGGTAGTAGTTCCCGTCCGGGTCCCAGCTCTCTATGTCTGCAAAGTCAAAAAGGACCTTTGAATTCGCGGTGCAGTACTGCCGGATCTGGTTGTTGCGGGCGTAGAGGTTCCCGGCCAGTCCGGACCCGTCCAGGTGCCCGGTCATGTATATGAAGGTGACCAACGGGTAATCCAGTTCCAGCTGGTTCATCGCATCCAGGTAGGTGTTGATTCCCGCTTCCGTGTTGTCCGAGCAGCCGCCGCACCACGACCACATCACGACGTTGCATTCAGGGTGAGAATCGAGGTAGTTCGTGGTGGGGGGAACCCATGAGACATCGCCGTTGTGTCCCAGGTCGTCCCCGTATTCAGTGAAGGGAGGCTCCGCGTAGAAGGGATCCTCGTCGTACAGCACGTCGAGGCCCGTCATTATCTGGCTACCGTGCGAAGTGTGACCGTAGAAGAACTCGTAGTTCGACTGAATGTACGTGATCACTGCGTCGGGGATTTCCTCGAACTGCGAGACTCCCGAATGATCGGCAATGATGGCCTCAGCGCCGGCGTCGGTGGCAGCAACGCTGAAAACCAGGAACAGCAAGGTGATTGCGATGATACGGATAGACATTTGATTCTCCCGAGTTTGAGACAAGGATCTGCCGGCTGACCTGTATCTGTGATTATACGGAATGTGGCGGGTGGGTTCAAGGCGAAGTTCAGGGAGAGGGCGAAGTAGGACGCCCGGGAGACTCACTCGATGTACCCGAGGCTCTGCAGCTGCGCCCGGATCGCCTCGTGATCCTTCTCGACCTCGAACAGCCGGTGGCGGGTGAAGCGGACGCCCACGCGCTGGCCCGCATGGCGAACGACCGCTTGACCGCGGCTCTTGATCTCGACCACGCGTATCGTCTGGCCGGCGATCTCGATTTCCTGCTCGTAGCGGTCGCCCCGGTAGCGGACCTCCTTGACGATGCCCTTCATGGCGCCGGGCATGGTCTCCTCGACCAGCTCCACGTCCTCCGGACGGGCGAGCAGAACGACCTCGCCATCCGGAACTTCAGTCCGGCGGCTCGGCACGGGGATCCTCTGAGGGCCGATGGAGAGGGTGCCGTTCACCAGGTACCCCTCGATCACATTCACGTTCCCGATGAAGCTGGCGACGAACTTGTTCTTGGGGTGGTCGTAGATCTCCTCGGCGGACCCTATCTGGTCGACGCGCCCGCGGTTGATGACCACGATCTCGTCGGAGATCTCGATGGCTTCCTCCTGGTCGTGGGTGACGAAGACGGTGGTCGTCTGGAACTCGCTGTGCAGCTGGCGAATCTGGGTGGCCAGGTTGCGGCGGACCTTGGCGTCGAGGGCGCCGAATGGTTCGTCCAGGAGGAGCACGCGCGGGCGGGGCGCGAGCGCCCGGGCGAGGGCGACGCGTTGCCGCTGCCCGCCCGAGAGCTGTGACGGATATCGGTCCTCGTACCCCTGGAGCTGGATGAGGTCCAGAAGCTCGGCCACCCGTCTCTGGATTTCGGGGCGCGGCCATTTGCGGACTTCGAGACCGAACGCGATGTTCTTCTCCACGCTGGCGTGTTTGAACAGGGCGTAGTGCTGGAAGACGAACCCCACGCCGCGCCGGTGGACCGGGTGAGCGGTGACGAGCTCGCTGTCGAGGTAGACTTCGCCGGCGTCGGGTTCCTCGAGGCCGGCGATGATCCGGAGGATCGTGCTCTTACCCGACCCGCTGGGCCCAAGCAGGGCCACCAGGTGGCCGCGCGGCACGGAGAAGGTGGCGTCGTCCACTGCCAGGTGGCCCAGGGCTTCCCCGCGTCCGGGCGGGAACCGCTTCGTCACTCCATTGACTAGAATCCCCATCGTGTTCACTCCGGGTTGCCGGCGCGTCCTGGGGACGGCCGGCTACTGGGTTCTGCTTTCGACTCTCGTCTTCAAGAACTCCATGGCCAGCAGCAGGCAGAACGATACGACGGCCAGAACCAGCGAGGCGGAGAACGCGCCCGCGTAGTGGAAGTTGGTGAACTCCTGGTGGATGTGGAGGGTGGCGGTCTGCGTTCGCCCGATGATGCTGCCGCTCACCACAAGTACGGCCCCGAACTCCCCGAGGGCCCGCGCGGTGGTCAGCGTGATCCCGTACGCCAGCCCCCAGCGTACCGACGGCAGAGTCACCCGCCAGAAAGTCTGCCATGGGTTGGCGCCGAGGGTCCGGGCGGCTTCCTCCTGTTCCAGCCCGCACTCCCGGAGAACCGGCACCACCTGCCGCGTCACGAAGGGCAGCGTGACGAAGATCGTCGCCAGGACCATCCCGGGCACGGCGAAGACGATGCGGATCCCGCCGGCCTCGAACCATCTGCCGAGCCAGCCCTCCGGTCCGAACAGAACAATGAACATGACCCCGGCCACCACGGGTGACACCGAGAAGGGCAGGTCCACGATTCCCTCGACGAGCAGCTTGCCCCAGAAACGCTGCCGCGCCAGAACCAGAGCGAGGACGGTCCCGAACAACGTGTTGATCACGACCGCCGTCACGGTGATTCCCACCGTCAGAGTGAAGGCGCGGGTGGCGGCCGGGGTCCGCAGGGCCGCCAGAGATGCGGTGAGCCCTTCCTGCCAAGCTCCCTTGATGATGGCCCCGATTGGGAAGAGTGTGAGCACCGTAAACCAGACCAGCACCAGGGCAATGAGGCCCCAGCGGCCCCAGGGGGCGGCCCCGAGACCCGCGCGGCCGGCGGGACGGTGTACCGGGAGGCCATCCGGGGGCAACTGGACAGCGAGTCCGGGATCAGTCATCGCGTTTCCTCCCCATTCGCTGCAGCAGGTTCAGGAGGACGAGGATGGTGAGAGAGCCGGCCAGGAGAACGAGGGAGACCCCGAGCGCGCCCAGAGGGTTGTCGCTCTCCACCTCGCCGTAGATGAACACGGGGGCGACCTGGGTCCTCATGGGGATGTTCCCCGCAACCATGACCACCGAACCGAACTCGCCAAGCGCCCGGCTGAAGGACAGGGCGGCGCCGGTCAGGACGGCCGGCAGGATGGACGGTATGATCACCTTCCGGAAAACGGTCCACTGGCTGGCTCCGAGGGTGGCCGCGGCCTCCTCCATGTCCTGGTCCATCTCCATCAACACCGGCTGGACGGCGCGCACGACGAAGGGAGACGTGACGAAGAGGAGAGCCAGAACGATGCCGGGCTTGGCATAGATGATCTCGATCCCCTGGGAGGACAGAAAGCTGCCGACCGCGCTTTGTGGCCCATAGAGCATGACGAGCATGAGGCCGGTGACCACAGTCGGGATCGCAAACGGCAGATCGATCAGGGCGTTGATGACGGACTGACCGGGAAAGCGGTAGCGGACAAGCACCCATGCCGTGAGTGTTCCCATCAGGACGTTGACCACGATCATGGCGCCCGCCATCGCCAGGGTCAGCTGGAGAGAGAAGAGCGCTTCCGGCCTCGTCAACTCCACCCAGAGCCGCGCAATCCCCCCGCCGCACGCCCGGACGGTGAGGGCTGCAATCGGGAGCGCCACGAACAGGCCGAGGTAGGACAGGGAGATTCCGCGGAGCATCGGGTCCGCGTTCCATCCTCTGCTGCTCCGCCCGGTCTTTTTGCCCTGGATCGTCTCGACGGCCACCGGGCTACTCCTTCGCCAGTTCCCGAGTCACGAGGGTCCAGGTTCCCTCCGGACCGTAGAGCGTCTCCCGGACGCGGGCCCAGCCGCCCAGATACTCGACGTCGAAGAGCATTGGGGGAACCGGGTACTGGTCGGCGAATTCCTCGAGGATCTCGGGGTTCGCGGCGCGGAATCCGTACCGGGCGTAGACCCGCTGGGCCTCGTCGGTGTGGCAGAATTCGACGAAGGCATCCGCCAGATCACGTGTTCCATGCTTCTCGGCGTTCTTGTCGACGACTGCGATCGGGTTCTCGATCAGGATTGTCGCCGGGGGCACGACCACGGGGAAGTCCCGGCCCTGGAGCTGGCGGAGCAGGATTTCGTTCTCGTAGGTGAGGATGGCGTCCCCGATTCCGCGCTCGAACGTGCTCACCGACAATCTCCCGGACTTGTCCATCACCTTCACGCGTCTCTGGATCCGCTTGAGTAGCTCACGGGCCTGTCCGGGATCCGCATTGCCTGTTTTCTCTTCCGACATCTTGAGGCCGGCGCCGTAGATTGCATTCACGCACCACATCGCCCCGCCCGACGTCTTGGGGTTGGGGTAGAGGACCTCCACGTCGGGTCTCGCGAGGTCTTCCCAGCCGCGGATGTTCTTCGGATTCCCGGGGCGGACACCGATGGCCACAACCGAGCGCGTGATAAACCCGTTCCAGATCCGCTTCTTCCAGTTGTGGGTGATGAGGCCGGCATCCACCAGCTTGTCCACGTCCCCCTCGAGGGAGAGCGCGACAACATCGGCCTGGAAACCGCCCAGTACGGCCCGCGCCTGGGCGCCGGAGGCCTCGTAGGACTGCTCTACGGTGAGGTCCCGACCCGTCTTCGCCTTCCAGAGCCGCTGGAAGGCCGGGATGATCTCCTTCTCGTAGGCCTCCTTGGGAACCGTGTAGGCGGCCAGCACCAGGACGTCTTCCTCCGTCCCGGATTCTCCCTTCTGTCCCTTGCTCCCGCAGCCGGAGGTCCCCGCCATGGCCAAAACCACCAGGGCCACCCACAGCCTCCTCGAGCGAAGCCATCCAAGTCGATCCACGATCCGTCCTCCTTATGGCCCGCGTTTTTCACCAGCCATCTGGTACGGCGTTGTATCTAGCTGCACTCCAATCACACTCCAATTGTAGTACAAAAAGAGCCGGCGGTCAAGCAGAATCTTTCTGCACACTCGCTGGCAAGGGATCTAACCCTCAATATCCATGTCGGTTAAGGAAAACGCGAACTTGAGCTTTTCGACCCGCGGTGCCGTCTCGGCCCGGCCGCAATGTAGATGCAGTTTGTGTCTTTCTCATCTACCAGGGGATTGAAGAACTCGACTTCACAGGCTTTGGCGTCGGCGAAGACGGTATGCAGGCGGGCCAGAAACTCCTCTTCCGGCGGTTCGGCGGACCAGAGGGCGAACACTCCGCCCGGCGCGAGGTGGGCCGCCAGGCGCCGGAGACCTTCCGTTTCGTAGAAAGGCGCGTGGGAGGCACGGATCAGATGGCAGGGCGAATGGTCAATATCGATGAGGATCCCGTGATAGGTTTGAGACGCAGGATTGGCTTCGACGGTACCATCTGACGGGCCCACCATATCGAAGAAGTCCGCCTGGACCAGGCGGCAGCGCCCGTCCGTTGTGAGTTCCACACCCAGAGGTACGATCTGCCACCGGTGCCAGTTGATCACGGGTTCCAGGTACTCCACCACGGTCACGGATCGGACATTCGGAAAATCCAGGGCCGCTTTGGCCGTGTAGCCCAATCCCAGTCCCCCGACCAGGATATCCCACTCTCCATCGGGCAGTTCCGCCAGAGCCAGCTTGGCCAGGGCAATCTCGGAGTGGTTGACCAGGCTGGACATGAGAAATTCTCCGTCCAGCCGGACCTCGTAGAACTCCGTCCCACCCTGGGACGCCGAACGCCGCCGCCACAGGGTCAGCTCGCCCAACGGCGTTTGGCATCGATCCAGCTCCTGGAGTGAGGTCAACATGTTTCGTTCCCGCCGGCGTCATTCCGGACTTATCGTCATTACAGGTATCTACAACGCCTCGCGACGAGGCTGGTGAGAAATGCGGGCCAGTTTGCCAGAGCCATGTTACCTCTGCTCATCGGTTCATGCAAGTTCTGTCCCGAGAAGCAGCATCTTGACCCCCGCGTCTTCCTTTCGTATAGTGCGTCTGCACGGAACGCCCTGGGGCGACGGCCCCGCTCCCTTCGAGAGGAGCCCCGACCACTCATGAACGGTACAGGCCCGGAGACCTCCCTACCCCGGCGTCCCTCGGACGCCGGGCCCTTCCAGCTCGGCGACAGGCTCGTCGAGCCTTCTCTAAATCGCGTCCGGCGCGCGGGCGCGTCCTCAGCGCTGGAACCGCGCGTCATGCACGTGCTCACCTGTCTGGCGCACCGGCCCGGGCAGGTCCTTTCCAGGGCCGATCTCATGGACACCGTCTGGAGCGGAGCCGTGGTGAACGAAGAAGCCCTCACCCAGGCCATCTCTCAGCTCCGGCACGTCTTCGGGGACGATTCCAGGAACCCGCGCTACATCCAGACAATTCACAAGGGCGGCTACCGGATCGTGGCAACCGTCCGGTCCCCGGCCAGGCCGGAATCCGTGGGTACCGACCGGCGACTGCACGGCGTTCTCGCCGTCGCCGTCGTCATCGTCGTTGCGATTGCTCTCACACCCTTTCTCTCCCGCACGCGTTCTTCCGTGTCGCTTCCCCCGGCGCCGCTCGAGGAGATTCCCTTCACCAGCTACGAGGGCCGGGAGATCTGTCCGGCCCTCTCGCCCGACGGCACGCGGGTCGCTTTCTCCTGGGACGGCGGCGAAAGCGGGAACTACGACATCTACGTGAAGCAGCGGAACACCGAGAACCCGCTTCGCCTGACGGACACGCCGAAGAGCGAATTCTACGCGTGCTGGTCGCCGGACGGCGCGTCGCTGGCCTACGCGGTCGAGGAAGAGGAGGGGGAATCGATCTATACACTTCCCGCCATCGGCGGGCCGGCCCGGAAGATCCTGGATACGCCGGTCGGCTTCGCCGGGCTGGACTGGTCTCCCGACGGCCGTCGGCTCGCGTATTCCGCCCGGCCGGACGCGGGCCGCCCGCTCCGGCTCCACCTATTCTCCTTCGCGACCGGACAATCCCGGGAGCTCACGCTGCCCGCGCCGGGGACGCTCGGTGACTACCGGCCGGCGTTCTCGCCCGACGGCCGCAGGATCGCCTTCCTCCGGGGGGATCGCACGAACCTCCGGGACCTCTTCTGGATTCCCGCCGAGGGGGGAGACGTCCACCGCCTCACCTACTCGCAGCACAGTGTCAGCGGGTTCGACTGGACACCCGACGGGAAATCGATCGTCTTCACCGCCGGGCCGACCCACGCCGGGGGATTCCGAATGTGGCGTCTCTATGTGGAAGAGGGAACCCTCCAGTGGCTTCCCACGCGCGCCGACCGCCCCACACGCCCGTCGTCGGCGATCGATGGGCCGGCCATGGTGTTCGAGGAACAGTCCGTGCGCTGCGACATCTGGGTCGTGCGCCTGGGGGAAATGGACGGAGAGGCGGGGCCCTCGTCTCCGCTCATTGCTTCCACGCTTCAGGACTACGCCCCTCAGTATTCCCCGGGCGGATCGTACGTCTCATTCCTCTCCACCCGGTCGGGCAGTCCGCAGGTCTGGGTCTCCGGGGTGGACGGGAAGAACCCGAGGCAGTTGACCGAATTCGACAACGCCTACATCGAAAACCACCACTGGTCCTACGACGAGCGGTACGTGGCCTTCAGCGCGGCGCCGGGGAGCTACACGTCCATCTACGTGGCGGACCGGGAAACCGGTGAAGTCCGCCGGGTCACGTCCTCACAGCGGCACGAGCAGTGTCTCGGCTGGTCGCGCGACGGGGATTGGATCTACGGGAAATCGGAGCGGGACGAAGCGTGGTGGGTCTGGAAGATGCGGACCGACGGCTCCGGCCGGACCGATCTCATGCAAAAGGATGTCTTCCGCATGGCCGAGTCCCGGGACGGCCGCCACCTCCTGTACTCCCGGGCCGACACGTCGGGTGTCTGGGAATCCCTCGTGGACGGAACCGATGAGCATTGCGTCGTCAACGAACCGGAAACGGTGGTGCCCTGCGGGTGGCGGGAGTCCGCCGACGGGATCTACTTCTTCTGCCTCTACGACGGGGATCTCACGCTCCGGTTCCTCGATCGGTCGACGGGCGTCGCCTCCCCCGTCATCTCCAGCGCGTACTTCCTTGCCATCAACATCGACGTGTCCCCCGACGGACGCTCTGTTATCTGCGATCGCCTCGAAATCACCGGCTCCGATCTCGTGCTCGTGGATCAGTTGCCATAGAGACGGTTCATCGGAGGAGGACGAGCTTCTGCGTGTCCTGGATGTCTGGGGTCTCCAGGCGGACCCAGTAGACGCCCGACGGCAGGGCCTGTCCGTGGTCGTTCCGGCCGTCCCAGTCGATCCGGTGGTCGCCGGCGGCCATGACGGTCCCGGCCAGGCTTCGCACGCGGCGTCCTTCCACGTTGAGGACGTCCAGGCGGACGGACGATTCCGTTCTGAGACCGAAGGCGATGGTGACCGCAGGATTGAAGGGGTTCGGGTGTGCGGAGAGACCGGCGGCCGGCAGGTCCGAAGTGACGATCTCTACGGCGGTCATCCCGGGTCCGAAGGTCACGTCGTGGAGGATGGGGGAGACGTCGGGGTCGGTGGTATCGAGGAAGACCCGGTACTGGATGTAACGGTCGAGGGGCTCAGGCAGAGCGCCGGGGTTTGTGATGTCGGCCGACCAGGCCCCGGGATCAGCGGGATCGTCTGAACTGCGAACCTGGAAGGCGACCGACGTGCCGGCGGGTTCGATCGACGTCCAGTCGATCGCCCCGAGACGGGATTTCTCCCCCGTGTCGAGGATCGAGCTTGTAAGGTCTCCCGGGGACGCGAATGCCGTTGCCTCCCACCAGGAGAACTCGCCCATGGTCCAGGACGCGCCGACCGGATCCACGTCGCCGTCGCCGTCCAGGTCGGCGGCGCGGACGGTGATGGCGCCCTCCCAATGGCCGGCGAGGATGCGCTCGGTCCACGTGATGGGATTGCCGCCGCCGTTCTCCCACCAGGCGATTTTGTTGCTGTTGGAGCAGGCGCCCAGGATGTCCGGCCGGCCGTCGCCGTTGATGTCCGCGATGCAGCAGGCATGTCCCCCGTGGCAGTCGGTGCAGATTGTCTGCTCGGTCCACGAGACGGAATCGCCGCCGTCGTTCCGCCACCAGGCCAGGTCACTCTCCCAGCAGATGCCGGCGATGTCGGGGTCCCCGTCCCGATCGATGTCGCCGATCCAGACCGAGCGGGCCCCCTCGAAGTTCTCCCGGACGACCTGCATCGTCCAGCCGATAGGGTCTTGGCCATCGTTCCAGTAAACGGCGATCTTGTCGGCCATGCCGGCCGCCACCGCCAGATCCATGTCACCGTCCTCGTCGAAATCGGCGCCGCGGACCGAGTGGGCGCCGAAGATGTTCCCGTCCACGAGGTTCTCTGTCCAGGTAATCGGATTGTTACCGTCGTTGCGCCACCAGGAGACATCGCCCATGGACCAGCAGGTGCACATCACGTCCATGTGGCCGTCGCCATTGACGTCGCCGGTGGAGATCTCCCAGGCGTCGTACCACGGATTCTGGATCACGTGATTGCTCCAGATGATGGGGTCGCCGCCCTCGTTGAGCCGGAGGAGGATCTTGTTACGGGGCGCCACGCACATGATGACCACGTCGAGATCCCCGTCGCCGTCGATGTCGGCGAGATCCACACCGGCAGCGCCGGCCGGGGTGGCAATGGTCTGTTCGGACCAGGTGACGGGGTCCCCACCCTCGTTGACGAACAGCGTGACGAGTTGCGTCGTCTGCGCCGTGCCGACGACGTCCATGTCGCCGTCCCCGTCGACGTCTCCCACGGCGACGCCGATCGTGCCCTGGTAGGCGTCACTCAGAAGGTGTACGGACGGAAAGGCGAGAGCCGTCCCCGAGAGCGCCAGCTGCCCGGGCACGGACAGCGAGGATGTGCCCGACGCGGAATCGAACCGGTGGCCCCAGTCGGCGACGGGCCCGGCCGCGCCCCCGCCGCCCGACCAGTCGGTCTGGACCGCTTCCTGGGTCGACGCAGAGGCGGGAACGAGCAGAATTGCCAGCGTGATGAAAAGGGCTCGCATGGTGGTCTCCTTTCCTCGGGTGTGCCGTGGGGCGAACCGCCCCGTTGTCGGTGATGAATCATTCCGCCTACACCCGAATTGTACTCTCGAGTGCCCGGCGGACTCCTGAAGGAAAGGTCTGGAAATGGTGTATTTGTAATGGTGATAAGGGAAACGCCGTTCAGTCGAGGATCAGCCTGCGGGTGCGGCTCTTGCCGTTCCAGACGAGTCGGTAGAAGTAAAGACCGCGGCCTACGGGCGCGCCCCGCACCCGGATGTTCCGAGCAACTGCTGGGAAAAACATGACTTGCGCGAGGCAGATGTCCATTCTACATTGTGAATAACCATCTTCTGTCACGATATCACGAAAGGTACAGGCTGATGAAAGACGCGAGGGCGGAAGTCAGTACTTTTGCGGATTCGAGGGTTCTCATTCTCAAGCAGGGAGAACCTCAAGCGTGCTCGCTGGTGGTCTTTGGAATCACCGGAGACCTGGCCCGGCGGAAGCTGGTTCCGGCGATCTACAATCTGGCTCGAGACGCGGCTCTCCCGGAACCCTTTCCGGTGATCGGGGTCGGGCGGGCCGAACAGAGTCCCGATCAACTGCGAGATCTCCTTCGGAAATCGGTGGAGGAATTCTCCCGAACTCAGCCGGTAGACCGGGGAACGTGGGACCACGTAGCCGCATCCATTGATTACGTGCACGGAGATTTCTCGGGGCCAGACCTCTACGAACAACTGAGGTCACGAATCGAAGAAGTCGGCGCACAGCATGGGATCGACGGCCGGACTCTCTTCTACTGCGCTACCCCTGCCGGCCTGTTCCCAACAATCCTGGATGGCCTCGAGAAGGCAAGGCTCCTCAGGCCGGTCACCGGCGAGAAGGGCTCCCTCTGGCCGCGAGTGCTGGTCGAGAAACCCTTCGGGCGGGATCTCGCGAGCTCAGTGGAGCTCAACGATCGCGTTGCCCGGGTCCTTGATGAGAGCCAAACCTTCCGCGTGGACCACTACCTGGGCAAGGAAACGGTCCAGAACATTCTGGTTTTCCGCTTCGGAAATGCCATATTCGAGCCCATCTGGAATCAGAAGTACATAGATCACGTGCAGATCACGGCGGCCGAGACCCTCGGCATCGGGCGTCGGGGCCACTTCTACGACGAGACCGGCGTGATCCGCGACGTGATTCAGAATCATCTGTTGCAGGTTCTGGCTCTCTGCGCCATGGAACCGCCCACTTCCTTCGATGCCGATGCGATTCGCGATGAGAAGACGAAGGTGTTTCGGTCACTTCGCCGCATTGTGGGAGAAGACGTGACGCGACGCGTTGTTTTCGGCCAATATGAGGGCTACCGGGAAGAGGAGAACGTCGATCCGGATTCTCGGACACCCACCTACGCCGCGCTCGAGGTCATGATCGATAACTGGCGGTGGCAAGGAGTGCCCTTCTATGTTCGTGCAGGAAAGCGACTCTGCGAGAAAGTGACCGAGGTCGCGATCCACTTCAAACCGATTCCCTTCTGCCTGTTTGGAGGACAAGACACGTGTCCGTTGGTGCCTCGCAACGTGCTGGTCCTTCGAATTGATCCCGACGAAGGCATCGCCCTGGACATCACCACCAAACTGCCCGCGGATGATCTCTGGGTCGGCGGAGTGGAGATGAGCTTCAGCTACGAGCGTGCATTTGAACAGAGTCCTCGAGGGGCATACGAGAGACTCCTGCTCGATTGCATGCGGGGGGACCAGATGCTCTTTGCACGCCGGGACGGGATCGAGCTGGAATGGGAATTCGTGACACCCATCGTCGAAGCGTGGGAGAACGGATCAGAACCGGTTCTGGTCTACAAACCGGGATCTCCCGGGCCCGACGAAGCCGGAAGACTCACCGGCAGGCACGGGTGTCACTGGAAAGGCTTCAGGGATGCAGCCCGAACTCGTTCTGACTGAGGGTGCTGGAGGTTTTGCCCTCGTTGCGGCCGGGAGAATTGCCGCCGAGATGAACCGAATTGTGAACGGGCGGGGCATTTGCACCGTTGCAGTGTCCGGCGGGGATACTCCGAGACCCGTCTACGAGAAGCTGGCGAGTGAAGAGTTCTCGCTGCAGATTCCCTGGAACAAGACTCATCTTCTCTTCTCAGATGAGCGCTGCGTCCCTCCGGAGGATTCAGCGAGCAACTACCGTATGGTGTATGAAACCCTCCTTGGCAATGGGCGCTTGAGTCCTGCCGGAATAGAGCGTATCCGGGGCGAAGAGGAAAATCGCCAGGAGGCCGCTCGCGAGTATGAGAATCGGCTTCCTGCAGAATTGGATTTGCTGCTCCTGGGAATGGGGGTGGACGGTCACACGGCGTCTCTGTTTCCGGGATCGCCGGCATTGGATGAAACCACTCGACGGGTGCTTCCCGTCGAAGGACCAATCTCGCCGAGATTTCGAATCACCATCACGAGACCCGTGATCGAGACCGCTCGCTCCATCATCGTCCTTGTCGCCGGTGAGGCAAAGGCGGAGATGGTTGCCCGGGCGATCGAAGGTCCTTACGATCCCAGGAAGATCCCGGCGCAGCTGGCACTCGGGGGTACGTGGATCCTGGATCGCGCGGCGGCAGGAAGACTCACGGCGAAGTAAGAAAAGAACATCCACCGAATCTGTGGCTGAAGGGGAGGAAGAATGAACAGCGAGGAATTGGATTGGTTGTGCATCAACACCCTCCGGACCCTTTCGATCGATATGGTTGAGCAGGCCAACTCGGGCCATCCGGGTCTTCCGCTGGGTGCGGCGCCCATGGCTTTCGTGCTCTGGCACCGCCATCTCAAGCATGATCCCAAGGCCCCGGAGTGGCCGGATAGGGATCGGTTCGTTCTTTCTCCGGGCCATGGGAGCGCGTTGCTCTACACGCTTCTTCACCTGTCCGGGTACGATGTGACCCTGGACGATCTCAGGTCCTTTCGCCAGTGGGGATCCCGAACGCCCGGGCACCCGGAGTTCCGATGCGCACCCGGCGTCGAGGCGACCACGGGTCCGCTGGGCCAGGGAGCGGCGAACGCGGTCGGAATGGCGATTGCCGAGCGGGCGCTGGCTGCGCGCTTCAACCGTCCCGGCCATACTCTCGTTGATCATTACACCTACGCAATGGTCTCCGATGGAGATCTCATGGAAGGGATCTCCGCCGAGGCCGCCTCCCTCGCCGGCCACCTCCAACTCGGGAAACTGATTTGCCTATACGATGCCAACGACGTGTCTCTGGAGGGACCATTATCCCTCGCGTTCACGGAAGATGTCGCGAAGCGGTACGAAGCGCATGGATGGCAGGTTCTCCGGGTGGAGGAGGGCGACAAGGATCTCGACGCGATGGACCGGGCCATAGCGGAAGCGAAGTCCGATTCACGGCGCCCTTCGATCCTCTTGATCAAGACCACCCTGGGTTACGGCTCGCCGAACAAGCAGGGGAAGTCCTCGGCACACGGGAGCCCCCTGGGCGCGGAGGAAGTGGCTCTGACGAAACAGGCATTGGGCTGGGATCCCGATCGGGTTTTCCACGTTCCGGACGAGGCGGTTGCCCGTTTCCGTTCCCGGGGAGATGAATCTGCAAATGCCCGCGAGGATTGGGAGAGGAGACTCGACGGCTATGCACGCGAGCATCCCCAATTGGCCGAGGAATGGAGGTTGGCCATGGCCGGCCGGCTCCCGGAGGGATGGGCCGCGGATCTGCCCCGGTGGAAGTCCGGGGAGTCCGTTGCCACAAGAAAAGCGTCGGGATCCGCACTCAACGCAATTGCCGCAAACTTGCCGCGGGTCATGGGCGGGGACGCGGATCTTTCCAGCTCCACCAACACGGCCCTGAAGGACGCGGGCGATTTCCACGGTCTCTCCGGAGATGGGCGAAATATTCACTTCGGAGTGCGGGAGCATGCCATGGGTTCCATAGCCAACGGCATGGCCTATCACGGGGGGATCCGCCCTTATACGGCGACGTTCTTCGTCTTCTCTGACTACATGAAGCCTTCCGTCAGGCTGGCGGCCATGAGCGGCCTTCCCGTGATCTTTGTGTGGACCCACGATTCGATTGCTGTGGGCGAGGACGGACCCACCCATCAACCCGTCGAACATCTCGCTGCGCTTCGGATCATCCCGAACCTTCACGTGTTTCGCCCGGGAGACGCCAACGAGGCGGCCGAGGCGTGGCGCTATGCGATTCTGCGAGTGGACGGGCCTACGGCCCTCGTCCTCGGCCGGCAGGGACTTCCCGTCCTGGATCGGGAACGTTTCGGGCCCTCTCGCGGGGTCTTGCGCGGCGCGTACATTATGTCCGACCCGGAGGAAGGGCAGCCGGAAGCCATCATCATCGCCACAGGATCCGAGGTGCATGTGGCTTTGGCCGCGCAGGAACTCCTGGCCGATGAAGGAGTGGCCGCCCGCGTGGTGTCCATGCCCTCGTGGGAAGCTTTCCAGGCCCAGGACAAAGCCTACCGGGATTCGGTCTTGTTGCCCAGGGTGCAGGCGCGGGTGGCGGTCGAAGCGGGGGTTCGCATGGGATGGGAGCGGTGGGTCGGAGACGCCGGAGAGATTCTGGGAATAGAGCGATTCGGGGCGTCTGCTCCCGGCGAGACCAACATGCAGGAATTCGGCTTCACGGCGGAGGCTGTGGCGGAAGCGGTGAAAATATCCATGGCTAGCAACGGAGTGAGCACTGATGACAGACAAAGTCGGGAGCGATGAAGGGAAGGCACGAATTGGTGTGATGGGGCTGGGGGTGATGGGGAAGAACCTGGCCCTCAACATCGAAGATCACGGGTTCTCCGTGGCGGTTTACAACCGGGACGAAGCCAAAACGGCGCGCTTTGTGGAGGAGAACGCGGGAAAGCGGTTCACGGGAACTACGACTCTGGAAGAATTCGTACGCGCGCTCGAGCGCCCTCGCTCCATTCTCCTGATGATCAAGGCCGGTGAGGCGATTGATCGCGTGGCGGAGAGTCTCACGCCCCTTCTGGACAAGGGTGACATCCTTATCGATGGCGGGAATTCCCATTTCGCGGATACCCGCCGGCGCGAGGAGGCCCTTGGTGAGAATGGAATCCGCTTCTTCGGCCTCGGAGTCTCCGGGGGCGAGCGGGGAGCGCGCTTCGGACCGTCGCTCATGCCCGGGGGAAATCGGGATGCGTACGAGCACCTGAAGCCGATTCTGGAGGCGATAGCGGCCAAGACCGAGTGGGGGCCGTGCGTGAGCCATATCGGTCCCGACGGTTCGGGACACTTCGTGAAGATGGTCCACAACGGAATTGAATACGGTGTCATGCAGCTCATTGCAGAGGCGTATGATCTTCTGAGGCAAGGGCTGGATCTTGATGCGGACAACCTTGCGGCTGTTTTTGCGGAGTGGAATCGGGGCCCTCTCGAGTCTTTCCTGGTCGGCCTCACCGCAAAGGTGCTGACAGTGAAGGACCCGGATACAAACCGCCCGCTCGTGGACCTGGTGCTGGATCGGGCCGGCCAGAAGGGAACAGGTCGTTGGACCGTGGAGACTGCGTTGGCCCTGGGTGTTCCGATTCCCACCATCACGGCCGCGCTTGAAGCGCGCGTGCTGTCGTCCCTCAAATCCGACCGGGTTGAGGCGAGTGGGATCATGAAGGTCTCCCTCGAAGATTTTCCGGAGACAGATAGAGGAGATCTGCTCCTCGCCGCGCGGGACGGTCTGTATGCCGCCACGGTCTGCTCCTATGCCCAGGGAATGAATCTCATTCGGTCGGCTTCGGACGAATACGGATGGAACATCAGTACGAAGGAGGTAGCACGCATCTGGACCGGCGGGTGTATTATTCGCGCAGATCTTCTCCGCTTGATCATGGAAGCCTACGAAGCGCGTCCGGGTCTTCGCAGTCTGCTGCTTGACGGTCGGTTGAATGAAGAGATCGGGGGATATCAGGCGGGATGGCGAATGGCTGTCCGTGCAGCCGCCGCGCTGGGGATTCCGGTTCCGGCAACAAGCGCGAGCCTGGCGTATTTCGATGGGTACCGTACGGCAAACTTGCCTCAGAACCTGCTCCAGGCCCAACGCGATGCCTTCGGGTCACATACCTACCAGCGTACCGATCGCCCGGAGGAAGGATTTGTCCATACCGACTGGCTGTAAACCAGGAGAAGCGTCATGGGAGTGCAGATCTTTCACGTGGATGCGTTCGCGGATCGGCTATTCACAGGCAACCCGGCTGGGGTCTGTATTCTGCCCGCACCGCGGGATGCGGACTGGATGCAGAATGTGGCGCGAGAGATGAACTTGTCCGAAACGGCCTTCTTGCACAGGCAAGAGGACGGTTTCGGTCTCCGCTGGTTTACCCCCGCCGTCGAGGTTGAATTGTGCGGTCACGCCACGCTGGCGAGCGCGCATGTTCTCTGGGAAATCGGTCTGTTGGCTCCTCGGGAGCAAGCGCGGTTTCATACTCGAAGCGGGTTGCTGACAGCGGAGCGCAGGGGAGATGAAATCGAACTCGGTTTTCCCGCTACTCCTGATGAACCGGCGAGCGCCCCTGCCGGCCTGAGTGAGGCGTTGGGCGTAGTGCCCAAGTACGTCGGCAGAACCCAATACGACTATCTCGTGGAGGTGGAGTCCGAGGAAACGGTGCGGAAGCTGAAGCCTGACTTCGGCAAGCTGAGGGCGTTGCCGATTCGTGGTACCATGGTTACTAGCGTTGCCGGGTCTGGGGAACATGATTTCGTATCCCGGTTTTTCGCGCCGGCAGTCGGTATCGATGAAGACCCAGTGACAGGGTCGGCCCATTGCTGTCTTGGTCCCTTCTGGAGCAAGCGGCTTGGGAAGGATGAGCTCGTAGGTTATCAGGCATCAGCACGTGGAGGCGTAGTGAGAGTCCGCGTTGCGGGTGACCGGGTGCATCTGGGAGGGCGGGCCATCACGGTCCTCGGCGGGGAACTAACGGATTGATGGTGGAGAAAGGGAGTTGGCAGTGCGCATCGGCATCGCGATAGTGCTGTTCGTTCACGGACTCGCACATCTGGTTGGTTTCGTTGTGCCCTGGAGAATCGCTACTCTCAAGGATGCACCCTACAAGACCACTCTGCTTTCAGGCGCGGTCGATGTGGGAGATGTCGGCATTCGGCTCGTAGGGATCCTGTGGCTTGCTGCGGCAGTTGCCTTTGTCGCGGCGGGCGTGGGGATAATCGCTCCGTTTCCGTGGTGGCGCTGGTTGGCGCTCTGCACCGCCGGGTTTTCACTGGTGCTGAGCATTCTGGGATGGCCGGACTCCAAGATCGGGGTTCCGGTGAACGTGGCCATTCTGGCGTTTCTGATAGCTGGATTTCCACAGTGAGCTCCGCCGTTAGACCTCAAGAAAGGACAGGTATGACTGCTGAAATAAGCGAATTCATTCTTGGCTTGGATGATGAAAAGCGAAATATCGTATCTCTCCTGAGAGAACTGTCTTCCGGCCTATCCCGAGGAGCAAGGGAAGATATTAAGTGGAATGCTCTATGCCTGTTCAAAGGCGAAAGGGCCTTTGTAGGCATTATGCCTTACGAGAAATATGTGTCGGTCATTTTCGACAGGGGTTCGGAGCTATCTGATCCAGATGAAATCCTGGAAGGTAAAGGCAAGCAAATGAGGCACATCAAGATACATAAGGCGAGTGACATCGAAGAGAAGAATGTCGCTCATTTCATTGAGGAGTCATACTCATTGAAGTAGGGTTTCTCGGCCCTGAGCTGGTCAGAGCATAGTCCCGTTTAGCCTGGGTTATCCAGGCTAGTCCACTAGCACCATCTTCCGGAGAGTCCGCGATTCGCCGACCCTGAGGGAGCAGAAGTAGATGCCTGGCGCCACGGGATGCCCATGGGAATCCCGGAGGTTCCAGGCGGTTTCGCGCTGGCCGGGAGGAAGGACACCCTTCACCAGGGTGGCGACTCGCCGGCCCCGCGTGTCGTACACAGTGAGCTCCACGTCCGAGAGGCGGGGGAGATCGTAACGGATCGCGAGGCGTCCGCCCATGCGGAAGGGAACCTGGAAATCGAGGCGCAGGTTCGCAGGAGCTGGAAGGTCCCTCTCCTCGAGGACGCCGGTCACGGATTCCTCGACGAGCACGAACATCGTATCCCGGTCGGTGAGACCGTACTCGTCCATGGCCAGGAGTTCAACGAGATGAGGGCCCTCGGGTAGCATGATGGAGGTCACGGGTCCGCCCTCGACCCAGATGGTATCGTCCACCACCCAGGCGAACGATACGACCTCCACCAATCCGCTCGGGTGCGTAGAGGCCTGGTAGTCGAGAATCACCTGCGAAGTGTCGTTGGGAACGACCGTATCCGCGGGGGCGACGGCGACCGGCGCCCATCCCGGCTCCCACGGGAAGTTTGTGACGTAGAGGATCCCCTGGCGCACTTCCCAGCCTCTCTCGTAGTCGATCGCCACGAAGTAGACCTGCATCTCGTCCTGGTCGCTGATGGGAAGGGCGCGCCAGAAAATCTCCTCCTCGCCCATCGGCCAGTATTCCAGGATCTCGAGATACTCCGGCTGGAAGGCCGTGAGAACGATATCCTGCGCCTGGCTGAGGTTGAGGGGCGGGGTGCCTGGTGCGGCCGTGATGATTCCCGAGTACTCGTTGTGTCTCGCGGCGCCCTGGGGTGCGGAATTCACTCCGACGGTCCCGGATGTGTCCGACGATGCCGCCTCGAGGCTGTCTGCCTTGGAGAGTCCACGGCTGTGCCCCTGCTCTCTCCGCGCCGCCCGCATCAAGCGCGTCTGATCGTTCGTATTGATGTCCATCAGCATGGCGCAATGGCCCAGCTCGTGCATGATCACATCGACGATCTCCTGCTTGTCGTCGCACCAGCCCCAGTCCTTCAAGGGGTTGATGTCGATGGTGGCGCGATCGATCGTGTAGGTTCCTCCCGAGAGTCCACTCGGATGCTGCCTGCACTTGCCGAGGCCGGTGACGACCTTGCATTGGATCTTGATGTCGGCTGAATCGCAGCTGTCGGTCCAGGTGAACTGCCACGTGAGTCCCGTGCTGTCCCAGATGGCGATGGCAGTCTTGATGGAGTCGGCCATGCCGGCGGGGCACCGGCCGCGAGGATCGCTGAGGCAGACCTTCAGCTTGTGCTTGCGGTTCTCCCAGTCCTTGTTCGGCCAGAAGCGGGACCCGGCGTCGGTTGGGGTGAGGAGAAGCAGGAGTGCCGCCGGGATCAGGAACGAGGCCGCGGCATGGAGCGCTCGGCCGGGACGGTGGGTGGAGGGGTTCGCAGACATGACATCCTCCCGGGTCACTGGGAACCACAGTCATCGGAACGTCATCTGTCACATATAATTATAGTCGATTCGGTCCAACAAGTCAAGATGCTGCTTTTGATGAGGGTTTCTCGGGACAGCGGTGCAGATTGATCCACAAGCTCTTGATCTGTTTCAGGAATCCAAGTAGGCTTGAGAGTGGATAGAAACACAGGAGAGCGACCGGCTGGAGAAAGCACTGGGACGATCACTCAAGCCAAGAACGAAAGGTCGTAATCCCAAGGTGGGTAACGAATTCTGCTAATAGGGGCTCTGTGCCGAAATGCCCCTGGCGGAGAAGGATACCCTTGGCTCTCATGCAGAAGACGGCACCGGAGCAGCATGGTCGGGTTTGCATTCTCGCCGTACTTCTTCTCGTCTGCGGCTGCACGCAATCGGAGTTCGGCAACGAGATTCCGAACCAGGCCCCCGAGACGTTGCTTTCCAGCGCGCCCCCACACGCCGGCATCACCTCCTTCAGCGTGGACATAAGCTGGTTTGGGAATGACTCCGATGGCCAGGTCGTTGGGTATTACTTCGCTTGGGAGGATACGACCCGGTGGCAGTGGACCACAGGGACGGGGAGCACGTTTGCGGTGACGGCCGACAGCTGCGTTCCCTCTTCTGATGACTGGTCCCACTACGCGAGTTTTCACACCTTCTGGATCAAGGCCGTCGACGACGGGGGGATGCACGACCCCACCCCTGCCCACCGCAGTTTCACGGCAGAGACTGTGGCGCCCCAGACGACGATCACGCGCGGTCCCTGTGACCGGAACTACTGCAGCGCCACCGGGTCGAACATTCTCTTCGAGTGGACCAGTTTCGATCCCGACGAAGGGACGGTGGATTCCTTCTATTACAAGATCAACCCCGGGGGGATCATGCTCGCCGTCGACTCGACCTGGTCGCGGGTCGGGGCTGATTGCACGCATGTCGTGTTCTCCGGAGTGGCGCGAATGCTCCCCGAGACCGGCCGCCACAACTCCTTTGCCGTCGTCGGTAAGGACAACGCCGGTGCCATGGAACAGATCCTGGTGCCCGGCCAGAACTGGTGCTGCTTCGACCCGGTTCTGATCCGGTCCGCAGAAATCACGATCCACGGCGGGGTGTTGGGAACACGGAAGAATAGGGTGAATGGCGGGCCGTACTACGTGGGCCGCGTGGCGGAGATTTTTCTCGGCGTGCCGATCTCATTCCAGTGGGAGGCCGACGCATCGGAGTACGGCGCCCGGGTTGCCGGATACCGGTACGCGCTGGAGGATAGCACGGTCTGGACCCGATGGTACTCGGGTTCCACACAGTATCCCGAGAACGGGGGGACGTTCCTGCCGGAGCTGGGCAACCACGTCCTGTACGTGCAGTCCATCGACGAGCTGGGTGAGGTATCGGTATGCTTGTTCAAGTTCACGGTAGAGGCGGGGCCGAACACGGGTGACACGTACGCGCTGCTCTTGGTGGACGACTCGCAGGCATCGGGCATTCCCCATTCCTTCGGTTCCTGGGAGGGTCATAATGCCGACGAGACCGAGGCCCGGTTTCTCGACCACATTCTCTCCGGATACCCCTTCACCGAGTGGGACTGTCTGGTGCACGAGCTGGACGCGCCTCCCGTTTCTCTGGCCGGGCGGCACCGCACGATCATCTGGTACGTCGATTTCTATGACGAGGAGGGCAGCTGTCTTCGGGAGCTGTTCCACAGGGGAAACCGCTATCTCGATGCCTACGTCAAGGTCGGGGGAAACGTGATCATGATCGGCCAGGTGCCGGGGCTGTCCCTGGACCCGGATTGCCGGGGCCGGCCCAACTACCCCTTCCTGTACCGCGAAGAAATCTGCCGGCCGGACCAGAACATTCCCATCAGCTACACCGCCTTCGGCATTCGGGAGCTGTTCATCGTCGGCCACGATGCCTTTCGGGGAGCCATTTCGGCCATTCCCGGCGTCTACCCCGATCTTCCTTTTGGAGACACGTGGCCCTACTTCACGGAGACGGACACGACGTATCTCTGGGAGGTAGAGGTTCTCGAATCCGACAACATCAACCCGTACGTCAACGCGCGCGCCCTGTACATGTTCGATTACTTCGTGCCGCCGGGCCTGGATTCCACCCAGGTCATGCAGGGCGACTGCGCTGCCCTGATCGTGGACAGTTCCGGCGACCCGGATCTCGGGAGCACGGCGTACTTCGGCTGGCCGCTTATCTGGTGTGATTGGGATTCGGTGCGCGTGATGATGCGCACGTTCCTGAGTGAGGTGTGTGGGGAGATGCCTGCGAGTAAGGAGTGAAGGCGAATCAGAACCTCACTTCCGGAATAGTGCCTTGATTCCGGACCAAGAGGTGTCATCGGTGGCTTTGTGCTCGTTGCCCAGATCCTCGATCTTCCAGATGGTCCAGAGGCCCTCGAACGCCGGATCCGGCCGAACGTACATCCGGGCACGGCCATCCACCCAGTGATCGATCAAGCCATCCTCGGTCTGCTCGACAACATGCATGTCTACTGCAAAGACGCCCCAGTAGTACGTGAACGGTTCTGGATCTCCCGTATCTTCGTGAATCCAGAGATCCAGCGTGTCGGGATCGAAAGTGAGATTCGTGAAGTCTATCTGGATGTCCGTCACTATCTCGGCTTCGAACATCTCATCAGTAACATCCCGGTCTTCGATCTTGTTGATGAAGTCGTTCCAGTTCCATGAGGGACTGTCCCGATCATCTTCGGAGAACCAGAAGATGTACTCGGGATGCAGACACTCTGCGAAGGAATCGATTTCACGATCCTGGTGCGCGTCTTGGAAGACGTCGAACAGGCCGGCGATCGTCGTGCGGTCGGGCTCGATGACAGGTAACTTTATGGGGGGCAGTTTCAGGCTCTCGTTCGAACAGCCAGCAAGCACAACCATCAAGCAGAGGACTGTGAGTTGGTGCTTTCTCCCGGCCATCATTCTCGGCTACCTCACTTCCGGAATAGTGCCTTGATTCCAGACCAAGAGGTGTCCTCGGTGCCCTTGTGCTCGTTGCCCTTGTCTTCGATCTTCCAGATGGTCCAGAGATTGCTCTCGTTGGGATCCGGACGCAAGAAGATGTGCGCTCGGCCGTCGACCCAGCGATCGATCTCCTGATCCTGCGTTTCCTCGACAACGTGGATGTCAGCAGCGAAGATCGCCCAGAAATACGTGAAACTGTGCTTGCTGCGGGTCTCTCCTCCCACGTAGAAACCCAGTGAGTCGGGGTTCGTTATCAGATTCGTCAGGGTCATACGGATGTCCCTCACGCTCTCCGCTTCAAACATGGCCGCAGTGACCTGGACATCTTCAACTGTGCCGATCCAGTCTTGCCAGCCCCAGTTAGGATCATCTCGGTCATCCTCTGAGAACCAGAAGGCGTACTCTGGGTGCAGGCATTCCGTGTAGGCTTCGATATCCTCGTTCTCATGCGCCTGGGCAAAGAACTCGATGGTACCCATCAGCGTGGAGCGTGCATGGGGTTCCGGCTGAGGCTCGGGCTTGGTGGCATCCTTGGCGCAGCTGCCAAGACACAGAATGAGGACGATGAGTGCAGCAGAGACGAAGATTGAACGAGGCGATGCGGACATGGGGAACCTCCGACGCATCAAGGATACAATGGGCGAGGGGCAGAGTCAAGGGAGTCGAACATGATCCACAAGTTCTTGATCTGTTTGAGGAATGCAGGTAGGCTTGAGAGCGGATGGAAACACAGGAGAGCGGCTGGCTGGAGAAAATGCTGGGACGATTGCTCGGGCCAAGAACGAAAGGTCGTAATCCCAAGGTGGGTAACGAATTCTGCTAATAGCGGCTTTGTCCCGAATTACTCCGGATTACTCGAATTACTGGTATGAAGCGGGTTGCCATGTACAGAAATAAGCATCTCGTTGTGGCCGCGATCGTCATAGGATTCCTCCTGGTGGCATCCGCGCCGTCGGAGGCCGTATCTGAAGCCGCCGCTCCATGTCTCGCGATCAATCCCTCTGTTCGGGCGGCCGGTATGGGAAGGGTTGGGACGGCCGTCTTCTGGGGCGGCGATCCCAACTACTGGGCCAATCCGGCGCTCCTGGGTTATCACCATGGCCTTCGGTACGATTGGGGCAGAACACAGCTCATCCCAAGTCTCGCGGATGACGTGTACCTCAAGACGAGTCGCTTCACAGTCGGCGCATTCGGAGCAACCCTGCATCTAGCAGGTCGTCCCCTTGACATCGGCAAGACGAGACTGGAATACGGCATATGGCAGGCGATGGGCGAGAGCGGCGAACCCGGCGATTTCTTCTCGTCGTGGGAAGAGGCGAAGTCCTGGGGAATCGGTGTGAGTGTAGGGGAGCTGGTCGACAGCATGCTCCGGCTTCTGGGAGCCGACGGCCCCCACATCAGTCGGTTTGGCGACCTCAGCCTCGGGTATGCTTCTCACAAGGTCCATGTTGTTCTTGCCAAACCTACAGCGTGGACCTGCGAGGGAGCAAAAGCAGTAGGCGATGCCAAGGACTGGGGATTCCTGGCGCGGGTGACTCCCTACAACTCGATCGATTTTGATGGACTCCTTCCTCCGCTGGATGGCTTTCTCGATCCGTTGGGGGGACTGCGGCTGGATGCCGGCTATGGGCAGGGAAGGAAGGGCTACAACGATGCCGAGATCGCGTTCATTGATGTCGAGCAAACGGCTCCTCTGCCGAATGAGAAGCTAGAAGGATGGGCGCTTCGCGGAGCCATCGGGTTTCCTCCGGGCATCAGGGCCGTTCTGGATGACATGGGTCTCGGGTGGGCCGCGCGGTTCTTCAGCCCCCTCGTCTCCTACGGAAGGACATGGGACTGGAAGGAATCGCAGCTCTCGGATGAGTCAACCGTCAAGACCACGGGGTGGGAGGTGACCTTGGCCAACGTAATCACACTTCGAAGAGGAATCTACAGAGACCCAGACGGGGACATTTGCGGCACGACCTCCGGATGGGGTCTGGGGATGAGCTATGGACGGGTAGCCGGCTTCCGATACGACCGCGCCAGCGTCCCGAATGCCAGAGGACTTGACGGAAACGAGCGGGAGGGCTTTAACCTGTTTGTGGATCCCGTCGCATTACTGCGTGTGCTTCAGGAGTAGCCGAGCTGGAATCAGCAGCCCACCCGTAATCGGGGACATAACACCGATTTCTTGTGGGCGGAGCCCCTGCGGGGCTTTTCACCTTTCACCTTTCTCCTCTCACCTCTCCGCCAGCACGCGCAAACGCCGGGCGATAATCGCCCGGCGCATACGCGTGCTGGCAGCCCCACGGGGAATCGAACCCCGGTCTGATGGCTGAGAACCATCTATCCTCGACCACTAGACGATGGGGCCGCGTGTTTCCTTCATCTCTGCTTTTCTGGCTGGGGAGGGAGGATTTGAACCCCCATAGACAGATCCAGAGTCTGCAGTCCTGCCATTAGACGACTCCCCAACTTAGCTTCGAAGAATATGAAAACGTTGCCGTCGTGTCAAGACAAAAGCAGCGGCCTGACCCGACGGCCTACTGGTCATATAACGATTCCAGTCGTATCGGCTTCACGGACACCTGATTGAGCACGGATTGTTTCCAGATCAGGAGGATGTCATCCTGGTCAAACGCGGTCTGGAGGTTATCCAGCAGAGCGGTCTGTCCTTCGCGGTTGAGATCAAAGGGGAGGACGTAGCGACGGTCGTCATCCCGATGGGCTTCGGATACCTGGACACCCAGAAGGTCGGCAACAAAACGGAGCATGTTCAGTGCGGCGGCGTCGGAGAGAGGGGGCCGGGTTGAGGACAGTGTGATCCTGTGATGGTCGAGCCTATCTTCCGCCGTGACCTTGTACGTCAGTCTCAATCCGAGGGAGCTGGTGAACTCAAGGGGGCCATAGTCCGGAGTGCCGCGATCGAGACGGACAACAGCCTCCGAAACAGCGCGCACCGTGATGTCCTGAACCTGCGAAGCAATCTCGAGGATGTGATGATCGGCGTAAAGATGGTCGGACGGCCCCGGTTCCTCGTGAACATACTCCAACGGTGGGGGAGGAGCACAAGACGGTATCCAGGTGACGAGGAGCAATAGGAAAAAGCCTGAACCACGTGTGTCCATGACAGCGTCTACTTTTTATCGCCGTTGGAAGCGCCGCTGGAAGTACCGCTGGAAGTGCCGCTCGGGCGCCGTCGCGGCCGCTTCCTCCACACCTTTGCGGACTGCTCGGGCCTCCGCGCGCTGCTCTCGGACCGGGCGCGAACGACGGTCTTGGGGTACTTGAAGCCCAGATACGTCCCGCTTCCCACACCCATCAGGATTAGAAGTACGCCGGGGATGTCCGGCAGGTGCATTGTCGAGATGAGCTGCACCGCATAGACCACCAGGACGATCAACGTCCACAGCATGGCCTGGCACCGGTGAATCTCACACTTGTAGGTTCCGAGCGTGGGATGAATCTCCGAGCAGATGCGGCTGGCCCGGCTCCGCAGGGGCGGGTCCGGATCGTTCTTCTTGGCGATGACCTTCGCGCCGACCGCAGTGGCGGAGCTGATTCCCAACAGCCAGAGCATTCCCGGAGTCACGGGGATAAAGTCCCTCCAGATGGAGGCGAGAAGGACGTAGGAGAAGCTGAACAGAAGGATCCAGATGCCCATCTGGATTTTCGACAGGCTCAGATTGCCCGTGGCGCTCAGGAACAAGCCGCCGCCCTGGAGGAGCAGCGTTCCGGCAAGAAGCACCAGATACACGAGTATGGGGATGAAGACACGTGGCTGTGTCACGACACCCCAACCGATCTCCGTGAAGATCGCGGTGTTGGACGGTTGTTCATCCACCCACACGACGACCGAGTGTTCCCGTTCCCCGGGGACCCGGGACGTTCCCGATGCTCCACCGGCCTGGAGTGTCAGGTGGATCTCGGCGGGCGAGACGATCTTGAAATGCTGCAAGGGGATTTCCTGGCCGTCCACCTCCAGCCGGGTTCTCCAGGGCGCCAGTGGAAACCCGACACCCCGAATTGTCACAACATCGCCGGCAGCGACTCGGGTAGGACTAATCCCGGTGATTGCATGGTACGCGGTGCTGGAATCCGGCATTGCACTCGCAGGTGTTGCCGCGCATGCGATGAGGATGACTATGAGTGCGAGTCCGGAACTTGCGCGTGCAGCGCTCATGGATGCCTCCACAGTAGGGTGAGTGTCCCCATGAAACAAAATCACCGATTGCAGATGCTTAGACAAGAAGCCGGGTCCATAGTAGAACAGGGTGCAGTCCTATGCAAGAGGGGAAAACCGGAAAAACGGAATTGCCTTGACGTTGATTCCGCGTTCACGAACAATGCCATCGGTCTCAGCTGGGATAACTGGAGGTGCGTGTGAGTATGCAACTCAGCAAAGGTCTCCTCATCGCCATTGAGGGGATCGACGGTACGGGGAAAAGCACACAGGCGCGGCGGCTGGTGGCCGCCCTCGTGAAACGGGGCTATTCCGTCGCCCTGTCCTGTGAGCCTACCGGGGGACCCCACGGGAGACGGATTCTGGAGGCGTCGAAATCTGAACGATCCCTGTCCCCCAGGGAAGAAGTCGATCTTTTCATCGCCGACCGGAAGGCGCACATCCAGGAACTGATCAAGCCCGCGTTGAAGGAGAAGGAAATCGTTGTCCTGGACCGGTACTACTTCTCCAGCGTGGCGTACCAGGGTGTGCTGGAGGGCATGACGCCGGATGGCGTCCGGGAGGCGAACGAGGCTTTTGCGCCGGAGCCCGACTTGTGGCTCATCATGGACACGGATCCGGCGACCGGACTCGGACGCGTCAACCGGCGGGGGCAGGGGACGACGGGTTTTGAGAGGGAGGAGTACCTCGAAAAGGTGGCGGCCGTGTTCCGATCGTTGACGGGGCCCAGGATCAGACACGTCGACGCGAGTGCATCGGTGGATGACGTGGCGGGGCAAATCGAGGCGGCTGTGCTGGATCTCTGCGAGAAGCACGGCGAAGCTTGAACCACGAAGACCACAAAGGGCGCGGGCTACCGAACGACCACCATCTTTCGCACCAACGTCTCCCGACCTGTTTCCAACCGGTACAGGTAGATTCCCGACGCGACCTGCCGGCCATGCTCGTTGTGGCCGTCCCAGACAACCCGATGTGCGCCCGCAGGCAGGTTCGCGTTCATCAGGCGGCGGGCCAGGCGGCCGCGCACATCGTAGACGGCGAGGGAAACCGGCATTGCCCGGGGCAGGTCAAACCGGATTTCGGTCACAGGGTTGAACGGATTGGGTGTGTTCTGGTGCAGGGCTAGGCGGGAGATGGAGATTCCGCTCCCCTCGTCGGCGGCCGTCGGATCAGATGAGTTAAGCAACACCATCACATTGCTGTTGGGAGCGGCGAGGGCCGCCACCAGGTCGACATCGGAATCGTTGTCCGAATCACACACGGCTAAACCCGCCACCCCGGCGGCAACGGGACGTTCCGTTGGGACAAAGCCGTCTCCATTGTTTAGGAAAACTGTCACGCCGGCCCCGCCGTAGTCGGCGGTTGCGAGATCAAGGTCCCCATCGCCATCGAAGTCGCTGATGGCCACATCCAGGGGCGCGCCCCCGGTACTGTAGGTTGAATCCGGCAGCAGGACTCCGCCCTGGTTCAGAAAGACCCGGACGCAATCCGCAGCAGGATCGGTGACGGCCACGTCGATCCAGGTGTCTCCGTTCAGGTCCCCGCAGGTGACAGCGCTCGAGGGTCCTCCCAGCAACACTGTGGTTCTGGCGCCGTAGCTCCCGCCCTCGTTGATGAAGACCGCCAGCGAATCGCTCTCCCGGAGTGCACAGAGCAGGTCCATCCAGCCGTCGCCGTCAATGTCACCAAACGCCAGGGCAGTGGGCCGGGCGCCCGCCCACAGGACCGTCGGCGCGCTCAGGGTGTCGCCTTCGTTGAAGAACACCCACACGCTGTCCAGGCTTCGATCGGCCACGACCAGATCGAGATCTCCGTCACCGTCGATCTCACCTACCACCACGGCAGACGCGCTGTCGCCGACGGTGTAGGTGGATTGGGACGGAAAGGAACCGTTGCCGTCGTTGAACAGAAGGGTCAGGGTCCCATCGCCGGCCACAGCCAGGTCGACCGCACCGTCCCCGTCAAGATCTCCGGGTGCGATGGCTGCCGGGGTTACCCCACCGGGGAAGTCGACAGCGCCGGCGTAGTGCCCGTTGCCGAGGTTGAGGAAAACACTGACCTGATGGCCCTGACTTGGGGTGACCGCAAGGTCCGGCAAACCGTCTGCGTTGAGATCCGCGGCGGCCACGGCAGACGGATACCCGGCGATCTCCAGTGTGTCGGCGGTCGCGAAGTCCCCGGTCCCGTCAAAGGATCGGGTGAAGAAACCGCAGACGTAAGGATGCTCCAGTCGCAGACTCATTGTGGAGATGACGGTGTCGGTCAGGACAACGGTTACCTGCTCGCCGGGAGCGAATTCCTGCTCCGGGGCGAAGTGAGCCGTAAGTGTGGCCGGATCGTAGTCCACCACGCCGCAGTGGGGACCCGACCGTTGCCCTGTAACAATCCAGGAGTTCCCATTGATAGTCTGAGCCTTCATCGGGCGGGAGAAGGTCATCTCAATTCCGGACCACACGGGGATGCCGTTCTCACCCGCCGCGGGGGACTGGACCACGATTTCCGGTGTCAGGGCCCCGATCCCGGGCTGAACAAAAGCAGGGTCTCCGTAGAGGCAGAAAGTGAGCATGTTCTGATGAGAGGCGACATCCCACCAGAAGAAACTATCCGCGTAGACTTCCTTGGTTGTGAACAGGGCTTCGCCGACCTTCTGCCCACCAACAAGGGCGTCGAAGAAATAATAGTCGAGAGACGCAATGCCGCCGTCGCTCTTGTCCAGCCAGCCGTTGGTGTAGTAGCCGGGACGCGTTGCCGCGACGATGGAGGAAGCCCCGTTTTTCAGAAGTGCGAAAGCCAGATTCACGGGCTCATCCTGATCCCCGTTGTCGCAGGCACAAGCGAAAACGACTCCGGGATGCTCGTCGTCCAGCGAATCGGCCTCCTGGCTCCACAAGAATGGGAATCGCTCCAGCTCAGCGTATTCGGGAATACTGTCGCCGTCGTCCCATTCCCAGTACTTGCGCTTTGCCTCATCGAAGAGCCCGTGAGAGTGCCACGTGACCAGTCCATAGTCTCCGGCGCTCCACATCTGCCGGACCCGGTACAGTTCGATAGGCCACGTGCATTCGTAGGGGCAGGGTTCGATGCCTTCCTTCTCGTACAACGTGTGTCTGGTTCCGTTCAGGAAAACGTCGGTCCGGAGCTGTTCCATGAGTTCCGCCCCGTCCGTTCGGGGCCGTCCCATATGGGCCTCGTTCTCAAAATTCAGGATCGCGCCCATGAGAAGGGCATCGTGTTTCCAGTCTGTGGTGTCGGCCTCGACGGCCACCAGTTTCTCGCAAACGGACTTCACGGCGTCGAACTCCCCGAAAGGGATCCGCCCCACGAAGACCTCGGCGACGTAGTCGTAGTCGTCGTTACCGTATTCGCCATAGTACCCGTCGCCGTCCGAATCCCAATCGCCCGTCAGATCCGCGTAGTAGTAGTCCGTGGGGAGTATGCCGTACGGGCTGTTGGCAACGGGATGACAGGCCCGCATCGGGACTGCGGTACTGTCTGCGACGATCAGCACCCACTGGATGCCCCAGTCCGTGTACTTGTCGATCAGGAAATTGCGGACCTTCTCCTGGATGTCCTCACCGGCGTAATTCGATGCAATCCAGGAATCCGTGACCACCTGCGTCGGCAGCCCCACGTACGTCTTCCACGTTACCAGGGTGTCGACGGCCGCAGAGAGTGAATCGGTAGTGACAATGACGTAGGGGAAGGACCCGTCGCGGGCGCCCGTACTCCTCTTCGTGAAAAGCGGCTGTGGCGTGTCCAGTGGTTCGTAGTGGACCACGATGTCGGCCCATTCAACGAGCTCCAGTGTTTCGGAGAGGGGACGGTAGCGGAAAGGTGAGAATCTCACACGAGCGAAGACCTCCGATCCCCTGGCGCTCTGGCCCAGCAGTTCGATGGGCGAAGGCGGGCATGGTTTGTTGGATCCGTAGGTGTTCTCGTGATTGGCGGACCAGGTTTCCAGGCACTCCTCCGTATCCCGGGGATCTGCACCCGCTGGAGTCATGGGCCCGGCGGCCTCCACGCGATAGCGGCCGGGGAGCAGCACGGTGTGCGAAGCAGCGAGTTCGACGGACGATACCCTTACGCCGGGCGGGAGAGGAACGTGGACGACTCTGGCGGGCAACCGCGGTTTGCCTGGAACCAGGGAACGTGAGAAGCCCTCCATCGACACGCGATCGAAACCGGAATCCAGCCGCGCGATCTCATAGGGAGTGGATGTGACCCTGAGCATGAGCGTCTCACCCGCAGCTGCGGAGCTCAAGGTCGCGAGTATCCCCAACGTGATCAGCAGACTGGATGGCCGGACTTGTCTCAATCGGGTTCACCTCGATACATTCTACTTCACCAGCACCATCTTGCGACTGAGGGCCTCGCCGCCTGCGGCAAGTCTGTAGAAGTACACGCCGGGGGAGACGGTCCGGCCGCATTCGTCCAGACCGTCCCACGACACGACCCCGTGGCCCTCCTGGCAGTAGCCGTCCAGGAGCGTCCTCACCATCCGTCCCTCGACGCTGAACACCTGAAGAGAAACGCTCCCCGCGTTAGGAATAGAGAAGCATATAGTCGTATATGGATTGAACGGGTTAGGCCAGTTGTCTTCAAGTACAACATTAAGACCATTTCCTGGGGTGTTCCACGCTATGTCGGTTGTGCTGATGAGGGCATCGAGCCCCATGAAGGCTTGGTAGTTGGCAATCCAGGCGTGGTCCATGTCATCGGTATCCGCCGGCTTGGCCGGAATGCCTCCGTCGTCGTCCCCGTCTTCGAAAAGAAGGGTGTCCACCAGAGCATGATGGTTCGCCAGATAGTCCGGGCTGTTCAGGGTCTCGCCCGCTGCCAGATGACCGAGAGAATACCAGGCGTTCCAGGCGTTCTGGAACTGCCCGGGATCGGAATAGGTGTCCATATGGGGTCCGAGCGCGCCCGCCCAGATCTCCAGACTGTCAGGATAGTACTGATAGTAAGAGTTCAGGACTCCCCACATGATCGCACCGCCGGACATGGCCCAGGCTTCCTTGCCCAGGAGAAGGGAATCCGCTGCGACCCAGTTTTTTACACGTCGTCCCCGGAACATCCCGTACTCGCGATAGGTTTCGTTCTCCCGATCCACGCCGTAGGCGTACAGATTCCCGCCCGCCCAGGCCAGAACCGTGGGGTTGATGATCATGTAGGTCGGATCCACGGTGAGCTGAAGATTGTGGTCGACCAGGTAGGTTGCGCACGTGTCCGCGTAGTCCGTGTAGGTATCGTCACCGTACACCTGGCGGTATTTCATCTCTGCTCTCAGGGCCCAGCCGCAGTTGTAGATGCGATAGTAACCCGTAGTCGCGGCCGAGCCGCCCTCTTCCAGGTATGCCGGGGAGTTCATGACGTACGTCCATGCCGCCTGGACGCGGTCGTCATACTGCGTATCGCCCGTCATCTCCCGGTAGCGGCTGAGAACCCAGATCAGCTCGGAAGTGTTGTCCGTCTGGATTACATTCAGCATGTGTTCGGCTTCCCGCAGTCCGCCGTAGTCGGGATCCTCGGGGTCCATAACCTGAAGCGACGCGATGAACTGGACCACCCGTTCATATTCCAGCATGTAGTCATGATCCCGGGACTGCCACGCCAGGAATTCATGGGTCTCGCTCTTGACAACGGGTCTGTCCCTGAGGGACTGGATGTACTCAGGACTCCAGTAGGGGGTCGCGTTCGCGACCCCGGCCACTGCGGCCAGAATTCCTGCAACAGCCAGAAGTGTCATCCATCTCATTGCTCAACCCTCCCCATAGCCTGGATTGTGCCTGGATCCAGGCGGATCCGGGCATGATCCAGGCAAATGCATCCGCACAACTCCATTATACAACATTTCGAAGAGCAATTCAACAAGCACGCTATCACTAGCCTGGATTATTTATGAATCCCTGCTGCGAGTGTCGCAGGATGTGTCTGGACTTCGTTGCGGCGCCGATTTCGATCCTCAGCGGAGATCGGCTACGCCTCCGGTCGAAATCGACCCC